>DASRDW010000125.1:0-13348 GCA_035652415.1 Candidatus Angelobacter sp. | reverse complement strand
CGCCCAAATAATGAAGGCGTGACACATCAATTGGCCCATGTTCTATTGCCGCTAACTTCTTACATCGCCGTTTTTCTGCTTCGCTCTACCACCGCATGGTCTGGGGCTATATCTTCCCTGAACAGGATTTGCATGATCGGCGGACCAACCAGCGTGGTAATTCCAGTCATAAAGATAACCAGGGCATAAGCGGATTCAGAAACAATGTTCATCTGCAAGCCAACCAGCGCCACAATCAGCCCAACTTCGCCGCGCGGCACCATGCCAACGCCCACTTTGGCGGCGGTCTTCCAACCGGAGAGCAGCACGGGCAGACCGCAACCAATCAGCTTGGAGAGAATGGCCAGCAATGAAATCACAATGGCTGAAACGATCAGCTTGCGGTCAAACACTCCCATATTCAGGCGCGCTCCCATGCTGAAAAAGAAAAATGGCGCCAGAAATTCATTGATGGAAAAGACGCGCTCGCGCAGGTTCCATCGCGGGGAGTATTCAGCAAAAGCCAGCCCAGCAAAAAACGCGCCGATAATCGCGGCCATACCGATCTTTACCGCGGCGGAAGAAAGTCCCAGGCAGATAGCCAGGGCGATAATCAGTGGCGCATCGTGCGTTGACATGCGCTCCACCCCTGATTCCATCCGCCTCACCACACGCGGCGCGTAAAACATCATAATCAGGGCAAAACCTATCGCTTCAATCGCGGTGATCAAAAGCTGGGCCCACTCCAGCCCGGTGGATGACACAATTCCCACCAATACCGCCAGGACGATCATGCCCAGAACATCGTCAAATACTGCTGCTCCCAGAACAATTTTGGCTGCGAACGTTTGCAGCACGTTCATGTCTCCCAGCACCCGGGCGGTAATACCTACGCTGGTCGCCATCATGGCTGCTGCCACAAAAATGGCCTCATGAGGCGGATGATGGCGCATCACCATATAGCTATAGCCGAACAAAAGCGGCACAGCGATGCCCGCCAGTGCCACATAGAGTGAAGTCCGCCCCACGCTGATCAGGTCTTTAGGCTGGGTTTCCAGGCCAACGGTAAACAGGAGGAAGATAGCGCCTATTCCCGCAATTGCGTAAATAGCATCCGTGGGGACTACAAGGCGCGCGCCATACGGCCCTACCAGCACTCCAGCTAGGATTTCTCCCAATACCGCAGGCAGGTGCAAGCGCTCAAACACCTCGCCAAAGAGCTTGGCCCACACAAAGATGTAGAACAGCTGAAGTAAAAATGGATCAGCAGTATGCATGCGTTTTAAATTGCTGCAGGGCCTGACGAAACCTTACCTATAAGATGCTTTTACGCCAAGCGAAATCCAGAGTAGCTGCTGCCTTGTCTTGGTCAGCTTCCGCCGATTTGCGCCTGTGATTTGCATGAGAATTGCCTGGCCGGGTTGCCCTGTTCTCCGCAAAAAATGTTTTCCAGCTTCCGATTTTTCCCCACATCAACCCTGCCTTCTGTCATCCTAGCTTAGGTTGGTTTTCGTATGCATCTCAGCCATTTCATCAGCCGGACGGGAATGAAAATGGCGGCAGGCAAGCTTCGCTCTACGCCGCTCATGGATGTTGCCATTGGTTCCCTGATTTGCGGTCTTGCTGCTCTGGGCGTCAGCATCATAGCTGCCGGGCGCTCCTGGCAAAATTTGGTTCCATTGGTGTTTATCCTGGTTTTGCTGGTGATCGCCGGAATTTTTGGCTCCAAAGCAGGGATTCTAGGCACTCTGTTGGCTGCGCTGATCTTTGCTTCCTTCCTGTTTGCTCCAACCCGGAGCATGAGCATTGCCAGTGATTCCGCGCGCAGCAATCTGGGCTGGATGCTGCTGGTCGGCATGGCTTTTTCATTCCTGTTTGCGCCGCCAACGTCCGGTTTCCGTCGCCACTAATGCCTTTCAATCAGTAGCAACGATGCTGGCCAGCCGGGCATCCTACAACTTTCAGGAACAACCTTTCGGGCCTCGGCTCGATGGAGGGATTTTGCATGGCTACGGTACCGCAGTTGCCCGCAACCCATTCGCGCTGGGCGCGCGCGCCTTTTTATTTTAATTCTGCTTCTCACCTGCTCCGGATCAGCCGTGAAAAAGCCACGAATCTGCAGGAACTGGTGGATGTGCTGCGCACCTGCTCTGAATCTTCAATCTTCCAGCACACCTTCCAGACCCTGGAAGAGCACCACTTTATTAAAGAAGGTTTTTCCAATGATTTTTCGCACTGGGCCTTTGCCGCTTGCAATGAAGTGGAGCTGGCTGAGCGCCTGGCCGCCATTGATGTCCGTGAGTTTACCTCTATCGCCACTTTGCGCGAGCGGATTGTTCACATCATTGAGACCTATCTACAGAAAAATCCGCGCGCGGCATCGCGGCCCGCTATGGAGCCTTTTTATCTCATGGCGTCTGACCTGGTGGTGGTTCCCACTCCTTACGTGGCCCGCAACATTGAAGAATTTGCTGATGGCTTGCGCAAGGTGAGTGTTCACGCAATTTATTACCACTTTATTGATGCCCGGCTGCGCCTCAAACTCAATACCAATGATTTTTCCGTCTGGCTGGAACAGGAGGTAGATATGGCGCAGGTGGCAGACAAGCTCAATCGCATCGATATCTATACCTCCACCCTGGAAGGCGTTCGCCGCAGCATTTTGAAGGTCATTGAGACTGAAATGGCCCGTACTTGACTTGAGCGCGAACCCTGCTCCTGTAAACCAACCGAGAATTGTGGAGAAGCAATCGATGAAGGAAAAGAATCCGGAGCAACAAGCAGCCAGCGAAGTAAAGAAAGGCCAGACCCGCGAGCAGCAGGACCGTTCAGCGAACGCCAGCGCCACAGTAGAAGAACCCAGGGAAGAGGTAGCTGCCCAGCCTGGGCCGCCGCCCGGCGAAAAGGAACGCCGCTTCCGCCAGACAGATCTGCCGGCGCACTTTATTGAGCGGCGCAAGCATCCGCGCATCAGCACGCAGCAGCCACCGCCGCCTGCGCCTCCGCGCCTGGATGATTATGCTCCCATCATCGGCCAGCCGGAGCTGGATGAGATTCGTTTTCTTGCCCGCCATCTGCGCGGCAAGACTGTAAAAATGGTGAACTCCACCGCGATGGGCGGCGGCGTGGCAGAAATTCTTAACCGACTTATTCCGCTCATGAATGAGCTGGAAATTCCCACGCGCTGGGAAGTCATTACCGGCGGCAACGATTTTTTTGAAGTGACCAAAGGCTTCCACAACGCGCTTCACGGCGGCGACTACAACCTGACCCAGCAGATCAAAGACATCTTTATGGCTTACGGTGAGCAGAATCGCCAGCGCATGGAATTTGCCGATGACCTGTTTGTGATTCACGATCCTCAGCCCGTGTGGCTGGTGCGTTCCAAATCGCAAACCCGTGGCCGCTGGATTTGGCGCTGCCACATTGATCTCTCTAACCCGCACCAGGGCGTGTGGGACTTCCTGAAGCCGATGGTGGAGCAATATGACGCCTCCATCTTCTCCTCGCCTGCTTTTACGCGCCAGCTCTCCGTTCCGCAATATCTTTTTTATCCTTCTATTGATCCGCTTTCAGAGAAGAACAAAGAGCTGCCGGAAGAATACGTGAACAAGGTGTGTGACGATTTTGGCATCGATCGCTCTCGCCCCGTTATTACCCAGATCTCGCGTTTTGACCGGCTCAAAGATCCAGTCGGCGTGATTGAATCTTACAAGCTGGTGAAAAAATATGTGGACTGCCAGTTGGTGCTGGCCGGCGGTGGCGCTACGGACGATCCTGAAGGAGCGGTTGTTTTGCAGGAAGTCATGGATGCCGCAGGTGACGATCCTGATGTAATCATCTTGAATCTTCCGCCCTGGTCGGCCCTTGAGATCAACGCGCTTCAGCGTGCCTCAACTGTGATTGTGCAGAAGTCATTGAAAGAAGGCTTTGGTCTCACGGTAACAGAAGGTCTCTGGAAGCAAAAACCGGTGGTTGCCGGTGCCGTCGGTGGTATTCCGACGCAAATCATCCACAAACTGACCGGCGTGCTGGTCCACTCTGTTGAAGGCTGCGCTTACCAGATTCGTTATCTGCTTACGCATCCAGAGTTCGCGGCAGAGATGGGTAAAAATGGGCGCGAGCACGCCAAAGAAAATTTCCTTATCACAGTGAATCTCAAGCGCTGGCTGCTGCTCTTCCAGATTCTGCTGGGCATGGCCAGACCGAATGAGACGATCTGACCTGCTCGTCTAGCAGCCTGGCCCAGCAACTAAGGCCAGCTACTTGCCTAATTAGTTATGGCAGCGAAGCAATGTCTTTCTTCCCGCTGCTGGAGTAGCATATTGGGCAAGGCAAGTTCTTCACCCATTGCGCTGCTTTTTACCCTCACGGCACTTTTGGAGGTGTCTAATGCGCAGATTATCCGCAGTTATTCTTACTCTGGCTTTTTGCGCTGTGCTTCTGCCAGCTGTTTCCTGTGGCGGAAACATGTCAATGATGGACCGTCAGCTACAGAGCATCACCGTGACGCCGGCCTCAGCTGATGCTAAAAACTTTTCTTCCGGCATGGTGCAGTTCACCGCGATGGGAAATTTCACCACGTCACCCATGTCGGCTGCTCCGGCTGTGATGTGGTCGATTGGAAATCCGTTTTCCTCTCAACCTGCTCCGGCGGGTGTGACCATCAGCGCAACCGGTCTGGCACAGTGCTCTGGTTTTACGGGGAGCACGATCGTTATGGCAACAGCGCCCATGGATCCTTTAATTCCACTGGCAAACATGAGCACCATGACAGCGAATGTAAGCGGCTCAGCGACGTTGATCTGTCCTTAAGCCGCATTACCCAAGCAGCTTGTCTGGGGTAATTGGCAGTTCGCGTATCCGCTTGCCGGTTGCGTGGTAAATCGCGTTAGCAACTGCCGCAGCAACGCCGGTGATGGTGATCTCGCCAACGCCCCGCGCTCCTATATAAGGATCAATGTGCGGATCGGGCTTATCGACGAAAAGCACATCAATAGAGTGAATGTCAGCATGGACCGGCAGCGCATAGTCCGCCAGGTTGCTGGTGATGATTCCGCCATCGCGATGGTCATAGACTGTGTGCTCCATCAGCGCCATGCCCACACCCATGGTAATGCCGCTGTAAGCCTGGCTCTGTGCAGTCTTGCGATTGATGACTTTGCCAATGTCAAAAGCGCTCACCACGCGTGAAACCGTAGCTTTTGCGATTTCTGGGTCCACCTTTACTTCCACAAATTGCGCGCCCCATGACTGGAACGCGTATTTTTCACGCTCCTTCCCCGGCGCCATAAAGCTCTCGCCTTCCGCAGCGGCCTGGTTGTTTGCCAGCAGCGCCTGTTCGTAAGTGATCCCAGACTCCGGTGCGGAGCCTTTTACAAATACTCTGCCGTTGGCTGCTGTGACCTCATCTTCCTTTTTTCCATGCAGCGGCGACTGCGGATTTGCGATTGCCACTTGCACCAGCTTCTTCAGCGCCTCGGTTGCCGCCTGCTTTACCGCGGGCAAAACGCTGGCCGTGGTCATTGATCCACCGGAGACCGGCGCAGGCGGCAGATGGCTGTCACCCAGAGCAGGACGAATTTTGTCCACGGGAATGCCAAGCACATCCGACACAACCTGCGTCATGGTGGTGTAGGTCCCGCCCCCCATATCCTGCGTGGCGCTGATGACCTGTGCGGTACCATCCTGCAGAATGCGCACCTTGGCTGCGCCCGGACTGCGCATGCCCGGATACGTGGCCGTGGCCATGCCCCAACCCACCAGCAGTTTTCCATCGCGCATGGATCGCGGCTTAGGATTGCGCTTGGCCCAGCCAAATTTTTCACCGGCAATCTGGTAGCACTCTTTCAGATACTTGCTGGACCACGGCTGGTTTGTGTGCTCATTTTTATCCGCATGGTTGATGATGCGCAGTTGCACAGGGTCAATATTCAGCTTGTACGCCAGTTCATCCATCGCCGACTCCATGGCAAACAGCCCCGGATTTTCTCCGGGCGCGCGCATCGGCGTAGGCGTTGCAATGTTCACACGCACAGCGTGGTGAGTAATGCCCATGTTCGGGCAGCTATAAAGAAAGCGCGAGGTGGTGCCGCACGCTTCCACGAACTCATCCACCGTGGAAGTCTGCACCATGGTTTCATGCTGGACGGATGTAAGCTTGCCGTCTTTCGCTGCGCCCAGCTTGATTTTCTGCCGCGTCTCAGAGCGATGTCCGCAGGCGCTGAACATCTGTTTGCGGGTGAGATTAAGCTTTACCGACCTGCCCGTCTTCTTTGCCGCAATCGCGCTCAGCACTGAATGTGGCCAAGTGAAACCCTTGCAGCCAAACCCCCCGCCAATAAATGGCGAGATGACGTGCACCTTTTCTTCTGGAATGCCCAGCGTTTCCGCCACGGTGTTGCGTGCGCCCACCACCCACTGCGTAGTTTCAAACAGCGTGACTTCATCGCCATCCCATACGGCCATGGAAGCTGAAGGCTCCATGGGATTGTGGTGCTCGATGGGAGTAAAGTAGTCGGCTTCATGCTTCACATCTGCGCTTGCAAACTGGCCCGCCGGATCGCCGCGCTGAGCTTTTAATTTCTCGCCAAAAAACTCTGATGGATCATAGAGCGTGCTCATCGCCTGCTCAGTCTCAATGACCGGAGGTGCAGCTTCATAGCTGATCTTCACCAGGCTGGCTGTATGTTGCGCTTGCTGCAAGGTCTCAGCGATCACCACAGCCAGATATTGACCGACGTAATGCACCTTGTCATCCTCAAACACCACGCGGATTTCGCCCGGCTTTGAAGCCGATTCAAAGTTGTTAACCGGCCTGAACAGCTTGGGCGCATTGCCGTGATGCAAAATCGCCAGAAAGCCCGGCATTTTTTCTGCCGCGGAGCTGTCAATCGCGGTCACACGTCCACTGGCCACCGTGCTGCAAATGGCCACGGCATGGGCAACATTGGTGATCGGATGGTCGGCTGCATAGCGCGCCTGCCCGGTGACTTTTTGGTGCCCATCTTTTCTGCTGACAAAAGAACCTACGGCTGTGCTCATCGCCTTTATCCCTCCGCCTTGGTCTGCATGGCTGTAGAGAGTGCGCGCACAATGGCGCGCTTGGCCAACTCGATCTTGAATCCGTTGTACCGGAGCGGCTTGGCTTGCTTCATGGCCGCTTCCGCTGCTGCGTGAAAAGTTTTTTCATCGGCGGTTGCGCCAGTAAGGACGTGCTCTGCTTCTGCCGATCGCCAAGGCTTAGTAGCCACTCCACCCAGCACCAGCCGCGCAGAATGGATCTTGTTGCCTTCAAGTTGCAGTGCTGCCGCCGCTGAAGCCAGCGCAAACTCGTAGGAAGCACGGTCGCGCAGCTTCACGTATGCAGAGCGGGCAGCGAATTTGCTGCTGGGGATCGTCACATAGGTGATCAGCTCTCCTGGCTGGACCACGGTTTCAATGTGCGGTGTATTTCCCGGCAACAGATGGAAATCGCCGACGGCCACTTTGCGCTCACCATTTGCGCCTTTGATGTGCACGATTGCATCCAGCGCAACCAGGGCCACTGCCATATCTGAAGGATGCGTGGCGATGCAGTGCTCGCTCCCGCCCAACACAGCGTGAATGCGATTGAATCCATCCATGGCTGCGCAGCCGGAGCCAGGTTGCCGCTTGTTGCAGGCGTATGCCGTATCGCGGAAGTAGTAGCAGCGGGTGCGCTGCATCAGATTGCCGCCTGTGGTTGCCATGTTGCGCAACTGTACGGAAGCACCGGCAAGAAGCGCCTGAGACAAGACCGGGAAGCGCTTGACTACCGTTTCATGGTGCGCCAGGTCGCTATTGCGGACCATCGCTCCCACGCGCAAGCCGCCATCAGAAAGCGACTCAATCTTATCGAGCGGCAGACTGTTGATGTCCACCAGCGTTGCCGGCAACATCACGTTGAGCTTCATCAGGTCAATGAGCGTTGTGCCGCCGGCCACAAAGACCGCCTTCGGCGCGCGACCGCGCTCCATCGCGTCATTTTCATTTCTTGCTTTGGCGTAATCGAAAGGCAACATATTTTCCCCCCTCGCGTTAGCTTTTCCGCACTGATTTAATAGCAGCAAGAATGTTGGGATAAGCGCCGCAGCGGCAGAGATTGCCGCTTATGCACTCGCGAATATCGTCATCGGTGGTGCCGCAAGGCTCTTGCAGCAGAGCCGTAGCGGACATGATCTGTCCCGGCGTGCAATAGCCGCATTGGAAAGCGTCATGCTCTACAAAGGCCGCCTGCATGGGTGAAAGCTGCTCACCCTGCGCCAGCCCCTCAATGGTGGTGATCGCGTCGCCATCATGCATTACCGCCAGCGTCAGGCAGGAGTTTACGCGGCGTCCATTCACATGCACTGTGCATGCGCCGCATTGGCCATGGTCGCAGCCCTTTTTGGTGCCGAACAATTGCAGTTGCTCGCGCAGAGTGTCGAGCAGGGTGGCCCGCGTATCGATCTCAAGCTGGTGCGCCGTGCCATTCACACGCAAGCTGACCGGCCGCGTAATTATGCCGGCGGCTTGTGGCTCAGTGGCGGCGTGGCTGTACTCAACATCGGGAAAAATAGTGACTGCCCCAGCGGCTGCCGCCATCTGCAGGAATTTACGGCGATCGAGTTCTGCCTGGGTCATTGCGCCCCTCCAAGTTTGCTGAGATGCCCTGAATGCTCAAGCGGAGGTCTCCATAAGCGGATCTGCCGCTCGTCATTCTTATTGAAAAATACGCTGGTCATGGTGAATTCAGCAAGGCTCGTGGGGTGAAATGATGGCAGCGGCACCTTTGTGGTGCGGTTCAATGCTGAAAGACAAAATAAATTGGCGAAGGTGGAATTCAGGAGCCGACTTTTTCCGGCCACCACACCAGTACCTCAAGCCGCCGTGAAAAATGGAGCAGAGGCTTGCTCTCAGGCAATTCAATGCCTGAAACCTTGGCCATGGTGTTAATCTCAAACTCAGCTTCCGCATCCTGCAATTGCCAGGGCGCGTGATGGATGTAAGCGCGGTGCACGCTGCCCTGATGAACCGTATAAAGGCAGTAGCGCTCAGTGAGAAAGTTCTCGACGGAGCCTTTTTCTCTTATTCGTGGCTCAGAAACCGGCCGGTATCGCGCCTGGAAATCTGCTGGCCGTGGCATCTGCAGACGGCTGGAGCTGTACTCGAATTTGTCATCGGCGCCGCGGATCAGCATGGCCGCGTGAAAATACGGCAGCTTATAAGTGGCGCGCGCGCCCAGCGCCGCGGGCAGGCTTCCCGCGTCAAGGCTAAAAAAATAAACGCCCGGCATGCCCTTATAACGAACGTAGGTGCGCACGTTCAGCTCACAGAACTTGTAGAGGAACGGCAACGGTGGCGCAAGGCGTCCACGGACGCCGCTCATCCAGAATGGAGCCACAGCCACATAGGCGTTGCCATCGTACAGGTCCAGTTCCAGTTCGCCCGGCACGAGTGGCCTGAGCTTATCCGGCGGCAATGGCCAGTGGGCAAAAAGGAGGTCATGCCATGTTTGCTTCATAATCCACTGCCCGCTGGGCATGGGTATGGGACGATGTTCGGTTTCAAGTAACAGTGGATGCATGTGCAGCCATTGTAAATAATTGTTCCGTAGTAGGAACAAAGTGACCCGTCCCTCAAGTGAAATAGAATCTTTTTGTGGCCACCGTCTTTACCATCGGGCACTCCACGCGCGATCTGGCAGATTTCTCTCGCGTGCTGCAGGCCCACGATATCCGCCTACTGGAAGATATACGCGCTTTTCCCATGTCGCGCCGCCATCCGCATTTCAACCGCGATCACCTGGAGCTTTGGCTGCCGGAGATTGGCTGTGATTACGTCTGGGAAAAAGATTTAGGCGGAAGGCGCGGCAAGCAGATGCCGCCGGAGCAGTCGCCGAACATTGCTTTGCGCAATCCGTCTTTCCGCAACTACGCCGACTACATGCTCTCAGACAAATTCCGCGTGGCCATTGAGCGGCTGGTAAAGCGCGCCGAAAAGTGCAACACGGCCATCATGTGCGCTGAGCAGCTCTATTTCCGCTGCCATCGTATGCTGGTTTCTGACTTTCTGCTCAGCCAGGGCCACACCGTTCTGCACATCATGAATGAGAAGCCGCCCAAACCGCATACGCTGACCAAAGAAGCCCGCGTAGTCGAGGGCAAACTGGTTTATCGCGGAGATTACCTGCTCTGAACCGAACACTGGCCGCGAATACACGCAAATCGGCGCGAATTCAATCAAAGATAAGAAATTGAAATTCGCATTGTTCGCGTTCATTCGCGGATCAATCTTACCTTTGCGTCCTTCGCCTCCTTTGCGGTAAAAAGGTTTGGCTCAATCTGAATGCCGAATAATAAGAATGCAGCCCGGCTGCTGGACCGCCTGGAACAGGCACGCACGCAAATAGGTTCAATGCGCGAGCAGGAATTTGTCCGTCTTTTAAGCGCGGCAGGCCGGATTTCTTTTGGTAAAGATACAAAATCACTCATTCGCTTTCATGATTTGCTGTTATTCCTGCGGACCTTTGCGCCGGGACAGCGAGTCCTTAAGTTGGCCGATAAGCTACTCAGCGGAATGGAACCCAAAGTCAAAGCAGCTCTGGCTGCAGGCGCCGATCCAGACGATTTCGCGCCTGAAGAAGTGGCCGGCATTGCCGGGACCGTGGTTGAGGTCACCTTCAGCTATGCCATGGCGCAGTGGCTGGTGAAACATCATCCGGAAGAAGTTTCCATTCAATGGGAAGACTATGAGCGAGACACGCAACGCGGCTTGATCTGGCCGCGATTTTTACCGCTGCTGGAAGAAGATTCGCTGATTGAGGCGCACGTGCCCTTTCTGGATTGGCTGAAGGCCGCGCGAGGCCGCCAGAAAGAATTGCCGTGGCTGGTCCAACAGTTTGAGCGTCTGCCTATTAGCGAAAAAGAGAAGGCGGCGCTCTATGATCTGCAGGAGATCTTAATTCGCTGGTCGATGAGCGGCTCCCAGGCTTCACGCACTCTGGCACGCAAGCCGGTGAAGGAATTTTATTTTCATCATGAACCGCTGATTCAGCGGCGGCAGGTTTCCTTTGCAGAAGAGCTGGCCAAGCCGCCTTTGCGAGTCACCATTCTGCCACGACGAAAAGCAGAAAAGACGCTCGACATGCTGAAAGAGGTGCTCGGCGTCAGTTATCGCGAGCTTTATGGCACAAGCCTTGCCGAGCCGGTGTGGGTGGTGCAGGCTGATATCGGGCGCGGCGTCGAGATGTACGTTTGTGGCCTGCCGCCGCAATATCGCCTGCCACTGCGTGCTTACCTTGCTGGTTTCACGGTGAAGAACGGCGTACCCATCAATTACTTTGAGTGCAGCTCGCTTTTTGAGTGGGCAGAGGTCGGCTTTAACACGTTCTTTGCCTATCGCGATGGCGAAACCGCGTGGATCTATGCGCAAACGTTGCGCCTGCTGCGGCAGCTTCACGGAACGAAGGCGATCTCGGTTTATCCCTACCAGATCGGCGGTGACGACAATGAAGAAGCCATTGAATCCGGCGCATTCTGGTTTTATCGCAAACTGGGCTTCCGATCCATGGATGCTGAATTGGAAAAGCTGGCGCAGCGGGAAGAAGAGAAGGTCAAAGCGAATTCCAAATATCGAACTCCGCCGCGCATGTTGCGCCGGTTGAGTAAGACCAGTGTGGTTTATGAAACGCCAGAAGCACAACGCGGCGCATGGGATCGTTTTGCCACGCGCAATATCGGCTACGCGCTGCAACGGCGCATGGCGCGCGATTTCGGCGGCGACGCGGAAGCCATGCGGCACGCGAGCGTGGCGCGGCTGGCACGTGAGCTAGGGCTTCGCGCTGACAGCATACCCGTAAAAGAAAAGGCTGCATTTGCAGACTTTGCGATGGTGATGGGTCTTGTCCCTAGTTTGGCCCCCTGGAGCGCCGACGAGAAGAGCCGGCTGCGCGCGATCATCACCGCCAAGGCTGCTCGCACAGAGTTGCGCTACCAGAAGCTGCTGCTGGCGCATGATCGGCTCCGCCAAGTCATCCTGAAGCTGGGATCGCGGACGAGTTAAAACGCGCGGTTGACACCACAAACGCGCAGTTTGTTCCTGCAAACAGACCCCCTCAAACATCAAAATAATCCCTGCAAGAACTCTGGATTGCTCCGTTCACTTGCCAGTAGCAGGAGAACTCCAGTTATGAAAGATGATCTCTACTCCACAAAGCCAAAATCGGGCCTTGGCGTCCGAGTGTTTGCGGCTGCTTTGATAGTTGCAGGCCTGATCTATTTTCTAATCGTTATAAATCCTCAAACCGCCTCTGCCGGAGAGCCTTCCGGCTCAAGCCAGCTCCAGATCATGGGCAAAGACGGCAAGGTGACCGGCTTTGTCCCGCTCAAGCACACTGGCATCAAGACCGAGATCAGCGGCTTTGTTGCCAAAACTGAAGTCACACAGGAATTTGAAAATGTCTTGCCGAATGCGGTGGAAGCAATCTATGTGTTTCCGCTGCCGCATGACGGCGCTGTTGACGGCATGACCATGACCGTAGGCAACCGTGAGATTCGCGCAGTGATCAAGGAGCGTGAAGAGGCGCGCAAGATCTACGAACAGGCGCGCAACTCGGGCCACACCGCCGCGCTGCTGGACCAGGAGCGACCCAATATTTTTACTCAGTCAGTCACCAATATTCCTCCGGGCGGCACGGTGACCATAAAACTTTCGGTGATTGAGCTTCTCAAGTATGAAGCCGGCGTTTACCAGTTTGCCTTCCCACTCGTGGTAGGCCCGCGCTACATGCCTGGAGCGGGCATCGTGTCGCCTAGTCGCGGCACCATGCCCGATACTGATCAGGTGCCCGATGCTTCGCGCATCAGCCCGCCGGTTGCGGGAATCCATACTGGCGATCTCCATGCCGGGCACGACGTTTCTCTGGAAGTGAATCTTGCCGCCGGTGTTCCTGTAGGTGATATTGAATCACCTTCGCACAAAATCTTTGCTGACCGCACTGGTGCGGATTCATACCACGTAAAGCTGGCGGATGATCTTGTGCTGCCGGACAAAGACTTCATCCTCAAATACAAAGTCGCAGGTGTCGGGATCAATGACGCAGTGCTGGCCCATGCGGACAAATCCGGCGGCTATTTCACGCTGATCCTGCAGCCGCCAGAGCGGCCTACTGAAGAATCTTTGGTGCCGCGCCAGCTTATCTTTGTGCTTGATACTTCCGGATCAATGTGGGGCTATCCCCTTGAGATGGCGAAGAAGACCATCGCGCGGGCGCTCGACAATCTGCGCAAGGATGAAACCTTTAACCTGATTACCTTCTCCGGTGACACGCGCATTCTCTTTCCTGAACCTGTTCCGGCGACGGCGGAAA
>DASRDW010000124.1:0-12916 GCA_035652415.1 Candidatus Angelobacter sp. | reverse complement strand
CACGGTAGCCACGCCGCCCAGGCTTACGTTGCCGCTGACGTTGCCTGTGGTATCGCCATAGGTGGTGGCAACATGCTCAATGGCGCTGTTACCGAGCGAGCTGATGAAATGCTCAATCAGGCTCATGCTGGCTGCGGTATTGGAACCTGTGCCGGCCCAATTGCCGTAGAAGATCAGGTAAATGGGAACCGGATTGCTCTTGAGCACCGGGCCACCGTGGTAATTGATGCCGTTTCCGGTTACCACTGCCTCTCCTATGGTTCCCTGGATGACTGGCAGGAATTGGTTTGGATTGCCATGGTGGCTGTGTGTGATGTCATCAGGTACAGGATCCATGGGGGTCTGTCCCGGATTATCTACATGCTGCTTGAGAGCCTGCGCCGTCAAAAAATTGGCGGCCAATATCACAAAGAGGAAAACGAACGCGAATCTGATCTTTCCTTGGGGAAGCTTCATCTCTATTGACCTCGCTGTTTGGGAAATGTGCCGCGTCTGTCAGGAAAAAATGAACAGAAGAAGCCGCGCGAATATGAATGTGTTTTTATGATCAAAAAAATTTCTGGTTTCAGCAGTCTGTGGGTTGTTCTTTCTGCAGCACGCAGTATCTGAAACCTGCCTCAGTGTTGCCGAAGTGTACTGACCTAGAGAGCGGGCCGCACCAAGAAGCTCAGAAATTTCCGAATCTAGAAATGAAACAAAAACGCATCGAGTCGAGCAACTCTGGGCGCGAGGTTTTGCAACGTGAGCTTTTGCTCTTTAAGGTGCGTGGTGTCGCGAAACGAGATTCACCCTGCAAACTTCAGGTAAACCATGCTGGGGAATTTCCTTGATGAAAGAGAATTGCGAACTGCTCTTAAGAAATCACAATCTTCTGGTCCCACAAGTCTTCGTCGCTGGCAGAAGGCGCGCTTGATCCGACCCCCGGCTGTTGGACATGGACAGGCGTAACCGGCTGCTGGGGAGGGGGTGCCAAGATTGGTTCAGCGGCCGCCGCTGGCTGATCGAGCGGCGGTGCAATGGGCCGTGGATCAACCGGCAGCAGTGTGGAGTTTTGTGCTGCCCACTTGGCCGCCAGCCCGTTTAACGGGCTTTTGGTGTTGTATTCCTGGTAAGCGATCATGCGGCCAATGCGGATGATGAGATCGTCAAGCCCTTCTGAAGCCGCCCAGAAATCACCGATGCAGACTGAGCTGTCATCGAAATTAGGATGAAAAACCGGTGTGAGCATGCGGCACTGCGGAGCACGCCGTGGATAGCCCAGGGAAAGATTCACTTCCAGTAGATGGTCATTGCGTTCCAGAATGGCACCGTTAGCGGCCACGTAAAGACCGCGAATCAAATACTGGAAACGATACAGTTCCGGCGGCATGCCGGCGGTGCCGACCATGCGGATCAAAGGCCATCCGGCGAACCGTTTCAGCAGGGAATCGTGGTCCAGTTTCAGCCGGCGAATTCTAGGTGACAACATAAATTAACCAAAAATAGGAAATGGCAGATTGCGGACCACCCCGAACAGTAACACAATAAAATACAAGCCAAGCATCACAGGAAGCGGCAACTGGAAACGATGACGCCTGTTCCGAAGCAGGAGTTCCGCGTACCACAAAAGAAACCACGCTAAAACGAAGGGTGCTACCACGGTCACCAATGCATTGTAGTGAAAGGCTTGTGCTATGTGCAGATGTAGAAGGTGATAAAGTGCACGGGTACCGCCGCATCCTGGACATTGCCAGCCTGTCAGGGCATGAAAAATGCACCGCGGATAGAAAGAGTGCTCCGCAGGAGGAAAGGCATAAAGCACGGCAGATCCCAGCACCATGCCCGCTGCCGTCACGTGCGCGCGAGTTTTTATATCGAGGCTCATTGTGGCTGCAAGTAACCGGTTTTCTTCCACGCGGCAATGCGCGAGAAGTGATGCTGGAAATAGTACACGGCAAAGAAAAAGGTCATCACTCCGCTCAGGCGCAGGTTGATGGGTTCAACTGTGTTGTAGTAGTTTTCCAGAGAACTTTTCATCTGGAAAACAGCCATAATATGCAAAACAATTCCTGCCATTAATAGCAGAAAAAATGGGATCACGGCGGCGGGCGCCGGGCCATTGCGGTCAATGACTCCAATGGTTGCTATTAAAGCAAAGTAGCCAATCACTGGACTAAGCAGGCCTCCAACCAGAAGAGGGATGCCCTTGCTTTCGGGATCAATTTTCTTGACGAATCCAGCTTCAATGAACAGCCATACGATCTGAAAAATTCCGCAGAAGAAGCCGATGAGCAAAACCAGAGCCCAGTGAAAATCGGGCGGAATAGGGCCAGCCGGGGCAAGTGTAGGTTGCACGCCGTAACCAGCACTTGGTCCGCCGTAAACAGTCCCACCCCCGTATGTGGTTCCCGCCCCATAAACTGGCGCTCCCGGATTCGCCATGGCCGGTGCAGGAACGGGAACAGGGATATTGCCCAGCACCTGTGAAACAGGTACCCAATCCGTCATGCCTTCACTGCGGGTCAAGTCAGTAAGCTGAATGTTTCCCAGAGCGACGTAGCGCTGCAGATCTGCCAGTGTGTAAGGGCCATACTCATTGAGCTGGCGCTGAATGTAATATTTCATTCTCCACCTGAATGTTTAGTTGAAATCTAGCCCAGTGCTGTCTTTGGTCACAACGCAAATCTCAATGATTGCCCAAATCCAGGAAACAATTGCAAGATAGCCCAAGGTAAGCACGCTAAGGCAAAGCTGACCCACGGCCCTTCCTGTATATCCGCTATAGAAATTATGGATTCCCAGCGCACCCAGAAAAATTCCCAGCACAATGTACGTGCTGCGGCTTTTTTGTGACCGTCCATACATTGCGCCAGCCGCAGGCTGCTGCGCATACGAATATGAATTGCCCGGCTGCGTAACTGGAGGCGGCGTTGGTGAAGCTGCTGCCGGAGCAGCAGCGGCAGCCTGAGACAGGCCCAAAGGGCCGCTATAAATTGATGGCGGATATTGCGGCGTGCTGGCCGCTTGAGGCGCGTAAGCTGGGGGTACGTAAGCTTGCGCCGCTGGCGTATACGGCTGGGCTGGCAGAATTACCGCACTCAAATCGCTTTGCGAAACCTGCAATTTAGGATCGTCGGCGGGAGCGCGCGAACAGCCGAACACGGTGCAGCCGCCGTTTTCCTGGTAGCAATCCTCATGGTGTGGCGTGCCGCAGGCAGTACAAAAAACACGGGCTGGCCCGGTTTCTTCAAAAGGCATGCGACAGTAAGGGCAGACGGGCTCGGTCATCAGCTTCTGTGCCTTTCGCGGAAGTGGAAGGCATAGCGGCCAATCTGGATAAGATCACCGCTCTGCAACGCGCGTGTGCGGGCCGGCTGGCCAGAGACAAATATCTGCCCATCTGCGCGCAGGAAGGTTTGCGCGCCGCGCATTTCAATCACGCCGTGCTGCGGCAGAATGGAGTTGTCTTTAAAGAGATAGATATCACACTTCTGATTGCTGCCGATGGTAGTAACAGGCTTGTATAAGATGAACTGCTTGCCTGCCAGCGGTCCAGATGCCACATACAGCCAACGGTCTTTCAACGCGCTTTCTACTATGCCGATGGCCACACCCGTGGCCAGGCCCAGCAAACCAAAACCAACGCCACGGCTCACACTGCCGGTTTTCGTAACAAAGCTGATCGGATCAAAAATTGTGCCGCCAAGACCAGCACCCATTAATCCGCCCAGGATTCCATATTTTGTTTTGCGTCCGGAGCGGTCCACCAGGCCATACACAATGCCTCCGGCAATACCGAACACCGCCCAGGCGATGCCGCGCACGACCCAATGAGCAGGGTTGTGCGCTGTCTGTACTCCCATTTGATAAGTGATTCCAGTGCCGATGAAATAAACAATGTTCGCTACGCGATCAAAAATAAAGCCAAAAACAGCGCCTAAAACCAGCCCAAGAAGACCGCGCATCAGCGCTTTTTTTATTGAGCGCTCCACAATGCTTTCCGCTACGCCTAGTCCCAGGCAGGTAAACATGACGATCAAGGGCAGCATCAGGAAGTCGGACCAGCTGAATTGAGTCCGGCCAAACTCAACAAAGAAGGGTTCGCAGAGTCCCCAGCCAATTAGCGCGCCAATCAGTCCGGCTACACCCAAATAGAACCAACCCTGCAGAAAAATGCTTGGTTTATCCTGCGTTTCCAAAGCAGGCGCGTCTCCCGGCCCAGCGATATTCCCATACTGCTTTGTGCCAGTAGCTGCAGCGGTCATGAAGCCGCTTGGGGCTTCACTGCGGACTTCCACTTTAGCCAGGTCTTCAAGCGTGATTTTCAGGGCCGGCTTATCGTCAGTGTTTGCCATTGTTTCCTTTTTGCGCGGGAGCTTTCTCCTGCGCCGAGCTTTGCGGTGATTTCCCCTGCGGAGTGGCTGGCGAACCTTGTACTTGAGGCGCCGGAACTGCCTGTGGCATCGGCGCTCCAGGGGCAACTGGCGCAAGCAATGAAGGAGCTAGATGTTGCAATATGTCCTGGCAGGCTTCAACTGGATGTTGAGCTATCTGCTGTCCTATAGTTGCCTGTTCCGCTAAAGCCTTCGCCTGCCGATCCAACTGCCACTGAGGCAGAAGGTATCCCAGAACAAAGCCGAGGGCCATGGCTAGCATGTATCCCAAAGCCATAAATGCCCATCGCACCCAGGCAGGCTCCTCTGGCTGCCGCTCACGGCCAACCTTGACTATGGGATCAAGCCCAGCGTCCTCGTCTTCATAATCGTTGGCGGTATTGGCACTGATCTCTACGTTCTGTGAATATCCCACGCGTATCGCCGTAAGTTTTTCGATCTTGTCGCCCACCCAGCCAAAACATCCTTCCTCGTCAGTGTGCGGATCGTAAACCCACGCCACTTGCTGCGGATTGGAGAAAAAATTCTGCTGGATAAACAGATCATGCTCAGAGAGGAACACACCAAAACCAGGATGCGAGTGGTACCAGCCAACAATTTTCTGGTCGGGATACTCTTTGTCCTTGATCTTGTAAATGTGCTCCCAGGTATCCTGGGTAAAGGTGACATGAGCGCCACCCTGCGCGGCGTTGTTGCCCTGGATGCAAGCTTCAACCGTCATCCGCTCATGCTCCGTGCTGCCGATGAGCACGCCGCAGACTTCGGCCTTCATAGAGCCACGGGCATGCTGGCGGATCTTGCGCGCGACCTCAGCTTCCATTACCACCACGGGCTGAGTGGATACCCTGATTTTTACTTTGGCCGCCTTTGCCATCAGTGTGACGCTCCCATCGCCATCTGGCCCAATATCTGTTTTTTATCGCCCGCGATCAAATAAGCAATCTCGCGCTCAGCAGAGCGGGCAGAAAAGACGTCGAAAAGCGGAAGCCCAAGCTGATCAAGTGTGCGGTCGCCAAACGTCTCTGTGCCGGAATAGCTGTGCGCTGTGATTACGGCGCGCATCTGTCCGCAAGCCGCGCACTTGCCGCGAGCATAAGGCACTGTACCTACCGCCGCGAACAACTCTTCTTCCGCGCCGCAGCCCGGACAGGCCAGCTTATGAATGATGTCGCGGCTGAATTCAACCAGAACATCTTCTGAGCCAAGCTTCTTCCGCGCGTTGGCCAGCAATTGCTGCAAGGTCAGCTCGCGCGAGGTTTCCTCCAGCGAAATTACCTCCGCGAAGGTGTGATGGCTCATGCAGTCTGCATTTTCTGTGTATTCAACCCGATAAGAAGTATGGTTGAGCCCTTCAAAGATAAAGCCCTTGCCCGCCAGCACGGGAAGACCGTGCAGCAGCTTAACGGCTTCCTGCACTTGCAGACCAGCAATAATAGAAGAGATAGTCGGAGTAGTTGCTACCTTGCCTTCTGTATCGCTCTCCAGCGCCAGCAGATTGCAGGACATGCGCTTGTTTAGAATGGCCCAATCTGTTTCGCCGAGCGTGCATTCATAGCAGGGCGGATTTCCCGGAATAAAGAGCCGGGCCACGCCATTGATGCCTTCAATCGCGCCATCAATCCAGGGCTTGTTCATGTTCCAGCAGGCGCGGTTAATCCAAAGCCTGGCCTCGCGATTATCAAGGCCGGCCAGCACAACGTCTGCCCAGGCAAAAAGTCCCAGTCCCAGCCCATGCACTACGTTTGCAGTAATGGGATGAACGCAGGCTTCAGGAAAAATGTTGGTTACAGCTTCAGCCGCAACATCCGCTTTGCGGCGGCCAACATCTGTGGCGCGATAGAGAATGCTGCGCGAGAGATTGGAAGCCTCGATGGAATCGAGATCTACCACCACGATATTGGCAAAGCCGAGCAAAGCAAGATTCTTTAAAATTTCATTGCCCAGCGCGCCGGCGCCGATCACCAGCACATGCGCGGAGCGCAGCTTTTCCTGGTTCCACCAGCCGATGAGACGAAAGCGGCTGAAGCGGTCATCATTCTGCACAGAATGCGCCGCGCCGCTGGCCGGCGATGACAAGGATTTGCTCATTTGCTCATTGCGCTCCTGCGGTGATTTCCGGTTGCAAGCGCAGAATATCGCCATCTTTCACGGCGGCATCGGCCAGGGTTTGCGAATCCTGCACCTGGCGGCCTGAGTTTTTGTGGTGAAATTTGTAGCTCAACGGAGCCCCATCCGGGCCGTTTTGCGGAAGCTGTAGCTTATCCACCAGAACGGCGATAATGCGGTTGGCCGGAGCATCGTCCGGCAGTTCCACCGGGACGCGCTTGTTTTCCGTTGAATCGTAAACGGTTACAGTAATGTTTGCCATGTGATTGAATTTTCCTATCGTGCAGCTATTGACTCCGCCGAGCCGGTGCGCACCTTGGCGCGGTGCACAAAGTCAGAAAGCAGATTTTTGGGCGCGCTGCTGCCGCTCACCATCTCCCAGTCCTGCTCATGCAGCAAAGCGTCGGTGCTGACGGCGAAATTCAGGTTCTCTGCATCCGGGTCTGCTGCGCTCGCCACTTTAGAAGTGACAATTCCGAGCAGATTGCCGTACTCATCATAGACAGGCCCGCCGCTGTTGCCCGGGCTGATGGGCGCGGAAACCTGCAGGATGTCATTGCCAGGCGTGCGTGAAACAATGCCGTTGCTTACGGAAAAATTCAGACCTTCAGGATGGCCGATAACAAAAATCTTTTCTCCCATCTGCACGCTGCTATAAGTAGCCACGGGTTGAGTAAAATCAGCATCGCCTGAGTGGCGCTCCAGCCAGAGCAAAGCCATATCAAATCGCTTATGGCGGCCCACCACCTCTGCTGAAGCCCAGCCGTTCATGCCCACGGAAACCATTACTTTTTGCATTCCCTGCTTTGTTCTCCAGCCTTCACCATCAGCCACGTGGCGAGCGGTCGCCAGCAGGTAGCCGTGAGAATCGGCATGGAGAATCAGCGCTGCACCCAGCAAGCCGGAGGTCCCATAGGACTGCTGAAACCAGCGCTTGGCGGCGGGTGAGGCCATCAACACCAGCGGCTTCAAAGTCGAACTCAGCTCCACGCTGGACATCGCCTTGCCGGTTGGGAGCGTTGGGAAGTTGCTGCGCTCGTCCAGATCGGTCAGGGCAGAGCTGATGGCATCAGGCGTAGGACCGGGAATGGAATATAAAGCGACTGCAAAAACCGTAGATAAAAACCCACTGATGATGAGCAAGGTTAAAAGATATGCAGCCCAGGTCTGCCGCACGCGCGGCGCTTGCCCGCGCACTGAGAGGCGCACGATCAACGCTACCAGGCACAACAAGGGCAAAATAAGAACCAGTGGCGCCAGCAGCAATCGTGCCCACATAGACACCGGATTAGGCACTTTAGGGCGTACTTCCGGCGCGCTCTGCACAGGTATCTGCGCCTGGGCAACTTCCTGAGTAGTAATAACAATAGGATCCATGAAACTCGCTAGTTCACACCTGGGGGAGTTAATGCGGTGGTGAATGATTCAAAATAAACTGGAAGGCTCATTTTTATAATGGTTCCAAAGCCAAATCAAGGAAAACCTTCAGACTTTGGCGATAGTCAGTGTACTGTGGGTCTTGAACAAAAGCAGCCGGGAGAATGCCTTAGCTCTTTGACTTAACCTGCTCTGCCCCACCCTTAATAGAATTGCTTCAACTGATAAGTTTGGAATAGCAAAAATTCTGTCCCATCAGCTTGCTAAACCATTAATCGCAAAGGGCTCGACTGCAAGATGCCCATCCCTGCCCCCCTAAAATCAAGCTGTGAATTTGCTTTTTTCTGGTAAAGAGAGCATTTATGGTGTTAAATGAATGCCTTTATAGGGTCGGGACTGGGATTTGTTAATTCTTGTCAGGAGTCACAGTTATTGCGCAGGAATGCAACTCCTCGGCCAATAAAGTGCATAATCTGTCTTATAATGTCAGGCAAAAAATGGAAACAAATTTAAGAACCGACAAATTGCTCGATCAGATTGGCTGGAAGTTGCTGAACGAGCTACAAATCAATGGGCGTCTTTCTTATGCAGAACTGGGACGACGCGTAGGCCTTACCACTCCGGCCGTGGTGGAGCGCGTAAAACGTATGGAAGAAGCCGGCATTATCATTGGCTATCACGCTGATATCGATCCGATGAAAGTCGGAATGCCAATCACGGCCTTCATTCGTATGTCAGTAGTAGGCGATGTTTTTACCCGCATTACCGCAGTCGTTAAAAACTCGCCTGAAGTAGTGGAATGCCACCGCGGCACCGGAGCAGATTCATTCATCATGAAGGTGCATGTGCGCTCCGTTGAGCATCTGGAAGCTTTGATTGACCGGCTTACGCCTTTTGGAACCACATCCACATCTATTGTTCTCTCATCACCAGTGGAAAAACGCGCCATCAGCCGCATGGACGAAGCCCCGCTCACGTCACAAACAGCACAGGCAGCGCCGAGGAAGTAGTAGAAAGATCGCCGTCATTGCGTGGAATTGCCGGGATCGACAGACAACAAGCCGCAGCACAAAAATAGTGGGCGTGCAATTCCCGCCGGCCTCAGAATCAATTTGAAATTCTTTGGGCCTTCATGGGGCCTGGACCAGCACTCATATATGCCTGGATGCTCTTCTCAAGCTGCGCATTGATACTGTTGGATAGCGCGACTATATCGGGAATCAGACGGCTGATTTTGATTTCCAGCAGGTATTCTTGCAACACTTCGAAAATCACCGCTGCCAAGATGCGGGCTTCTCGCACGATCAATGGTATGGAATATCCAAGCCTTAAGCGGTGTTCTCCATGTAATACCGCTGCGTCCATTGCTGCTCTGCCAACAGCAGGTTGATACTGTTCGACCTGTGCGGTCAATGCATCCAAAAATTTCGGCAGGTGTCCCTTGCGCTCGCCTTTACTGATCGTCACCGTCTGAAGTTCGCTGTCAGCTTGCACCGTAGTCAGCCATCTCTTGATGATGTGATCTCGATTGTCTTCGACTACTTGCACCGCCCGTTTTTGTTGCCCGGGGCGGTATTGCCTTCTCTCCTCTAGCTTGGTCTCAATTTTGTTCACCAAATCGTCTACATCGGCAGGCTTGAGCACGTAATCATCAACTTGCTGACGGATACTTTCTAAAGCATCTTCAAAGGCGGGATAACCAGTAATCATCACGGTTGCGACTTTTGGATGTAGCCTTCGCATAGCGCTGGCAATGGTAAAGCCATCGTATGGAGCGCCCACATTGAGATCGGACACAAGAACGTCGAATGTTTCTTCCTGCATTGCCGAAAGGGCCTCCGCAACGGTCCCTGCGACAGTTACCTGATAACCGCGTCTCTGCAAAATTGTCCCGAGAGTTAATCGAATGCCGGGTTCGTCATCTACAAGAAGAAGGCGTTTTTGTTCCATTAATCGTAAGATGCACTTAAAGATGCTATTGAATTATTTATTTCAATAAGGCAACCAATTTTGCTGGATAAAACACAGCCCGGCAGAGACATCGCCTTTATTCAATCCTTACTTTATCTATATTGATCACTCGATAAATTTTTTGTTTCCGATCACGGGATTATCTGAGCTTGGCCCGTTCATATTGCAGTGGCCACTTGATGTCGTGGCCCAAGGCGCGTGCTGCCAGTAAAGGCCAGTAAGGTTCGCGCAGAAATTGGCGGGCTAAAATCGCAACATCAGCCTGGCCAGAACGGATGATCTGATCCGCTTGTGCAGGATCGGTAATCATGCCCACTGCGCCAGTGAGCACGCCCGCTTCACGGCGCACCTTTTCCGCGAACTCAACCTGGTATCCCGGACCCACAGGAATTTTTGCGCCAGCTACGGTGCCGCCGGACGAACAATCAATTAAGTCCACGCCCAAAAGTTTGAGCGTTCGCGCCAGTTCCACTGATTCTTCAACTGTCCAGCCGCCATGAGCCCAATCCGTGGCAGAGATCCGCATCCAGAGCGGATATTTTTCCGGCCAGACTTTCCTCACCGCATTCACTATTTCACACGCTAAGCGCGTGCGATTGGCGAACGAGCCGCCATACTGGTCTGTGCGCTGATTGCTGAGCGGCGAGAGAAATGAATGCAGCAGATAGCCGTGAGCGCCGTGCAGTTCAATCAGCTTTGCGCCGGCGGCATCAGCCCTGCGCGCGGCATCGGCAAAAGCCTGAACAATACCTGCAATCTCAGCCAAGCTCAGCGCCTTCGGAGTTTGATAGCCTTCCGTGAATGGCAGAGCGCTGGGAGCGAAGATTGGCGTCCATCCGCCCTCAGCGGGAGTAATCGGCTTGCCGCCATTCCAGGGCTGGTTGGTGCTGGCCTTTCTTCCGGCATGGGCCAGTTGAATCCCTGGCACAGAGCCCTGTCCAGCGATGAAAGAAAACGTTCGCTGCAATGGCTCCACGTGAGCATCGCTCCAAATGCCGAGGTCCTGGGGGCTGATGCGGCCGTCAGCAGTCACGGCTGTAGCCTCTGCAATTACAGCCGCTGCACGCCCCACAGCGCGACTTCCCAAGTGCACGAAATGCCAGTCAGTAGCCAGGCCATCTTTACAGGAGTACTGGCACATGGGGGAAACCACAATGCGGTTGGCCAGTTCAACGTCACGGAGTTTGAGCGGTTCGAACAGGTGAGCCATAGTTTGAGTTTGTATTGTAAAGGGTGGGCCACAGCAGAGACGCCAAACCGCAGAAATATGCAAAGCATTTCATTTTCCTGCAGGACATGAACCTTGGAAGTATCACCCTAGGAAGTTTTGCCTGTTGTAATTTAGGGAAAAATAAGTCAAATTTGGCGTATGGCGCCCAAAAATTACCAAGATGATTGGGGAACGGGCGCGCGCGAAGGTTATGAGGATCGTGGCGCGTTTCGCCCGCAACGTGCACGGACAAAGGAACCAGGCAGTCCGCTGCTTCGAACTTTAGGTGGCATTGCCATTGTGGCAGGAATCTGCTGGGGAGTTTTTCTGGTCACTTCCAATGGCAACTCTATGAGCGCGTTACAGGAGAACCACGGCCCAATTGCGATCGTTGTTCTGGGAGTGATTTCCTCAGTGCTGGGAAAGTATTTGCGCTGATCATCGCCATGCTGAATTGGTCTCCAACGGAATTATTGTCAAGCTCTGCTTTCGCAGCCAATCCGCGAACAACACTGTGTTGTAAAGCTCCGCGATCACTGATTCGCATAATATCCTTCGCGCGCCTGCACAACTAAATCCTTTTGCCTGGTCTTAAGACTGATCTTGTGGTAGCTGCCTTCGGCATCGGCCGGATCAGGCGTGTAACCCAGGCTGTATTGATTACGCAGGTCTTCCTCGATGGCTTCGTAAATCTTCTCAATGGGCTGCTTTTTCGATACTTCAAACAAACGCCCACCGGTTTCTTTGGAAATCTGTTCCAGAATTTTCTTACCGTCGGGGCGTGATTCCTGCGGGAATCTGGAGCCACGATGGCGTCCCATGCCGCCGCCATACCCGCCGCGGCCAAATCCTCCACCGCCGCCAAAGCCTTCATCATCGTCCTTAAAGAGGATGGAGTAAACCACGGTATCAGCCTTCTGTGTGGTTGCGATTGCGGTTTCCAGACTCTCCTTGCTGCCTCGGTCCACACCGTCAGAGAGGATGACGAGAGCTTTGCGGCCTTGTTGTTTTTTCATCAGCTCATCAGAGGCCAGATACGCCGCGTCATAAAGTTGTGTGCCGCCGCCAAAGCCATGATGGCGGCCTTGGCCTCGTCCGCCAGGATAGCCGCCACTGTTCCCGCTCTGATTGCCGCCATTATTGTTGCCGGAGTCATATTGCGCAACCTGCAAAGCCTGCATCGCAGACTCCAGCTTCTGGCGGTCGGCTGTAAGGTCCTGCAGCAATTCCACCTCATGATCAAAATGGATCACAAATGCCGCGTCTTTGCTCTGGTGCAACATCTGGTCAAGAAAGCTGTAGCTGGCGTGGCGCTCCTGCTCCAGCACGCGTCGCTGGCTCAGGCTGGTATCCACCAGCAGGCCCAGCGTGAGCGGAAGATCGGTCTCTCGGGCAAAGTAACGAACCGTCTGTGGGTGGCCATCTTCCTCCAGCAGAAAATCGTCTTTGCTCAGATTGTTGATGATCTTCCCGTGCTTGTCGCGCACTGTCGCCGGCACATTTACCACTTTTACAGTGACCTTGAGCGATGGCGGCTGATCACTATTTGACGTGGCGGCCTGCTGACCCCATAAAACAGCACCGATAAGGACGAGACAAGCGAGGATGAGCGTGGTTTTCCTGGACATTGGTATCCTTCAGCCCTCCCTGACAAAATTTGCCCCCGGAAGGCTGTTTTGAACATGCGTAAGCTCTATGGAAATGGGAACATAAGGCAGCCCGACCCGGCGTAAAGAGCATGTAAAACCCTTGTAAATAATAAGGTTAGGAGCGAACGCCAACACTAACCGGCTATCCCACGCCCGAGCTAAGTGAACGCGTTCAAAATTCTCCTTGACACCTGTTCGCAGTCGGCTTATCTTGTATTTGAACACGTTCA
>DASRDW010000123.1:0-7431 GCA_035652415.1 Candidatus Angelobacter sp. | reverse complement strand
CTGATCTTTGCCTTTCTGCTTGCTGCCGTCATCGGCGTGGTGTTTGCGCTGGGGCCGGCCCTGCAGACCGCCAACGCCAATGTTCAAAGCGCGCTGAAAGACGGCGCACGCGGATCGCATTCAGATTCCTGGCGCCGGCTGGCTTCTGCGCTGGTCATCGGCGAAGTAGCGTTGGCAATGGTGCTGCTTGCCGGTTCCGGACTGCTCGTCAAAAGCCTTTATCGCGTGCTCACCGTCTATCCAGGATTTGATCAGCACAATCTGCTTGGCGTGAGCGTGGGGCTTTCACAATCTCGTTTTCCGCTCAACGCGCCCAGTCTCCGCCTGCAGGTGTATCAGCAACTGCAGGACCGCATACGTGCGCTGCCTGGCGTAACGTCAGTGGGCATTGGCGATATTCTGCCTGTCTCCGGTGGAGGCAATACCAGCAACCTGCTTGTTGTGGGGCAGCCCTCAGCACTGAAAGAAGGCTTTGACGCCAACAGCCGCACCGTGAACCGAACGTATTTTCAAACGCTGGGCGCCGAACTGGCGCAGGGAAGCTGGTTTACTGAGGCTGATAACGCCACCGGCCCGCAGCGCGTCATCGTAAACCAGACGCTGGTTGACCAGTACATGCGTGGCCTTGATCCGCTCAAGCAGCAGATCGTCTTCACTTATTCTGACAAGGAAAAGCCCCGCCAGATCGTGGGCGTGGTACGCGACGTGAAAGAAGGCCCGCTCGACCGGCCGGCGCATCCGGCCATTTATACGCCCCTGGAAGCCTCGCCGCATCTTTACTTCAGCCTCATCATTCGCACGCAGCAGCGGCCAGACGCGCTGGTGACCGCGGTGAAAAATGCCGTGCGCCATGTGGATGCTGATGCCGTGACCTATGAAGTGCAGACCATGGAAGACCGCATCCAACGTTCGCCGGCGGCGTTTCTGCACCGGTATCCGGCGGTGCTGGCCGGAGTGTTTGCAGGCCTGGCCTTGCTGCTGGGAACCATTGGCCTTTACGGGCTTGTAGCGTATTCGGTGAGCCAGCGCACACAAGAGATCGGCATACGCATGGCGCTGGGCGCGCAACGCAGCAACGTGCTGCAGATGGTGCTGGCGCAAGGAGTGCGCCTCATCGTGCCTGGAGTGGCTACCGGTATTGTTGTAGCACTGCTGGCTGCTTATCTAATGCGCAGCATGTTGTTTGGAGTTCAGACCTGGGACCCGGCGATCTTTACGCTGGTCACGGCCCTGCTGGCGATCGTAACTCTTGCGGCCAGTTACATTCCGGCGCACGCGGCGACCAAGGTTGATCCCATGGTGGCGCTGAGGTATGAGTAATTCAGAAAACCATGCGATAAGAGGTGGACACATTACTGCGTCCACCTCAGTACATTACTGTACCTGGGGACAGCCGCCAGCCAGGGTTGAGCCATCATTGCCATAGCAAGTAGTGCAAACCTGTCCAGCACGGAACCCACAAGTTCCGATGCTTGTCTTGGTGCTGCACAGTGTAGCGAATTGACGGCACAAGGTTAGCGATGGCGCCGGCTGCGCCTGAGTGGCCAGGCTGGCCATGGTAGCCAGACTGAATATCATGACTGCAAGCTTCACAACTAATTTAGGCTTCATGATTCTCCTTTCAAACAACTGCCCGCCCATCTTAGAGGTTGGGTCACACAGTCAATACCTGAAAGAAAAAAATTCCTTTTTTTAAAATTCCAATTCGAAACAGCTCAACGTTAGCAATTCGCTCAAATTGAAAAAGGCGTACGTTGTGCTGCATGATTACTGAAGCACCTCTGACTGATGCTTATGGCTATGCCTCTGCAGATGAGAGATAAGTTAATCCCATCTGCGGTTTTGGTGGCTATAGGGGCTCCCTCGCTGCGCTCGGGATGTTAAACAGAGGTTCCCGCTAACCCCAACTCTCCGGCAATCCCCTTCATCGCCTCGATGCAAAATGCGATGTGTTCTTCCAGATCGACGCCGAGATCGGCAGCGCCGTTGATGATGTCATCACGATTCACGCTACGGGCGAAGGCTTTGTCCTTCATTTTTTTGCGGACTGACTTGGCTTCCACTTCGGCCAGCGACTTGTTGGGCTTGACCAGCGCAGACGCGGTGATGAAGCCGGAGATTTCATCGCAGGCATAGAGCGTCTTCTCCATGCGGCTCTCGCGCTTTACGCCGCTGTAGTCGGCGTGGGAGAGGATGGCACGGCGAACGTCTTCTGGATAGCCGCGCTCTTCCAGGATTTTGTTGCCGACGAATGGATGCTCCGCTGGCGTCGGATACTTTTCATAGTCAAAGTCATGCAGCAGGCCGGTGATGCCCCACTTGTTTTCATCTTCGCCGAACTTGCGGGCGTAGGCGCGCATGCAGGCTTCCACGGCCAGCATGTGCTTGCGCAGGCTTTCTGACTGGGTATATTCGCACAACAGGCTCCAGGCCTGGGACCGATCAAGGCTAGGTTGAGTCATCATATTTTCTATCTTATCTTTTCCGTGGTGTGCGGTTTGTGATTCATCGCTTGTGCGATGACGTCTTTCGGCACCCCACCCCGCCAAACTCGGGCGCGTCGGGAACCCTGCACAGGCCCGCGATCCGCACGCGGATCGCTAGATGCTGACACGGCTAGTAGATCAGTTTCAACTGATCTACTACCTGTCTCTCCGTTTATTTTCCGGTTTTATACCGCTAGTTCAGGTTTTTACCTAATTTTCTTGTTGACAAGCGTGAGCTCATGCCTGAGACTACGTGAGTTAAGGGCCCTGTAAGCAGTTAGATTTTTGAAGTTGAGGACAGCAGTACGATTTTTGGAAGTTGCCTGCTCTGGCACTCCGAAATCATCATGGCAACAGCACTGGCGCCGGTCGATTCCCGGGAAGTGGTCCGATGTGACCACTGTCATCTGGTCCAATTCAGGACCATCAACAATCTTTGTAGAAAATGCCGTACATCGCTGGACGAGGATGAGCCGGAACCAATTCTGGCCCCGCCGCCAGTAGAGGAGACGCCTGCCAACGGAAACCATTCCCAACTCCAGGTTGCTGCCGCCATCCGTATGCTAAGGCAAAAATCAGGACTGAGCCAGCGCCAGCTTGCGCTGCGCATGCAGGTGCCGCGCACGTACGTTTCAAAGATTGAAAATGAAAAAGCCATGCCCACGCTGTCGTCGCTGCAGCGGCTGGCTACGGCGCTGGAAGTTTCCATGGGCGATCTGCTGAAAGGATCGTGCCGCACGCTGCAAGATGAGATCGCCGACCTGATGCATGACGAGTTTATTGCTGAGGTGGTGGAGTACCTGGACAAGCTGGATGTGACGCAGCGCTCAACCCTGCTGGCGCAGGTGCGCGACCTGAGCATCCGTCCACGCCGCAGCGCCTGAAAAGTTCTCTCCTTGTCAAAAATAATCGCCGGGGACGAAGGTCTCCGGCATTTTTGTCTGTAGCTATCAGCAAACAGCCATCAGCAATCAGCTCAGCCAAAGCAGAACGATGCAGGGCTGGCTAAAGATGACGAACTGCATGCCAAAAGCTGATGGCTTGTATCTGGGCTGATGACCGATTGCTCATGGCTTTTTGGCTAGCAACTCTCTCCGGCTTCTCGCACTCCAAATACAAAAGCACTCGCTGGAGGGGAGCCGTGATTACGATTCTGCTGATAATCCTTGTCTTATTGTTAATTGGCGCTTTGCCGGCGTGGCCGCACAGCCGCAACTGGGGATATCGGCCAAGCGGAGGGCTAGGACTGATCCTGCTGATTGTTTTAATCCTCTTCCTTTTAGGCTACCTATGAAACTAATTATTTTTATTGCGTTCGCTGCTTCACTGGTGCTGAGCGCCGGGTGCGGCCAGCAGGACACCGAGAAGACTCGTCAGGAGGCCGCACAGGCCACGCAAAAGATCAAAGAGGAAAGCAAAGTGGCGGCGGTGGAATTAAAAAAGGACGCAAAGGAAGCTGCGCGACAAACCAAAGCCGCTGCTCAAGGCGTAAAGGATGGATTGCAGAGTCCCGATGCGGCAGTGAATGTGAATACGGCTTCAAAAGCTCAACTGCAGACCCTGCCTGGGCTTGATGAAGAGATGGCTGATCGCATTATTGCAGGACGCCCGTATCACACGGTTGATGAGATTGGGACAAAAGGCGTAGTTTCACCGGAAGAATTCCAGGCCATCAAGCGCAAGATTGTGGTGAAGTAGCAGCCAGCAATCAGCAGTTTGTCTTTTCCTACAGCTCAGTGAAATATCCCTATTCGTAAGCTCATTCGGGGAACCAACAACAGAATTGTGACTGAGAAAGGGGGCCCTCACCCGCAACCGAGGAATTTCTCTAACGTGGCGGCAAGTCGAGTTGCGGGGTTCCGGGATCTCAGAAGCAGGCGAGCAGAAAGCCCGCCTGCCGTAATGAGGGTTATTTTGCGAACGATTTGATCGCTGCGGTTTCGTCGTCTTTGATATCAAAGACGGTGTAGAGCTTGGTGATTTGCAGCAGGTCGTGGACTTTCTTGGTCAGGTTGAGCAGCTTCAGTTCACCGCCTTCGCGCCGGACCGCGGTGAAAGCGCTGACCAGTTCTCCAATCCCTGAGCTGTCGATGTAGGTGACGTCACCCAGGTTGAGCAGAATTTTTTTCTGCCCTTTGCCGACGAGATCGCGGATGGTATCGCGCAGAATCACGCTGCCTTCTCCCAGGGTGATGCGGCCGCTCATATCCACAATGGTCACGCCGTCCAGTTGCCGATTGCTTGCTTTCATGGTCACTGTGCTTCCTCCTCCTTGGCATTCGCCGCGTTGCGGCCGGTATGCTTGATAAGTGTGATTTCCGTTCCTGGGTTGGTGTTGCGTATCTTGACTTCATCCATGAATGACCGGATCAAAAAGATCCCGCGGCCGGAGCCCTTCATCAGGTTCTCCGGGGCCAGCGGATCGGGAATGGATTCCGGATCAAGTCCCTTACCCTGGTCGGTGATGGTAATTACCAGCGAGTCGCGCGTGGTTTCATAAGCCACCACAAATCTCTTGCCCGGATCGTAAGCGTTGCCGTGTAAAACCGCGTTTACCGCGGCTTCACGCACCGCCATGGCCACCTGGTACTGCTCGTCTTCAGCCAACCCCGCCCGCGCTGCGGCTTCTGAGGCGGTCTGCTCTGCATGGTTCACGCTCTCTAACGTTGACTCCAACGTATACGAGACCCGGTTTGTCATGGGGTGGTTCACTAATTGTCTGTTTTTTAAGACAGCCTGGGCGATGCACTTACTAGGGCGAAACGTTTAGTGTGCCTATGCAGACAGCATATTGTCAAACCCGCACAATTGGCAACTGGCGGAAATCGGAACAAATTCATGCATGACAGGTGTTTGCAACGATCATGCTGCAATTTTCGGTAGAGGTTCAGTTTCTATGGGATTCATTGCTAGCGCGATGAGCATCTGCCTGGTTTTTCAGCTTACCGTTTCTGGCGCGAACTGCAGCACCATCAGCGCCTGATCGTCCAGACGTGGAGAGCCGGCGCGGAAGCCCTGAACAGCCTTCAGGCACTTTTCCACCAGCGCTTGCGACGGCAGCTCCCGGCAGCCCTGAAGCAGCTTTTCGAGTGACGACGAACCGTATTGCGATCCATCAGGGCTTTCAGTTTCAGAGATTCCATCGGTATAGATGACCAGGCTGTCTCCCGGCGTGACGCGGAGCACGGAACTGGAGAACTTCTGGTCGCAGAACAGGCCTACGGGGACTGTAGCTGCCTGAATCGCCGTTACGTGGTCTGATCCAAGATGAAACGGCGCTGGATGACCGCCATTGCAAATCTCCACGTTGCCAAACTCATCGGCCTTGCCGACCACCAGCGTCGCATACTGAGTGGGCAGCGTGCTCTCACAAAAAAGGCGGTTGGCGCGCTCCACCAACTGCTCTAAGGGGAGACCAGTGGGGATCAGCACGCGAAACATGGCATGTAAGTTGGCCATGAGCATGGCTGCAGCCACGCCTTTGCCGGAAACATCACCGACCATGAAATACAAATCGCGGCCCTGCTGAATCAGATCGCAATAATCGCCACTGACCTGCCCCGCAGGTTCATAGTGGTACGCCACCTTCCAGCCGGAAGCGCAGAAGTCCCGCTTAGGCAGCAGCCCGGCCTGAATTTTCGCCGCCAGCAGCAGGTCCTGCTCCAGCGCACGTTGTTCAGCGGGCTTCAGACAGTCAAGGCAAAGCTGGGTCAGCGGATCGGCAAAGAGGCGTTCCGCTTCCACCGTGCCTTTACAGTCTTCACAGACGCCATACGTGCCATGGTCCACGCGCTCCAGTGCGCGGTCTACCTGCTCCAGGAGCTGAAGCAGGTTGGCAGTCTGTGTCCGGGCTACGGCGGTCTCCAGCTTCTGCCGCCGGACCACAAGCTGATCTCGCAGCAGGTGCAGATCAGTTACCTGAATACCCATGGGAGAACTCCTTCCAATAACAGAATGGTTTTTGCGGAGAGTCGATTCAGTTTATTTGTTCTTCCATTTCGCCCTTGAGCAGCTTATGCCGGAGCCGCGCAGCTCGCACTCCAGCTTTTGCTGTGAAATTCAGAACATTGTTCTGGTCACGGCAAACTACATTGGTTATTCTGCATTCATAGAGTCATGCAGGAAGAGGTCGCACTTTCGAGCATTCTTGGCGCGTCTGTTTATGACAGCTCTGGCGCGTTTGCCGGACACGTGCGCGAAGTGGCTATTTCTCCCCAGCACGACCCCAATCGCATCTCTGATTTTGTGATCAAGACCCGCGAAGGCGACCGCCTGCTGCCGGCGCGGCAGGTAAAGACCGTGATCGGGGCTTCAATCCAGGTGACCGGCAATCCGGACGACTGGCAGCCGCTGACCAGCTCTGAAGGCATGCTGCTGCTGGAGCGTGACCTGCTTGACCAGCAGATCATTGATGTTTCCGGCCGAAAAGTGGTGCGCGTAAACGACGTGGATTTCGTGCGTGAAGCCACCAATGGCACCGTCAAGCTGAAGGTGGGCCGGGTGGATATTGGGCTGCGTGGCGCTATTCGCCGCCTGCTTAAGGGCATGGCGCCCAGCCGCGCGATAGAAGCGCTGGCCACGCGTATGCCGGAAAAATCGATCCCCTGGGAAGCTGTTGACCTGATTGAGACTGATCCGGCACGGCGCGTGCACCTGAAGCTGGAATACGAACGGCTCTCCAAACTCCACCCGGCAGATATTGCCGACATTCTGGAAGAGCTGGCTCCAGCCGAGCGCGAAGCTGTCTTTGGATCGCTGGATGAAGAGGTGGCGGCCGAAGCGCTGGAAGAGATCGATCCTAAGATGCAGATCGAGCTGATGCGGTCGATTGAGTCTGACCGCGCCGCAGACATTGTGGAAGAGATGGACCCCGATGCCGCCGCCGACCTGCTGGGCGATCTGCCGGAAGAGACTTCAGAAGAAATCCTGGAAGAGATGGAACCAG
>DASRDW010000122.1:0-19407 GCA_035652415.1 Candidatus Angelobacter sp. | reverse complement strand
TATGGGACAACACCACCGGGCAGAAGCTTGGAGTCTTTTGGGGTTCGTCACTCAACCAGGCTTTCGCGCTGGCCGCAGGTACTCATCAGCTCATTGTTGAAGACCTTAACACCAGCTTCCAAGTGTTGCACAAGGCCAGCGTAGATATTGTAGTCGCCCCTTGAGATGGAGCTTGCTCCAGGTATCCGACTGAAAAGTTCTCACAAATTTATTGTCATCTTAACGATTCCTTAACTGGGCGCCAGTAGCCTTGCCGCGCAAGGTTGGTTGCAGCCTTTCATCCTCGGCTATCCCCGAGGGATTTCTTTTTGAAGACAAGAAGCCGGCACACTTCTGCACCCTCTTACGCGAGCGTGATTTCGCCTCTCTTGCTATTTTTAAAATTGGATTTAGTCTCTCCGTATGTATTGGTGGCCCTGCTATGACACTCAAAAGAAAAGACTTTTCAGTATTACTTTGGTTACGAAGCCCTTTGACAACTTCAGAGGCATGATGGGGTTTACTAAGTAGGCTTGATTTATAAGGGAACAGAGCAGCATAGGAGCTGCTTTGGCTAAACAAGGCTAACCTGAGTGGGTAGAAACCTTTTCTTCTGTCAGCGAAGTTCACGGCGACAGCTCATCGCAGGGCTCGTATTTCTTCTCATTCCATTTATGGCGGGCTCTTATTCTTGTGCTCAAAAGGGTCCGGCCCGATTCATACTCACTCCAAAAAACGTTCTGTTGCAGCCTTCTCAAACGCAAACGCTCACGGCCAAGCGCGCGCTTCTGGGTGGTGCAGCGCAGGCGGCGGTGTTGCCAGGTGCGGTGGCGCCGATTGTCTGGACATCGTCTAATTCCGCTGTTGCCAACGTGGATGCTGCCTCGGGATTGGTGACGGCGGTATCTGCCGGCATGGCCACAATTACGGCCAGATCGGGTCCCTTCAGCGGCAGCACGAATGTCATCATAACCAGTAACCCCCTGAGTTCTATCTGCATAACACCTTTGAGCGCGACTGTTATCGCGGGTTTGACGCAGCAATTCGGCGCTACAGGTTTGTTCGGCAGCGGAAGTTGTCCGGACGGCACAGACATCACCGCTTCGGTGACGTGGTCTTCGGCCAATATGGCCATTGCAACTGTAAGCAACGCTACGGGAACCGAGGGACTGGCTAGAGGCGTCAGTCCAGGCGGGCCGATCAATATTACGGCGGCTTACGGTGCTATCAATGCAAGCGCAACGCTGACTGTGAATCCGGCGGTGCTGGTTTCCATCGCAGTTACGCCAAATCCAGCGAACATTCCCAATCTGGGGGACACCCTCACCTTCACAGCGACCGGCAGTTACAGCGATGGTATCAACCGGGTGATTCCCAACGCTTTAACCGCTGGCGTTAATTGGACCTCAAGCAATCCCAGCATCGCTACGATTTCTGCCGGCGGAATGGCCACAGCGATCGCGCAGAACAAAACTACGATCACTGCCACCGACCCCATCACGCTTATCAGCGGATCCGCCAACCTGACCGTGGGCCCTGCCAATGCCATCACTTACTACGTTGCCCAGAATGGGAATGACGGCACTTTCAGCGGCATGCTGCCGGTTCCCAATGGCAGCGGCGACGGGCCCTTTGCATCGCCGGCCCGGGCGCAGCTGGCGGTTGAAAATACCGCCAAGGGCAGCCCGATTTACGTCATGCTGCGAAATGGCACCTACTATCTTCCACTGAGTTCCACCAAGCCAGGAACACTGACTTTCAACAGCACACCTGATTCGGGCGCCTCGGGCAACGCCCGCATTACCTGGGAGAACTATCCTGGTGAGACCCCAATCATCAGCGGAGGAGTGCCGGTTGGAGCCGGCGGCCTGGGGCTTACCTGGACGAATGTTTCAGGCAATCTCTGGCAGGTGCAGCTACCGGCGAACGTTCAGACGAATGTGCCCCTGCGACCCTTTGAGTATCTGTTCTACAACGGGCAGCGCCGCCTTCGTTCGCGCCTGGAATCGTCTTCGGGCGTCGGGTACTACATGAATGGCAGCACATGTTTTTCAACACAAACCGGACTGCAGGTGAGCACCTCGCTCTGCAATCTCGGAACCTTCCTGAGAGTTGCCGCCGAAGTTCTTCCGGGAACTACCGGCTGTCCCAGTGTCACCAACAGCAACGATGCCACGCAGTCCAAGTGCCTTGATCGTTTTCAATATAATCCCAATGATCCGGTCACGACCTGGCTCAACCTGAATGGTTCCTATACTGGGAATCCGTCGAGCCCCTGCACGGTGAATGCTTCCAATCATTATCCGGCGGGAGATGTCGAACTTACCCTTTTCGACGCCTGGACGGTAGACATGATGCGGGTCAATTGCATTGACACGGTGAACCACATTATCTATTTCACCGCTCCCACCAAGGGCAATACCGGCGTCTATAACTTCTTTGGCCCTGGCGTGGGGCATCGCTACATGGTGGAGAATACAATAGACGCCTTTAACGCGGCCCAGGCCGCCGGAGAGACCGGCTTGTGGTTCCTTGATCGCTCCAGCCCACAGTGGACTTTGAACTACATCGCCAATACAAATGAGAACCCGAATACTGATTCTGTCGTGATTCCGCAGCTTGGTGGCGTGATTCCGGGTGCTCCTGCAACCGACTACGTCGGAGGAAGCCTGATCTCAGCTACCAATCTCAGCTACGTGACTTTCCAGGGCATCACCTTCGAGGCCGATAACTTCATACCTTCGTCCACGGGGTTCAACAATGATGTGAATGGAGAAATGCCGCTTCCGCAAGCCATTGACTGTGAAAACTGCCAGAACGTGACCTTTGACACTGTTACGGTGAGGCATACCTCTGCATCAGGCATCCTGCTCGGCGCCAGTTCCGGGCCACCTACTTTGTGCGGAAGCGGCACGCCGTGCGCGGTAATACAGAATTCGGCCCTTTACGACATTGGCGACAGCCCCGTACGCATCGGGCACAGTCCCACCGGTTCGGATACGGCTGCCAAAGTCGTGCAGTTTGTTACCGTGCAGAACAATCTCATCCAGGGCTACTCCCGCGTCTTCGCCGATGGTGAGGGCATCGCGCAGGGCAATGGCCACGATATTTCTTATCTGCACAACGATATTCTCGATGGCTACCACGCGGGTATTTCTGTCTGTAACCTCGGGTGTCCCGGCAATCCCGGTGCGAACGGCACGAACATCGTGAGCCAGTACAACCACATTCGGCAGATCATGCAGGGAATTACTTCCGACGGAGGAACGCTTTACTACAACATCGGCGGCGCACAGCGAAGCGGAACCGGGGACAAGATTTACAACAACCTGGTGCACGATACCACCGACTCCTCCATCATTGACAATCCCCTGAGCCTGCACGGAACCGGCTATGGCGGTGAGGGCATCTATCTGGATGCGCAGTCGGCGAACGTAGACGTACAAAACAACGTCGTCTACAACATGTCAGCCAGCACCGCCTGGATGACCGAAGGACCAGCCGCCAGCCAGCAACCCAATACCTTTAACAACAATATATTCGCTTATGGGCGCTTCGCTATGTTCGCGGAACAGACTCCCTGGCCTCAAGGCTGTGACGCGAATCCAAGAGGCGTGCCCCTGGTCAACATCACCAACAACATTTTTTACTTTGATCTCAACGATCAATCCAATCTCAATAATTCGCGGGGCTTTTACGTCGTGCAAGGCTGCGCTTACTCATGTGGTCTGCCCTACAATCAGTTCCACAATTTTGCCGGCAACCTCTATTGGAGAACCGACGGCGCATTTGCCGGCTACAGCAAGGCCTTCCATATCTTAACCAAGGCACCTGCGAATGCCAGCAGTTGCGGTGAGCCTGGGAATCCATCCACCGCATGGACCTTCCTCACCTTCAACTCACCTGTGGGAGGAAACACAACCTGGCAAAACGGAACCGCGCCCCCGCTGCCTGTGGCTATGAATGAAGATGCAGGAGGAACGGTTGCAGTCAATCCTCAATCCATCAATCCCACATTTGGAAACAGCAATAACCCAAGCGACTATATGCTCAACAGCGCTCCGCTTCCGGGCTTCAATAACAAAGCAACCAATGACACCATCAACAATGCAGGGCAAACGAATGCCTCGCCCAGCCCGGGAATCGTACCAGCAACTTTTCCAACCTACACTTACGCAACGTTCTAAGGGGAGCCCCAGACGGGTGGAGCAGATTGAGCGTAATCTTGCGGGTGCTCAGTTAGCTATCGCCATAGACGGGCACGGCAGCGCCATGAATCAGTTTGGCGTCGTCGCTGCACAAAAACAGGATGACGCGTGCGATCTCTTCGGGTTTGGGCCACTTGGTGAAGTCTGCGCCAGGCATTGCCTTGCGATTGGCTTCCGTATCAATGATGCTGGGCAGAACCGAGTTCACCCGCATTCCGGTGCCTTTTACCTCGGCGGCCAGGGAATCCATCAGGGCCAGGGCGGCCGCCTTGGAAGCAGCATATGCTGCCACGCCGGCGCCGTGGTCTAAAGCAGCCTTGGACGCGACGTTGACGATCGCTCCAGCCTTTTGTTTGAGCATGACCGGCGTTACTGCGCGTGCCAACGCGTAACCGGAGCGCAAATTCAGGGCCAGCATGAGGTCGAAGATTTTTGTATCCAGCTCCCATAACTTGCCGCCACCGGCGAAGCCGCCGACGGCATTCACCAGGACGTCAAGCCGATTGTGTTGGGCAAGAATGCTTTCGATGAGTTGGCGCACAGCAGCTTCGTCGGTAACGTCGACGCGGCGCCCTTCGAGCGCTGGGCCATTCTTACTGGCGGCATTTTTTACGGCGTCAAATTCTTCCTGTTTCCGATACGTGACCACCACCTTGGCGCCTTCCTCGACGAACGCCAGGGTGACCGCACGACCCAAACCGCCGGTGCCGCCGGCAACCAACACCGATTTACCTGAAAATCTTGCGCTCATTTTGTCCTCCTGTTTAGTGGCAGATGCCGCTTTCGGATTCTATCAACCCGTCAAATAAAGTCAGCCTGTGGCAGAAACTTGCCGCACATCAACGCAGATTTGCGGATTTGGCTGAATTCTGTTGTGGGGGAATGCTCTTGAAGAGCACGCAATTAAACAGCGGCTCGATCGCCGGAGATCCCCAAGACTTTGTAAGCATCTTCGAGGGTTCGCACGATCTGAAGATTGGGCCGGGTGTTTTCGGCGAGCATTTGATACATCCGTGACAAGCCAAAAATTGCTTCGGTTGGAGCCACCATGACGCGAAGCGCACCGCGCGCAAACAGGTTTGGACTGGTGGCGCAATCGCGCACCGCTGCTGTGGATACCTTGAGTTTGGTCACGCCGCTACAGTCGAGTATGTAGGAAAAATCAGGCTTGAAGTCGGGATGATTGGATATCTGGGAACGCTGTTCCGATAAATCGCTGTCTTCCAATTCTCCGTAATAGATGGAATGCACCAGCTTCAAATGTGGATCGATTTTTAGGTCTCTCGGCAACTTTTCGCCTCCGAGCGGTCGTCCGTATCTGGCGCTTGAACAACAGAAATTACGATCTATCGACCTATATAGGTTACTCCATTTTGGAAGGAAAATCGCCTTTGTTCATCCCCCTTCGGCTGCGCTCAGGGCAGGCTATGACACAGAGGCGCAGAGGAAAACTTCTTTAACAATGCTTGCCTAATCCAGATCCTCAACCTGAGGTTCCTGTTCTCCGGGCTTGAGTGGCTCATTGTCGAGCGGAGTGTCGCTGGCGAGGGGCGCACGATCTTCACTGACTCTGTGGATGCTGCCGGATTCGTCGGTATAAAGATTCTTCAACCCCGTCCAGTCATAGTGCACGGGGCGCGCTGTAAGCGAATAGCCGGGCGCTTCAGGCGCTGAACCTTTTACTTTGTAGCTAAAGACATAACCATCTTTCACACAGGACGAGTTGTTACAGAGAAGAAGAGGATCAATTCTGTGTCCATTGTAAGAAGCATAAGGTTGAAGAGCGGTCAGACTGGCAGGGTATCCCTGCGCAGGATGATCTTTGCGGTACGCTGCCAGGGCTTCATTGAGAACCTGCACAGAATAAATGGCGCGGGCATCGTTACGGCGGACATTAGAGCGGATCAAATTGGGAATGGCGGCGAGAGTGATTAAGAACACAAAAGCGAAAATTGCGCCGCCAATGATAGCGCCATTCAGAATCTTGCGATTCTTGCGTTTGTGCTCCGGATTCTCACGCTCCGGGTCGTTCCGGTCGCGGGAGTAATGTGCGCGAATCGCTCCCCAGGTGAGCGCGACCTGGGCCAGGGCAAGCAGGCCGATGTATTTAAAGACAAAAATTGCCTCAGACCTTTTGTAGAAGAACCCGGTTGCAGTAAGGAGCAACATGAGGAGGCAAAAGATGAATGTAATCGGTCCCAGGACAACGGCCCATGCGAGCGCCTTTTTGCCCGGCAAGGCGAGCAAATTAATGAAGAAGAGGATGCCGGGCAAGATCAAGATGGTGCTAAAGGCGGTGTCATCCAGGTAGATGAGCCGTGCGATGACAGCGAGAGCGGTCAGAGCGCCCAGGCGGGCAAGCCAGGGATACATTGCGTCATCGCGCGATTGAGTCATCGGGTGATTGGATCATTGTAATGGCATCTCTCAAAGATGCAGTCCATCGTTTTCTTCCAATTTTTTTGGCATTGGACTAATCGCAAAAGAAGAGCTTAACAAGTCTTTACAAAATCAAATGTAGTCGCGAGGAATGGAGGCGCGTCCAATTCTTAGAGGTATTTCATGATGGGATGCGGTTACATCGCACGGGTAAACAGCACAGGGCGAACGAATTCATCTTTTACTCATCCTAATTGTTCAAAGAAGACCGAATCACCGCTGGTGCTCTGCATTGATGACAACGAAATGATTTTGGAGGTGCTGCAAGAAATGCTCACAGCACGCGGGCTGCGCACCCTCTGCGCCGCCGACTGCTCCTCAGGTATTCACCTGGCAAAATCAGAGCCGGTTGATCTGATTGTGCTCGATTATGAAATGCCAAAGATGGACGGATTGCAATTGGCAAGAGAATTACGCAACTGCCGGCCGGGAGTTCCCCTGATCATGTTTTCTGGCGGCCTTCCTTCGGGCGAGGTTGCAGGGACCGTTTCAAGAATCATCCGCAAGGGAGATGGAGTGTTTTCACTGGCGGATGCCATTCACGAGGTGCTCGGCGGAAGATAAAAGCGGGCGTTAAACGCGCCCCCAAATCCATCATTCACTGTAGACTGGTCAGACTCTAAGTGTGAGGGCCGTGCAGCCAAAAAAGCTGTGTCTGCTCTGCACAGCCGGGGACGGCTGTGCCACACAAGCTGCTGCTGAGGTGGCCGACATGAAGTGGATGGACCTGCTGTTTGGGAAGCCGTTACGAACGTCGGAGGGGCGGGCTGAGGAGATTGGCCCTGTGGCCGGTGTTGCGGTTTTTGGACTGGACGCGCTCAGTTCAGCAGGGTACGGGCCGGAGGCCGCGCTGACGATCCTGATTCCCCTGGGCCTGCTGGGGGTGTACTACATTGTTCCCATCAGTACGGCCATCGTCATTCTTTTGGCCATCGTTTACTTTTCCTACCTGCAGACAATCGGCGCCTATCCTCAGGGTGGCGGCTCATATACTGTGGCGCGGGAAAACCTGGGCGAAAATGCCGGACTGCTGGCCGCGGCAGCGCTGATGATTGACTACATATTGGTGGTGGCGGTCGGTATATCTGCCGGAGTGGGCGCTCTGGTCTCAGCCATTCCCAAATTGCAACCGCACATGCTGGGGCTTTGTCTCGGTATCCTGCTCTTTATCGCACTCGTTAATTTGCGTGGCATGCGGGAGGCGGGCGCAGTCTTCATGCTGCCCACCTATTTATTTGTAGTAACGATGGGGATCGCAATCCTGATAGGGATTGCTCACGCGCTAATGAGCGGAGGGCATCCGGCGGCGGTTGTGCCTCCGCATCCTTTGCCACATCCGAGGGCCATGGTTGGAATCTGGCTGCTGCTGCAGGCGTTTGCCAGCGGATGTACTGCCATGACAGGAGTGGAAGCGGTGAGCAACGGAGTGCGGGCGTTCCGCCAACCCAGAACGAAAAGTGCGCGCATTACGCTCACGATCATCATTGGAATCCTGATTCTGCTGCTGGCGGGAATTGCCTACCTCGCGAAGGTCTACCACATTGGGGCCACCGATCCGGGGCAGCCGGGATATGAAAGCGTGCTTTCGCAAATGCTGGGAGCGGTGGCGGGGAAGGGCATCTTCTATTACGTTTCCATGGCGGCGGTCTTGCTTGTTCTGGCATTTTCCGCCAATACGGCATTTGCAGATTTTCCCCGGCTTTGCCAAATCGTGGCGCGTAACAAATACCTGCCCACATCGTTTGCCTCGCGCGGCCGCAGACTCGTGTTTACCCAGGGCATTGTTGTACTGACAGTTTTTGCCGGGATCCTGCTGACTATTTTTAATGGCATTACCGACCGGTTGATTCCACTGTTTGCCATTGGAGCGTTTATGGCTTTTACGCTTTCGCAGGCAGGCATGGTGGTCCATTGGAAGCGCGTTGGCGGGAGAGGGGCTGTACATAGCAGGCTTGTTAATGGATTAGGTGCAACAGCAACAGCGGCTACAGTGGCCATTGTCCTGGTCGCGAAGTTTGCCGAGGGAGCATGGATTACCGTGTTGCTGATTCCGGCACTGCTGATCCTGATGAAGTCGGTACGCGGACACTACGCCCACATCGAGAGAGCAGTAAAATCAGAGACGCCGCTTGATGTTGAGAATCTCACTCCACCGGTCGTGATCATGCCAATCTCCGGCTGGAACAAGATTACGAAGAAAGCCCTGTTTTTTGCGTTGCAGTTATCCCCAGACATTAAAGCAATTCACATTGCGGCGGAAGACGAGCGCGAGGACCTGTGTGAGAGTCTTAAAGAAAGATGGAACCGTCTGGTGGTTGAGCCCGCCACCCGGGCAGGACTGACGCCCCCCACACTTGAAATTGTGACTTCCCCCTACCGGCAGGTGCTGTCTCCCATCGTCGATATTGCCCAGCGAGAGGCGAAGGCGCATCCGGAGCGACAGATTGCGGTGGTGATTCCAGAACTGGTTGAACACCGCTGGTATAACTACTTTCTCCATAATCAGCGCGCGGCTGCGTTGAAGGCCAAATTGTACTTCCTGGAAAATCCAAAGATCATCGTGATTAACGTGCCTTGGTACGTCATACCAAGCGCCAGGCCTCGAGCGGCAAAGGCCAAGAAATAGAGTGCGGCCTTAGGCCTCCAGTTCGATTTGAATAACATTGTGGCCACACCAGCAGCTCTGGTTGCATCCAAATTTTTTGTGCGAGTTGTAACCATACTTTTACTGTTGCTGGCTAGCCTCAACCTGATGAGCTGCGCAGGCGGCGGCCGCTCCGGAACTGGAGGTTCTGGGGGCAGCACATCGGGCAGTGGAGGGTCGGGTGGCGGCGGCGGGTCTGGCGGCAGTGGAGGTGGTGGAGGTGGCGGCGGTGGATCCAGTGTTCCGGCTGCGGACCATGTTTTTCTGGTGGTGCTTGAGAACCATGGCTTTTCGCAGGTTATTGGAAGTTCCGCGATGCCATACCTGAATACACTGGCCAGCCAAAATGGGTTGGCGGCAAATTATTTCGCCAACACCCATCCTTCGATTGGCAATTACTTCATGCTGACCGTGGGACTCTTTGAAAGCAATGATGACGCGTTTGCCGGCAGTGTTACCGATGACAATATCGTGCGGGCGCTTACTGCGTCGGGCAAAAGCTGGAAGGCCTATCTGGAAAGCCTGCCAGCGGTGGGATACACGGGCAATGACATGTTGCCCTATATAAAACATCACAACCCTTTTGCCTATTTCAGCGACGTTACCAGTTCAAGCGTGCAGGCGAACAATCTTGTGCCGCTCACGCAGCTTTCAGCTGACTTGAGCGCGGGAACGTTGCCTAACTTTGCCTTTCTTGCACCCAACATCCAGAATGATGCCCACGATTGTCCCGCGGGCATGGCTACCTGTACCGATGCCGACAAGCTTGCCGCTGCCGATGCATGGCTGAAAAACAATATTGACCCCATCCTCAAGAGCCCGGCTTTCAGCAACGGCATTCTGATCATTACCTTCGATGAATCTGTGCAAAGCGATTTAAGCCACGGCGGCGGGCAGGTGGCAACGGTCATTGCAGGGGCGCATGTAAAGAACGGTTTCCGCTCGACTACGCTGTTTCAACACCAGGACACACTGCGAATGATCCTGGAATCACTCAAGGTGAGCGATCGGCCGAACGGGGCAGCCATAGCGAATTCGATGGCGGAGTTTTTTAATTAGCTGAGAGCGCTCAGCATTCAGCATTCAGCAGTCAGCATTCAGCCAATACGGTTTTTTGTGGTTTCCTTGTTCCTGATCTATCTGGAGTGTTCATAAATCCCGAGATGGGCACATTGAATCCTTAGAGGCTAAAGAGTCTGTGTGAGAACTTAAAGGGCGTCGTCCATACGGGACTAATATCATTTTGCGCACACCCAGCGCTGAAGCGCTGGGCTATAATACGTGACCCCTTCGGGGTTGTTCATCTATCAGGTCTCACAGACCAAACAAGCCTTAAATTAATGACCTATGTTTGCCACTGCCTGGGGGCCGAGGCGATGGCAGAGTTGCGAGAGATATAGGCTCGAAGGAGCTACGGGTTTGCCGGACGAGTCAAAGATTCCGTCGGCAAGCGGGGCGTCACTGCCACGCGCTTCGGCCTTGGTTGGTTTGCCTTTGCTGCCAATCGCCCAATTTTGGGCGCCGGGCGGCTGTTGGATCGCCAGGGTATCAGCAACGCTGTTCCAAACCACGCCCCAGCCGATGCTCCAACCGTGACCGGAGCCGGCGTTGCCGCGATTCACGAAATCAATTCCACCGCGCGGCAGGGAACAGCGATCAATGAGCAGGCCGGTGGCCCAGCGCTGATGCGGCGCAATGGCAGCCACTTCACGGGAACCTGAGCCGGTGAAGTTACAATCGAGAACAACGTTGGGCCCCTGGGCTTGCGCTCCGGTCACGAAGTAAAAAAGATCGTCTCCCGTAGAAGAGCATTGGTCGAACAGCACCTGGGTGCCAGTTACGGAAAAGTCGGCAGGATGAGCGTGGCCTTGGGTAGTTGCGCTGTGCCTGATGCTTACGCGCTCCACTGTGATTTGCTTTGTGCCACTGCCGATGGCAAGGCTATCCACGGTTTCTTCCGCAACAATGTCGCGGACCCAACCGTTGAGTACAGCCTGCATGCGCAAGAGATGGTTGGCGGGCTGGCCCAATGCCTGGGATTGCGGAACCGAGAGCACACGTAAATTCTCTACTCCTACCTGCGTGATGCGTTTGGGGAAGTCGTATTTATAAATGGAGCAGCCAGGAGGGGCGAGAAGTTGAGCATCCATGGAGTCCGTGAGCGGCACATCGAGGGTGATGGTATTTCCGGAAATTGCCTGGATCGTGCGTTCGGTGCGGAAGCTGCTCCCTTCGTGGACCCAGGTTTGCCGCTTGCCGTCACGAACGAGTGTATCCATTCCCATGAAGTGGACCCAGGCGGCGGTGGTGGGGCGCTCGACAATAACCATGTCGCCAACGTGGAAGCCTGATTTATCGTTGACATGCAGGGAAGCGGTTCCGGCGGGAAGATAGGAATCTGTAATCTGCGCAGCGTTCCCGATTTGTTCCGCTTTGCCCTCGCCGCGAATTTCAACAAAGGTGTGCGGCTTGCCCGTCATGGTGATGGTTGTTCCACCTGCACCGGAGCCGCTGCCTCGCAAGACCACCCCACTGGCATTGATTTCCAGGGGCGCGCTGACTTTGTATGCGCCCGGGGAGAGCAGGACAGCGCCGCGAAATCCAGCCGCCAGGGGAAGGGATGATACCGCGTTGATTGCATCCTGAATAAAGGATGTGTCGTCTCCGCCGGAGGGCTTAACGGTGCTCTTCACGGGAAGCGAGGGCAGCGCAACTCCTCCGCCCATGTAACCGGCAGAAGAGAAATCTATAATGCGGTCGCCCTTGGGCAAGTTCTTGTAGACAAGATCGCCGCTGGCGTCAACATGTACCCATTGACTCGTCGCGCCGACGCCATCTATTTTGGCGCAGGCGTTGGTGGATTTATCGGCGGCACATGACGAAATGGCCAGCAGAAGAATAATCAGCAGATTACGGAGCATGTTGCTTATATTATCTGGATTTCGAAGCCGCTGAAACTGTTCCCCTGCAAGGTAATTTTTAACCGGGATTTCATGGTAGCTTCCCATTTAGGAATCCAAAGTCTTAATACCTTTTTTTATTGGGGTCCTCAATCTTCTTTATGAATGGCGGCAGCATTGATAGAATTCAACATTAAGCTTTCAGTCCTGCAATGGCCGGAAGTACAGGGCGAATGTCTCACGAAAGTCAGCTTCTGGTCATCCCGCGCTCTTTTTGGTGCGCTCATAACCTGAAGCAGGCCCTGCAGACCCATCGGGCATGGCCAATCAAATTTTTCCAATAACAGCCACCGCGCGGAAGCGGTGCTTTTAAAAGTGGAGAGTACTTGGAGCTGCAATCCTTTGACGAGGCTTATTTCCAACGCCTCCGGGCTGGCGACCCCGCCACGTGCGACCATTTTGTCGCCTATTTCAACCAGCTTCTGCTGATCAAGCTGCGCAGCAAGCTGCGCTCGCCGCAGGCTATTGAAGACGTTCGCCAGGAGACATTTGCCCGTGTGCTGACCAGCCTGCGCAACGAAGGCGGAATCCGCAATCCGGCCAGCCTGGGCTCATTTGTAAACTCGGTTTGCAATAACGTGCTGCTGGAACATTATCGTTCCTCTTCGCGAAACCTGTACCTTGAGGATAATCCGGTGGATCCTCCTGACAAGCGCATCAACCTGGATGAGATGCTGGTCACCGGGCAAACTCAGAAACTGGTGAGGCAGATCCTGGATCAGCTCCCAAAGAAAAATCGGCGCATTTTGTATGCGCTCTTTATCGAAGAAAAGCACAAAGAGCAGGTGTGCCAGGAGTTTGGCGTTAACCGGGACTACCTGCGAGTGCTGCTGCACCGAGCCAAGCAGAGTTTCAAGTCTCTCTATGAGCAGGGGCAAAAAGAAAAGCCGGTCTTGAGTGGAGGCAAGAACAAAGCCAGCAATTGAATTCGTTACCTTGGTAATGAAGCGTTTGGGCCGTCAAAACAACTACCACCAGTACAGAGTTGAGCCATATTCCTGGCCAATGTTAGGCGGGTGTTCTGGAAAGGCGTCCGGCATTGAGATTTAAAGATGTATGAAACGTTTTGACGATATGAATAACCATTCAATTAGGGACGTAGCCTTATGGACCATTCGGAAGCTGTAACCAAGAAAATGGCTGAAAGTTATCTGTTAGGGGAACTCACGCCCGAGCAGCGTGAAACCTATGAGGAGCACTATTTCAGTTGTCCGGAGTGTGCCCAGGATGTGAAGGCCGCGGACATGCTGGTGGCCAACATCAAAGAGGCTTTGCGGGCAGAGCCATCTCTCAGCACAGCAGCCGACCCCGCACGAGAGCATTCAGGATGGCCGTCTTTCGCGTGGTTGCGGCCGGCTTATGCCATGGCGGCCATGGCGGCGCTGGTATGCGTGCTCGCATTCCAGAACCTGGTTACGATTCCAAGGCTGAAGAATGAAGCCAAGAACAGCGTGCCGCAGGCGCTGGCGTCTTATTCGTTCATTCCACAGGGCTCGCGGGGAGCAAATGCCCTGGTAGTGCGACCCGAGCCAAACCGGCCCTTTGGTCTTTATATAGACATTCCTGCCAGCCACGATTTTAGTTCCTACACATGCACTATTCAGACGGAGGCAGGCGTGGTAGATTTGTCGGTTCCAGTTTCAGCGGAACAGGCAAAAGAAACGGTCCAGCTTCTTGTGCCAGGCTCGCTATTACGCCCCGGCAAGTATGCTTTGAGCGTTCGCGGCAATCGGGCGGCAAGCAATGCATCGGGAGCCGAAACCGAAATTGCCCATTATCCATTTACAGTTGAATCCAAGAATGAGGGAACGACAAAATAATGCATGATCCTGGGAATCAGAAACCTACATATTTCTACAGCGCCAGCGCGATGGCATTAGGGGGCAGAATTACCCGGCCCTTCGATGCAAACATAGACACACAGGCTTCAAGTGTGCTGCCTATCGTTGGAGGAATGGGCACTGCCCGAGTTCAGGATTTCCGGTTCCGGGAAATCGTATCGTTTCAGAATGCCTATTCCGTAGTGACAGGAAGCCAGAGTAAAGATGACGGCAGTTTTGCCACGCTGGCTATGGTGACGATCGAAGATTTGAACATTCTGCACATGCTCACCGCAAAAAAGATTGTGTCTCGTCTCGCCGCAAATGCTCCGTCCGATCCTAAACAGCAGGCTACCATCATCCCTGTTGGCAGCCAGCTAACGGGCCTGAATGTTGCAGGATGCGACCTGGCAGTGGAATTCGATGTTGAGCCTTTTTGCAGCCCAGACATGAATAAAGCCAAGGCGTATGAAGCGGCACGCAAAAGACCCGGCGCCCGCGTATCCAACGGAACTGTGGTTACCTCTCTGGTCAGCAAGATCACAGCCACAGGTTCTTGTTCCGGAGTGAGGATAGCGGGCAACCAGATCGATGTGCCGCATTTCGGCCGGATCTATGTTGGGCAGTTTCTGCTGACACCCTATTCATGGCGCCTGGTCATGTTGCGGGTGGAGTTGGGATGTTCGGCCGAGGGTGTTATAGCTTCAGGATGTACACAAGGCAATGGCACGACGGGCTAAGTTGATAGTCCTGCTCGCATGTTTGACAGGACTCTCGGCCTGCACCCGGTATTCCCATTCCCCACCACAATTTGACTATGACGCTGTGCGCTTGAAGCTTGAGCACGGCGAACTTAGAGAGGCTCAAGCCGAAGCCGACCTCGCCTATCAGAATCTTGCTCGCCAAAACCCAGAGTGGGCCGGGCGCTTTCGCGTGCTGCAAGCAGAGATCCTGGTGGTGCGGGGCATGAACAAAGATGCCCTGACATTGTTGGAAGCAGAGTTGCCACCAACTCTCGCCACAGACGAAGTGGCCGTGCGCCGGAAGCTTCTGCAGAGCATGGCTTTTCCACAATATGCCGACGCGAAGCGCAGCCTGGACGAAGCTGAACAGCTTGCCCTCGCCGCTCAACCGAAACTTCTGGGAGAAGTTGAACTCCGAAGAGGCAACCTGTACCTGCGGAGCAGCAGTTTTCCGGAAGCTGAAACCTCATCCCAAAATGCCCTGCGGCTTGCTCAGCGCGAATCACAATCTTACGTAGAGGCCATCGCTCGGACCAACCTTGGCTATATTGCTATGAGACAACGGAATTTTGGGGAGGCCATTGACAGGAACAAGGCTGCCTTGGCTTTTTCCCAATCACTCGGCTACCGCGTTTTGGTGACGAAGATCATGGGCAATCTGGGCGCGTGCTATCACCGCCTGGGAGATCTGGATGCGGCTCTGGAAGTGTTTACGAAAGTCGAAGCTCTGTCTGCGCAGTTGGGCCTGAAAGATGACCAATTGCGATGGCTGGTGGGCATAGGAAATATCCATTATGACCAGAAAGAGTTCGCAAAGGCGCAGGATTATTACCAGAGAGCGCTCAATATGGCAAAGGAACTGGGGAACCATTCAGAGCAGGCCATCTGCCTGAGCAATCTTGCGGTCGTTGCCATCGAAACGAAACAATTTGATGATGCCGAACTATATAACAAAGAATTTTCAGATTTGCAGCAAGATAGTCCGGACCGCGCATCGAAACTCTATTTTCCATATAACGAAGCAAAGATTGCGGCAGGCAGGGGACAATTGCTCGATGCAAAAATGCTTTTACAGCAGGTGATCGATAATTCCGGCGATGACATTTCCTTGCGCTGGATTGCCCATGCGAAGCTGGCGAGTACTTACGCAACTTTAAAGCAGCCTGCACTGGCAGACCAGCAATTTCGTGAATCCCTGAACACCATCAATCAGGCCCGCGCTTCCCTTAACCATGAAGAATACAAGCTGACGTTTCTTTCCAGCCTCATCAGTTTTTATGACGATTACGTCGCCTTTCTTGTAAGCCAGGGACAATTCAAAGAAGCTCTTCATGTGGTGGAATTGAACCGGGCGCGCACACTTTCCGAGGGGTTGCAGTTGAAGCAGGGCCTCGATTCATTCGTCTCTGCGAATTTCAATCCAGAACAGACGGCCAGGCGCACGAGCACTGTAGTTTTATCTTATTGGCTGGCCCCCGAACATTCGTATCTTTGGGCGGTTACCGGCACGCAGATCGAAATATTTGTACTGCCGCCTGAGTCAGAGATCGAACAGACAGTTCATGAATATCGCGCTGCGCTGGCCGGACCGCGCGATGTGCGTGAAACACAGAATGCCAGCGGACAAAAGCTATATGAGATGCTGGTGGCCCCGGCGGAAAGGCTTATCCCCAATAACTCTCGCGTGGTGATTATTCCATCGGGAAGCCTTTACGAGCTGAATTTTGAAACCCTGCTGGCGCCAGGCAATCAGCTTCACTACTGGATTGAAGACGTGATTGTCACCAATGCCAGTTCATTGCTGCTTCTGGAAAAGGCTGCATCCAAGAAAGCCGTAGCTGAGAAGAACATTTTGCTGATTGGCGATGCGGTTTCACCCAATCCCGAATATACGGCTTTGCCGCAGGCAGCCTCTGAGATTGACCAGGTAAAAAAATATTTTCCGGCGGAAAAAGCACAGGTTTACCAACGGCAAACAGCGACCGCCAAGGCCTATGTAGAGGGCACACCGGGAAAGTTTTCTTTTATCCATTTTGTGGCGCATGGGGTTGCCAGCCGCGAGAGCCCGCTTGATTCAGCGGTGATCCTTTCCGGAGACGAGAATTCTTACAAACTCTATGCGCGCGAGATCGTTAAGATCCCTCTGCACGCCAATCTGGTAACTATCTCAAGTTGCCAGGGAGCCGCGGGACGCACCTACGCAGGCGAGGGACTGGTGGGATTATCGTGGGCATTCCTGCGGGCAGGGGCGCACCAGGTAATAGCAGCGCTATGGGAGGTCAACGATGCTTCAACCCCTCAGTTCATGGACCGGTTTTACGCAGGGATCAGTGCGGGCGGCGACCCGGCAGTGGCCTTGCGCGCCGCAAAGTTATCGATGCTTCACTCCGACAGCGTATATCGAAGACCTTTTTACTGGGCCCCCTTTCAGTTGTACAAAGGTTTGTGAGATTACGATAGGCTATAAACAAAATCAATCCACCTAACAAAAAATCAATGCAGTGGTGAGCCGCGCTAATAATGCTATTCTGAGCGCATGAGTCAGGGCGCAATACAACTTCCGGCTATTCCTTTTCGCGACCAGCAGCGAGCCTTGGCCAATATGGAAGCGATTGCCAGACGCGTGCCTGAGGCAGCGACGCAACTGGTTGCGGCTTTGCTTGCCGACTCTCCGGACCCGGATTCAGCCCTGAATTTTTTCGAGCGCCTGTGCACGGAGGCGGATGCGAGCGTGCTCAGGCTCATGGAGTCACATCCGTTTTTAATCCATTACGTGCTTACGGTTTTTGGCTACAGCCAATACCTGGGCGATACGCTGATTCAGAATCCCGACCTGCTCCATAGCTTGGCGCGTGAGAGAAATCTTGAGCGCTCGCAGTCGCGAGAGGACTACGGCGAACGTTTTGCCCGCCTGCGCGCGCGCTCCTCAGAAAGCGATTTTTCGGCCCTGCTGGCGCGGTTTAAAAAACGAGAGTACATCCGCATTATGCTGCGCGATGTTTTGCGCATGGCCGCGCTGGCAGACATCACGGTAGAAATTTCAGCGCTCTCTGATGTGCTGATCGAACAGGCCTGGATCGAGTGCGATTCGGCGCTGCGCAAACGCTACGGCGCTCCACAGCACCTGGGCAACGAACAACGATTGCTGGATACAGGTTTTGCCGTGCTCTCGCTGGGCAAGCTGGGCGGCAACGAGCTCAACTACAACTCCGATGTTGACCTGCTGTTTCTATTTGAGGATGGCGAGAACCCTGCTTCCAACGGGCTGCACAACCGGGAATATTTTGCCCGGCTGGCCCAGCAGATTACCGACACCCTTTGCCGGCCAACCAAAGAAGGCGCGGTTTTCCGTATTGATTTGCGCTTGCGGCCGCAGGGAAATGAAGGGGAGCCTGCCATCCCGCTGGCGCAGGCGCTCCGCTATTACCAGGATGCTGCCCATGACTGGGAGCTGCAGGCGCTGATCAAGCTGCGCCATTCAGCCGGAGACCTGGAACTGTCGCGCGAGTTTATTCGTGGAGTGCAACCACGCGTCTATCGCAAAGGCCTGAATTTTACGGCCATGGAGACCGCGTTAGCCTCGCGCCAAAAGATCGGCTCGCGACGGCAGTTCAACCGTACGGTCTATAAAACCGAGCAGGGCATCGACGTTAAAGTAGACCGTGGCGGCATTCGCGATATCGAGTTCCTGGTGCAATGTTTGCAGCGCGTCTACGGCGGAGAGGAGCCCTGGCTGCGCGCCAGCGGGACTTTGTTTTCGCTGCAGAAGCTGCACGACAAGAACCACATCAGCGGCAAGGACTTTCACGAACTCAACGGCACCTACGAATTTCTTCGTCGAATCGAGCACCGCCTGCAGCTCAAGCACGGGCAACAGACGCATCGCCTGCCGGAATCGGATGACGAATTACTGGTGCTTGCCCGGGCCGTGACTCCAGCGCATGAACGGCAGACGGCGGAGTCTGGCAGGTTGCTGGTGCAAAGCCTGCAAAGGAAGATGAGCCGCGTGGCGCAAATTTATCAACGGATCATCCATGAACAACAGATCATGCAGCAGCAGGAGGAAGCAGGGAAGCAATTCCGCCTGCGTCCTGCCCCGATGGCCGAGCCCGGACGAGAGCAGTCTTTTGAACAGGTTTTGCATCGCCTGTCAGTGGACTCGCTGCCACTCTACCAGATGGCGTCGCGCCGCGACTTGAGCAGCCGCATGCGCCGTATGCTGCATCGCTTTCTCAGTTCCGCGCTCACCAGCTCGGAGCGATGGGCATCGGTCATAGGATCGGGAACGGCGCTGGAGCAGGCGCTCTCGATTTTTGAAAGCAGCGATTACTTGTCAGACATGCTGATACGGCATCCGGAAGAAATTGCAACGCTGGAAGATCCGGCCCTGCACTTCCAGGCGGCGCAACAGGAGTGGCTCAACCTGCCGGCCAACAACGAAAGGGCAATTCCAGATACCACTTTGCAATTTCTGCCCACGGCAGATTACAGCCATGTAGAGAAAATGGTGCTTCTGCGCAAGCACTACCGTCGCCGGATTTTTGCCCTCGGGGTGACCGACGTGCTTCAACCACGATGTGTTTTCGATTCGTTGCTCGAGGCCTCGCGCGCGGC
>DASRDW010000121.1:0-17245 GCA_035652415.1 Candidatus Angelobacter sp. | reverse complement strand
TGTCCCAGCAACATGACCAGCATCACAGTACCGAGGCCAAAAATGGCGCCAATTTTTACAATAAAGCTGCCCCAACTCACGCCCGTGGCATCGATACCAACCGCAACCGGATCCGGCACACTCAGCTTGGTATAAGAAACCAGCGCCGTAAGAAGCCCGGAGACGACAATGTAAAGAATGGTGCAGATGATGAGCGACCCCAGGATGCCAATCGGCATATCTTTCTGCGGATTTTTCGCTTCCTGCGCCGCGGTTGAGACCGCATCGAAGCCGATATAGGCAAAGAAAACGACTGCAGCCCCAGTGGCAATGCCCGAAATTCCGAAATGTCCTGATTCACCCGTGTTGGGCGGAATGAAGGGATGCCAATTGGCCTTCATTAACTCCGGATGCTTAAACAGAAAAGCTGCTGCAATAACGATGAACAACATGACAATGCCGACCTTGACGATCACAATTGCCGTGTTGAGGTTTGCGGATTCTTTAATTCCGATTACCAGCACCACCGTGACCAGCGCGATAATCAGAAAAGCCACAAGGTTGAAGATAGCGGTGTGCACTTGGAGGGTAGAGACATCCACCCCAGCAGGAAGAGAGCTAACAGCGGTCCATCGTCCATGATATAAGGCAAATTTCTGGCCGTAAGTGCCGATAAACTCCGGTGGGATAAGAACGCCGCGGTCCTGCATAAAACTCACAAAATAACCGGCCCATCCGGAGGCCACAGTGGCAGCGCCGAAGGCATACTCCAGAACCAGGTCCCAGCCAATGATCCAGGCGAAAATTTCTCCCAACGTCGCGTAGCCATAGGTATAGGCAGAGCCAGCGATCGGGATCAACGACGCAAATTCAGCGTAGCAAAGTCCCGCAAACGCGCAAGCTATTCCAGCCAGAATGAAGGACAGCATAATGGCTGGGCCGGCATTATCGGCAGCCGCCTGTCCGGTCAGGACGAAAATTCCGGCACCGATAATTGCACCGATTCCCAGTGAGATCAGGTTTAACGGTCCCAGGGCCCGTTTGAGTGTATGCTCTCCTGTTTCCTGCGATTCAGTGCGAATCATGTCCAGCGTTTTAGTCGCCAGCAAATTGGCCATGCGGTGATTCTCCTTTTATAGGCTTAGGCTTGGGCGGTTGCGGAACCTTTGCGTGACCAGATGAGGTACACAGGAATTCCCAGCAGCACGATAATCAGGCCCGGCCATGTGTATTGCGGTTTGTAGCGTAATAATACGATATCGATGAATAAGGCCATCACAATATAAATAGCAGGGAGTATCGGATAGCCGATGGCACGGTAGGGCCTTTCGGCCTGAGGTTGCGTGCGGCGCAAAACGAACAGGCCGGTGATGGTCAAAATATAGAAAACCAGCACAGCGAAAATCACATAATTAAGAAGATCATTGTAAGTCCCGGAGAGGCAGAGAACGCAGGTCCAGATGCCCTGCACGATCAGGGCGTTCTTTGGCGTGAGATATTTCGGGTGGATCTTGCCTGTGGACTTAAAGAACAGGCCGTCCTTCGCCATGGCGTAATAGACGCGAGCGCCAGAGAGGATTAGCCCATTGCAGCAGCCAAAAGTAGAAATCAGGATAGCCAGGGCCATGAGCGCAGCGCCGTTGCTATGAAACATCTGCTGCATAGCGGCAGTGCCAACGCGATCAGAAGTCGCAAACTTTATGCCGCGCTCAAAAACGCTTGTACCGCTCATACTGCCGTCCATCGGCAGCACGCCCAAATAGATAAAGTTTGCTGCTATATAAAGCAGAGTCACCACGCTGGTGCCCAGCGCCAGTGAGAGTGGCAGATTGCGTTTTGGGTTCTTTACTTCTCCGGCAGTAAATGTCACGTTGTTCCATGCGTCAGAGGAGAAGAGCGAACCCACCTGGGCCACGGCCAAAATCGTCAGAATGCCCACAAATGGCCCGGCTGAGGTGCCGCTGGCGGAGTGTGGCAGATTCACTCGCCAGAAGTTGCCAAAGTTTGCAGCGATGGCATGAGCGTTGCGGCCAACAAAAATTCCTGCCAGCACCAATCCCGCAAGAGCAGAAACTTTGGCGATGGTAAATGTGTTCTGTACGGCTGCGCCCAGCTTCAGTCCAAAAATATTAAGAATAGTGAGGAAGATTACGACCACGATCCCGCACAGATTTTGCGTGTTCAGCCCCATATCCATGCCGCCTAGGGAGAGGCCAAAAGGACTCCATACACCAACGTGAAGTGGACCAACTATCCATTTATCGGCGGCGATTGCAGTGGGGAAGAAGTGCCCCATGAACTTGCCGAAGGCTACACCCACGGCAGCGACGGTTCCGGTCTGGATGACCAGAAAGAGCGTCCAGCCATAAAGAAATCCCCAGAGCGGCCCCAGCGATTCGCGCAGGTAAACGTACTGTCCGCCGGCGCGGGGCATCATGGCGGCTAGCTCGCCGTAAGAGAGCGCGCCCACGATTGTCATAAAGCCGGTCACCAGCCATGCGGCAATGAGCAGCGCAGGCGAGTTGACTTCACGGGCAATTTCCGACGACACAATAAAGATGCCGGAGCCAATCATGGACCCCATTACCAGCGTGGTTGCGCTGGTGAGGCCAAGTCCCTGGACTAGTTGTGGCGCGGCAGATGAGCCTGCCGACTTAGGCGGCGTATGGACTTCCGCTGATGAAGACATATCGTTCTGTATGTTTTACCCCAAAATGCGCAGAAAATCCGCAACTGCTTTGCCTGGGGACTCAAAAAGGTCAGAAATCACGGCCACCGTGCCTGCGCCTGCCTCCCTGACCTGGCGGCAATTCTGGCGGGTGATCCCCCCGATTGCCACTAAGGGCTTTGTTGTAGCCCGGCTTGCCGCGCGTACTCCTTCAAGGCCGATCACAGGATCAGGATTGGCTTTGGACGACGTAGCAAACACCGGGCCGATAGCAATGTAATCGACCGGAAGCGAATTTGCTTCGCGAAGCTGATCTAAGTTGTGGGTGGAAAATCCAATGATGCGTCGCTGCCCGTCCTTGTTTTGATCAAAAATGACTTGATCAAAAATCCTTTTGGCCGCTGCCGGTGAGAGGTCTTCTTGGCCTAAATGGACTCCATCTGCATCAACGGCAAGGCAGAGGTCAATGCGATCATTCATGATCAGCGTTGCCCGATCCAGGGTTACGCGGCGGAGTTCGCGGGCACAGCTTAAAAATCGCTGTGGCACAGTAGGCTTGGATTTATCACGGAGTTGAATCAACTTTGCACCAGCGTCCATCAGCTTTTCCGCAAACTGGACAATCGCAGAAACAGGATCTGCCTGGGCAGCAAAGTTGGAAAAATCAATGATGGCGTAAAGCGGAGGCAAGACCAGAACGTGATTGCTTTCCAGCCCATCCCTCATCGGTTAGCGCCCGGTTTGTGACTGGCTACTACCATCTAATTTGCTCGCGGCGTGTTTTTCACCGTAACAACAATCAGCCAGGCCCCGTTCAGCACAAACAAGATGATGGCGGGGGTGAGATATTTGCTGAGTGGAATTTTGTGAAAGGCGCACCAGATCACGCCTGTCACTATGGCCAGGTCGATCAGAATAAAAATCGAGAATACCAAGCCCCGCGACATGCAGTTCAAAACCCCATGATGTTATAGCCGCAGTCCACATACAAGGTTTCGCCCGTAATTCCAGAGCCAAGGTCTGAGGCCAGGAAAAGAGCGGTATCGCCAACCTCTTTTGGCTCGACGTTCCGCTTTAGCGGAGCATGTTCAGCATGGTTCTTCAGCATCTGGGAGAAATCGCCCACGCCGCGCGCGGCCAGCGTTTTGATGGGGCCGGCGGAGATGGCGTTCACGCGGATTTTCTTCGGGCCTAAGCTGTTGGCCAGGTAGCGGACCGTAGCTTCCAGAGAGGCTTTGGCTACGCCCATGATGTTATAGCCGGGAACCACTTTCTCTGCGCCAAAGTAGCTCAACGTGATCACGCTGCCGCCATTGGCCATGAGCGGCGCAGCAGCGCGCGTAACCGCGATCAACGAATATACGCTTATGTCGTGGGCGATGCGAAAGCCCTCCCGCGAGGTGTTCAGAAAGTCGCCTTTCAAGTCTTCGGCGGGAGCGTAAGCCACCGAGTGCACCAAGGCGTCTAATTGTCCGAAATGCTGCTTCAGTTGACCATAGAACTGGTCAATTTCCGCGTCGCTGGAGACGTCACATTGGAAAGGCTGCGCGCCGGGCAGGGAAGAGATCAGCTCGTGCGCTTCCGCTTTCAGCCGCTCGTTCTGATAGGTGATGGCCAGCTTTGCGCCCGCATCGCTCAGCCGCTGGGCAATGGCCCAGGCGATGCTGCGTTTATTGGCCACGCCAAAGATAACCGCGTTCTTGCCTTGCATGCTCAGCATAGCGCCCTTCCTCATACTCTGTGAAACCCGACAGAATAACAGAACGGCCATAGAAAGGGAGCAGCCGCCTAAGTCCGGGAACGACTTTCTATAGAAATGCATTGGAATTTGGGGGATTTTGATCTTCTGTTATTTCACAGCCATTGATACCAGACGAAAGTGCCCACTCTCTTTTTCACCATCAATCAGGACTAGATTGTCACCAACGTATAAACGCTTACCTGATTTCTTCAATGTGTACAGAGGGCCAAGCGCAGGCAAGGTACAGGATGAGTCAACAGTTGTCTTGCATTCAATAACAAAATTGACCTGTGAGTTTGTCAGGTGTACGGAAATTGTTCCGTCGTTGCCTGTAGTGGCCGCAGAAAGCTTCAACCCTGTCGCAATCACATCGCCTGCGGGTAAGAAGATCAAAAATGCTACTAAGTATGCCAACAGCCCAACCGTTCCGGCTGGTTGTCTCATTAGTTTTTCCCTTGCCGAAGAGCGATATTAACGACTCGCCGGATTTACTTTAATGAACTTTACGCCAAGAAATTTTCCCGTTGGATCAAAATCAAAACCGAAGCTGGCGTGGGCAACTACTTGGCAAGCTGGGCACGGCTCTTTGAGCGAGTAGTTGATCACAAAGCGCTGGCTGCCTTCGCCCAGAGCTTGCATCTCAGGCATGATGTCCGTGCTGCGGTCGTCATCAGCAACTGACAATTGGAGCTGCGGGTACTTTATGCGCAACGCACTGAACTGCGGATCTTTCTCCATGGTGGATTGTGGAAGCAGCTTAAGGTTGTCAACATCCACAATCGCCGGCACGCCGTTCACCAGTGTCCAGCCGCGGCTTAAATCCGCAGAGTTAGGATACGCTACCAACCCTAAATCAATTGGGCCTGCTTCACGCAAACCCGAGAGATAACCCGCGCGAGCCGGTGCCTGTTGAAAGAGAAATTCGCTGAATCCCACAGCTTCTGAAGAAGCATAGCTGCCCATCTGATCGACAAAACACTTGTCGTACTCTGTTGCCGGTTCCGCTTTGCATGATTGCGCGATGTCAGCCAGATCATCGCTTTCCGGGCTCCAGACGGCTGAAGCGCCCACAGGATCATCAGTTTCCTCATTGGCTTTGACTTGCATAAAAGTTACAAAGAACGCCATGCAGACCAGAGCCAACGCCACCGGAAGTTTCAATTTTGCAAGACCCATGACCTTTTTCTCCATTTTTCGACCTCATATCGCCTCGGCCATTCAGGTGATTGCGGCCCGCTCTTGAACAACACAAACACCAGACTCAAACCAATGTTTCGCGGGCAATATCTCGCTTGTGCCTTTTACGCAACCCATCTTATAACCCAAAAGCCATGGAAAACACACGCTTTACACTTCTTTTGTCGTACCGGAGCAGGTAACTGTAATTGGGCTTTAGGCTCTTCAATCTGCTCCCGCATGTCTTTACTCTCGTTAATTCCTTGCTCTTAGTGCTTACAGTTTTTTACAAATCCCGTGTTTCACCAGCAGCCATAATCATTTACAACTTCTTAAAGTAATTGCTTTTGAGAGAACACAGCTAGCATAGAAAAGGCTGCCCCAATCTTGCTTCAGCAGCCGCACACGTAGCGTAGTTTGAGTGCTTCCGGCGCATCTGCGAAAATTAAAGTGGAGGATTGCGCTTATTGCTGTGAACGAACTTTTGGAACAGATGGAGAGCGCCAGCACTAAAACTGGCATGGGGGCCTCTTTGTCATCGCGGCCTTCATGGTCGTGTTATGAACTCGTGTTAGTAGTGATTGCTGCCGTCATTTTTTTGGCTGGAATTATTTCCCCCCCGGCGTTGATGGATGACGTGGATGCGGTGCATGCGCAGATGTCACGCAACATGATCCAATCCGGCGATTGGGTCATTCCACATCTTGACGGTGTTGCTTATATTGAAAAAGCACCGCTTCCTTATTGGTTGATCGCCATCTGCTATTTAATTCTGGGCGTGCATGATTGGGTCGCGCGGATCCCCACAGCGCTTTCCGCCATCCTGCTGTGCTGGATCACAGCACGTTATGGTCTATGGGCGTTTGGACGCCGGGCAGGTTTTTACGCCGGACTGGCGCTGGCCACGTGCATTGGGCTCTTTCTCTTTACCCGCATCCTGATTCCGGATGTCATGCTGACGGCTACCGTGTGCGTGTGTTTCTACGCCTTTCAGCGCGCGCTGAATGAAGATGGTGAAGAGCAACATCCCCGGCGATGGGCTGCGCTCCTGGCCGTTTCCATGGCAATCGGCGTTTTGCTCAAAGGTCTGCTTGCGCTTGTAGTCCCCATTGGCGGCGCTTTGTTGTATCTGGCTTTTACGCGACAGCTCTTCTCCCGCCGTAGCTGGCGAAGCCTGCACCTATTCACCGGCGCTCTCATCTTTCTTGTGATTGCAGCGCCCTGGCACGTTTTGGCAACTCTACGCATGCCCCCGTACTTCAATTTCAGCATGCATAGCGGCCCGGGGGAGTATCACGGCTTTTTCTGGTTTTACTTTATGAATGAGCACGTGCTGCGCTTCCTGGGGCTGCGTTATCCGCACGACTACAACACCGTCCCACGCGCTGTTTTCTGGCTCCTGAACCTGGCATGGCTCTTTCCCTGGAGCGTCTATTTTCCCGCGGCAGCGAAATTAAGTTACAAGCCTGTGGATCGCTCCGGACGGACACGACTGCTTGCTCTCTGCTGGGCTGGATTTCTGCTGCTATTTTTTACCTTCTCCACCACACAGGAGTATTACTCCATGCCGTTGTATCCAGCGCTGGCTCTGCTGCTGGGTTGCGCCATAGCCAATGAAAGCAAGTGGATCAACGTGTCCACCAAGGTGCTTGCAGCCATAGCCAGCATTGCGGCGGCGCTTGTGGTGATAATGCTGTTTGTAGTTCGACATGTGCCCACGCCAGGTGATATTTCCAGCGCCTTGCAACAGCATCCTGATGCGTACACGCTTTCTCTAGGCCACATGGGCGATCTTACAGTTCAATCATTTGCTTATTTGCGCCTGCCGCTCGCAGTGGCAGGGATAGCGTTTCTAGTGGGCGCTATCGGCGCGTGGTTCTTGCGCGGCAACCGCGCCATCCTTGCGCTGGCAGCAATGATGGTCCTGTTTTTTCAGGCCAGCAGAATGGCACTAGTGGTTTTTGATCCGTATTTGTCTTCGCGTCCTTTGGCACAGGCATTGCTTCGTGCGCCTGCGGGACAGTTGATTGTTGACGGAGCTTATTATCCGTTTTCATCGATCATGTTTTATGCCAATCCTCGCAATGTGCTGCTTCTGAATGGCCGCTTCAACAATCTGGAGTACGGCTCTTACGCACCTGATGCACCCCGCGTTTTTATTGATGATTCTCAGTTTGCGCGTACCTGGTCAGGTACAATGCGTTGTTATCTGGTGACGGATGGGCAGCAAATGGCCCGGTTCAGCGCCCTTGTGGGCCGCGACCACCTTCACCCGATAGCTGAGAGCGGCGGCAAACTTATTTTGACCAATAGCCTTTCCGGCGCGATTGCGGATGGTTCCAATCCCATGGAGAACGGACCCGCATTATGGTGATCCTTAGTACTGTATTGGCTGTACTGCTCGCCGGTTCTTTGGTTTACTGCGTCCTCATCTGTGTAGCCACCAAACGTTATCTTGGTGTTGCTTCACCGGCGCCGGGAGACAAACCCTCCATCAGCGTATTAAAGCCGCTATGCGGCCACGATGAAGGACTGGAAGAAAACCTGCGCAGCTTCTTCATGCAGGATTATCCCAGCTATGAAGTGCTGCTCGGCGCGCATTCTGAAGAAGATCCTGCCGCCATTCTGGCAGCGAAGATTATCAGCGAATATTCTGGCAGAGTGAAAGCGCGCCTCATTATCACTGGGGAATCGCCAATCCCTAATGCCAAGGCTTACAGCCTGAACCGGTTGGTGCGCGAAGCGAAACATGATCTGCTGGTGATGAGCGATAGCGACATTCGCGTGAAGCCATGCCTGCTTTCTCATCTGGCGCAGGAATTTCAGCAAGAAGGTGTGGGGCTGATTACGTGTCCTTATCGCGCCGTGCCTGGGCGCAGTTTGTGGTCTCGTCTGGAAGCAATTGGCATGAACACTGAACTTCTTGGCGGCGTGCTGGTTGCGCGCATGTTGGAGGGGATGCGTTTTGCCCTGGGCTGCACAGTTGCGGTGCGCCGCAACGTACTCGATGATATGGGCGGCTTCAGCTACTTGCAGGATTTTCTGGCGGAGGATTTTGTGATCGGCCAGCGCGCTGCCGAATTGGGACATGGCGTGATGCTTTCTTCTTGCGTCATTGAGCATCGCATTGGCAGCCAGGGCCTGATTGCCAACTTTGGCCATCGTATTCGCTGGGCGCGCAGCACGCGCCGATCCCGCCCTGCCGGATACTGGGGCCAAATTTTCACTTATCCGCTGGCATGGGCCCTGCTACTGGGAGCTACGCTTCCTGCCGCTTGGCCCGTCATCCCGATTACTTTGATTTTCCGCGGCGCTGCAGCCGCAGCCACAGCCCACTTTGTTCTCCACGATCCACTTACCCGCCGACAGTGGTGGCTCTTGCCGCTGCAGGATGTTCTGGGCCTGCTGGTGTGGAGCAGCGGGTTTGCCGGTGACACCATTGTCTGGCGCAATCGGAAATGTACCGTTCTGCGCGACGGACGGCTCCACGTGAATTCCTAAGCTGCTCAGAGAGAGATCTATTCAGAAAAGAAAACCCTCGCACAAATTGCGAGGGTTTTTTGAAAGTCAGCAGCCTATTGCTTATTTGCCAGTGGGGCAGGTGCTGGAGATCATTTTTACCTTTTGCACGTTAAAAGTGGACTGTGATCCAGAAGCGCCTGCGCCCGAAGAGCCTGCACCAGCGCCAGTAGAAGAAGCAGATGATCCGGATGCGCCGCTTGAGCTGCCGGCTGCTCCGCCATTGTTTTCAGATCCAGTGAGGCGGACATCATGTCCAACGTGTTCGGTCAATTTGGAAGTGTCACCAGCCAGTTGCCAGGTTTTTCCAGTGGTATCAGTCAGCGTGTAGCTTCCCGCTGAGCCGCTAAGGCAGCCTTCGATAGAAGAGCCGTTGCTGGAGGTTTGAGTCGTATCCGTGGTTGTAGTTTGGGTGGTGCTTGTGCTTTGTGACGGAGACGTGGTGGATGGACTGGATTGGTCCGTTGTTGACGGTGTTGACGGCTGTTGTGAGCTGCTGGGTGTAGACTGCGCCATCAGCCAAACGCTCGATAGCAGCAGGATTGCTGTGATCAGGTAGCCCTTTTTCATTTAAATTCCTCCTAGTACTTCCGGTCCGCGCAAACGCGGCCACTGAGTAGTTGGAAGCAGCGCTACGGAGTTAGAGAACAAGAATTAAGCAGGGTTTGCCTCATATATGAATGTTGACGTTAGATAAGCAGAGTTGCTGCTGGTGAGAGTTGCTGGCCAGAGTTGCTGCAGGAAAAATTTGGCGCTAGCAAATCTGCTGACTTCAGGATCAAAATCAAGAATGGATTAATTTTTTCAGCGAGGTTTGGCAGTGCCAAGCTGGCTTTCTGCAGAAACCGGATTTTCCGGATTCACCAGCATTTGGTAGGCCTGTGCGATGGTGAGATCGTCACTTACACGGCGGAAATCGGTGAGGCGTTGCATTTGCTTCACATTGATGGTCTTAAAAATAACAGCGTGGCCGCTCATCTTTACATCGAGTGACACAACTTCCCAATGATCATCGCCCACCCTGCTCTGAATAACAGAGAATGTGCCACCTTTGTTCAGCCGCCCCAATAATCCCCAGCCGAACGTGACGTCTTCAAACAAAGTTCCATCCATGCGGGTCAGCCGGCCGCCGGCGCGGTCAATCCACATTTTGCCGCTGAGCGACTTGAAAACCTGCAACTCACGATTGGGCGCTTCATAATGCGGGTTGGGGAAAAATGTAAGGCGTACCTGCCCGTTCTCCTCGCCGTCATATTTAAAGACGAAAGCATCTGGAATGGCCTTGAACATCTGCGTCACGCGGTCGCTGTCATCTTTAAGACGCTTTTCCCGCTTCGCCCGGTCAGATGCGTCCTGCACCAGCTTTTTCATGCGAGCATCGTCATTCACGCGGTCCTGTGGAGTCAGGGGCCGGCCATTAATAAGCAGGGTGCGAGCGATCTCCCCATCCTTGGTCTCGATAACGTCGCGATCCTGACTGCCTTTATCGTCTTCGCGATGGATGTGGTAACGCCAGTGCGAGTGATCGGTAGCGTCAGCATTCAGCTCGTTTTTAACGATTCCTCTTACATACTGGTTAGCATCCTGGGGTAATGGAGGGAGAGGCGATTCTGAGGCAGGAGTGTGGCTTACTTGCAGAGCGAATACCAGGTTCGCCGAAAATAAAAACACTACTAGTGGCCATAGAAGCCTGCGCAAATTCATAAATTTATCACTAGCAGATACTTACTTAGACGCCGGAAAACCAGCAGCTAGTTGCATTTTACATCTTGCACTCAGCAAAACTTTCTAAAGCACCAAGCAACAAACCCGCTTGAATGCGGCTTGTCCGCCGCCCTAAAGCAATTAGGCAAAGACAACAAAGAAAAGAGAGGCGGCTTTGCAGCCGCCTCTTTCTTCATCGACCTATTCGGAAGGCAGTCCCATTGGCTCGATAGTCGCGACACTGAATCAGAACCGCTGTTCCCCTGGTTTTCGGTCCCGCTCCTTGCCTCGACATTCCGGTTCCGGTCGACGCATTACTTATGTGCAAACAAACGGCCAAACTGGCCAGGAATTCTCAATCCAGAGCTGCTTATTAAATATAAGAAAATAAATGATTTATTGCTTTCGGTGCAAAAGTAATCAAAGAGTTAATATTTACTTTAATGTAAACACGAAAAACTGGGCACGCAAATGCCTCCAATAAGCACCGGATTACCTTTCAGGTGCACACCTAGAGTAACTACTTCCTTTTTCCGAGCGGCAGTAAACTAGCGGACAAATCCTGGATTGATCTGCGACAGGCGTTCCAAAATCGTACGTCAATTTCGAATTTCTCTGAAAGAGAGCAAACTTAAAGAAAAGGTGCCGACATGTGGAAACCACGTCCTGAGGACAATAAACCCATGAGCATGAACCCGACCCAGCCTGCGCAGCCCGCATCCCCACTCGCTGCAGCACCAACCACCCCTTCTATGCCTGCTGCACCGGCTCCACAGAAGGAAACGCCGAAAGTCAGTGAACCACATCGCGGCGATGTGGGCCACATCGGCAAATCGGTCCATATTCGCGGCGAACTGACCGGCAGTGAAGACCTCTATCTGGATGGAGAAATCGAAGGCACCATTGATCTGCGTGACCACAGCCTGATCATTGGTCCCAATGGCAAAATTAAAGCCACCATCACAGCGCGTGACCTGGTAGTGCATGGAAAAGTGGAAGGCAATGTAAATGCCAGCGGTCGCGTGGAACTGCGCAAATCCTGCACTCTGATTGGCGATGTAGGCACACAGCGCATCGTGATTGAAGATGGAGCCTTCTTTAAAGGCGCCATCGATATTCGCGAAAAAGATTCCAAGTCGGAGGGTCGCAAGCCCATGGCGGTAGCGGCAAGTGCTGGATCGGGCATGAGCTCCGGTTCTGGTTCCAGCTCTGGCCCTATCAGCTACAACGCTGCTTCGGACACACAAGGTTCCTTTTTAGATCCCAAATAGGGTAAATTAGAGGGGCTTTGAGCTCCTCTGGTCATAATTTAAAGAGATGGTTCCGCGGCGCAGATGCTCCCCAAGCCAAGTCGGCTGGGTCAAGCAAGTCTGCGCCACGGGTCAGTCGTCGCTGCATTGGCTTGGGCGAATTGCTGCGTAATCTCAAGAGCACCGGCGAGCAAAAGATATGCGTGCTCGATCTTGGCCCGACTTCACCTTCTAACATAGCTTTCCTTACGGAGATGGGTGCGCGCGTCTTTAATGAAGACGTTCTGCGTGAGTCCCAGGACCCCAGCTACACCGTAAAGCAGGAAGACGGCTCCATGCAGATTGATCCGGGTAAATTTTTCGCCGAAAACCTTGACTACCCGGCCGATCAGTTTGACGCAGTCTTGTGTTGGGACGTACCGGATTACCTTCCTGAGAGCCTGGTAAAGCCTCTGGTGGAGAGGCTGCAGGTAATGCTGAAGACCAAAGGTAATCTGCTGGCTTTCTTTCACACCAAGGATGCAGGGCCAGAGTCTCTCTATTCCCGGCATCACATTGTGCCACCTGATGTTCTGGAACTCGAGCCTATCCAGGGATTTAGCCTGCAGCGGATATTCAATAACCGCCACATTGAAAATCTCTTTAAAGACTTTGCCTCACGCAAATTCTTCCTGGGCCGCGACAACATTCGCGAAGTTCTGATGGTTCGGTAAAATCTTCCAGAACAGCTAACTTGCCTAGGCAAACTGTCTTTCCAAGTCTCGGTAAATTTTACGTGGACAATTAGAACCGTGTGGGTGGAATAATTACTATAAGTGGTACCAAAATACCCACAATTAGATTGAGAGGGGCTGTCCACATTTCCATTTTGGATTAGACATTTCTTAGATGAGTTTTCTTGTCTCGATTAGTCCTTACAAATCAATAACTTAAATTTCATTGCAAAACTTCATAGACGCGTACGTTCTTTGGGCAAGCGGATTGCTCTCTTCATGACGTCGATTGTCAGGTAAAAAACTGGACCCTCCAGATTTGGGCCGAGAAGGTAGGTTTAAAAATGTCTAGCAGCTTGGGTGTAATGAGCAATTTGGGAATCCTGATTTCTTCCGCAAAAAGCGGAGCAGCAGAGTACAGCACCATTTACAACGAGCACTGCCATAGGATTTATTCCCTTGCTTTCTGGATGACAGACAACGAGCTTGCGGCAGAAGAATTGTCCACCAACGTTTTCCTGCGTGCGTTTGCCCGCAGCGCCAGCCCCCAGACGGAGCATATTGATCTAGCTTTCCTTAACGTAGTGCGTGAACTTGCGCCGGTGGGTGTGCTCACTCTGAATTGCACAGCTTCGCAGACGAAAAAGATTATGGGAAATGTGAAGCGTGTTCACCTGGAGCGTGCGGTAGTTCAACTGCCGGCAACAGAAAAGCTGATCTTTTTGTTGCACGATGTGGAAGGATACGATCACCAGCGGATCGCGCGCCTTCTTGGCATCGATGAAAAAGAATCGCAGTTTGGACTTCATCAAAGCAGAATCCAGATTCGGGAATTAGTTTCGCAAATGTTGTAGTGATTCATCTCCTCTCTCCTTACTCTCCAACCCCTTCAAAGAATGAAGGGGTTTTTTATTAAGAATTCATTAGTATCAGGCGCGAACTATTAACTTTAGGAGTGTTTATTTATGTTAATTTCCGCGCTGGATGAAACTTTTTTGCGCGTCTTGCGTCTATCCTAATAACAACATACGCAGTACCCCCACGTGGGCGTCGCCCCTATACCGGCGCCCACTTTCTTTTTGAACTGATAATTCCTCGTATAAACACTGTTGTTCGCGCCTGTGCGGACCGGGGTGAGAAACTTACGTCATCTTAGAATGTTTTTGGCTTAGATATGCCACGCGCTGATGGCTATGTTAAAGAGGGGCAACAGTCGGCATTGTCTTTGATTCTTAAATAAACAGGGAATTGCATCCCCAGCCGCTTTTTGCGGCGAGAATATATATTAGGATTTTATTGCTGCATTCAGGAGGACAGGATGGACTGGAAAAAGACGCTGATGTACGGATCGTTTGCCGCTGGCGCAATACTTTTTTTGACGGGTCGCCGGCCTGCAGGTTTGGCCGTTGCTGGCATTGGCGTTGCTACTTTTGCCGCTGAGCATCCGGAAAAATTTGAAGAGGTATGGCACAACCTGCCGGAATATATTGAGAAAGGCGGCAAATTCGTAGATATGGCGGCAAGCTTCCTGGATCGCTTGGGCGAGCAGAGAGCCGGCGGTTACCGAAACATGCCTGTTGCCGGCGGCACACGATATTGACCTGCAGCTGTGCCATCTTTACTTAGCTCCAGAGATATCCGCTGACGCTCCGCATCATCAATTTGCCGCGCAAAGCGCGCAAACGCCGTATATTTTTCCGGAGCAATTACCTGGATCGGAACATGAAATTCGCGGTGAATCTCAATCTGGCCTGCCGAACGCACAACGCGCATCGCATACTCTCCAAATTCACTTTTCTCGGTAAAGTCAGCAGGCACTGAATGCACCTGCATGTTGGCGGCTAGGTCCAAGTGGAACGTTGTGCTCTCAAAAAACAGTGTTTCGATATAAAGCGGAAATTTGCGTTCCGCATTTTTAGCGTACTGCGCGCCCAACCCGAGTGACGGAACCAGTTGGCCAAAATCGATAACGCCGCTGGAGGAATTAATGAATTGCGGTACCGTGCAATGCAGTGAAAGCTCCAGGGGCTGCTCCGGGTCATTCTCATACTTGGCAGAGCCGGTTATGGCCGCTGCTTCTGGAAAGATGCGCATGGCTAATTGCTCATAAAAGGCCTGGCGTTCGTGTTCCCCGGCGCTGCGCAGCAAACTGCGGATTTCCTGTGCGCGTGCTGCGCCCAGGCGTATCTGAAGGTCAGCTACAAGATCATTTTGCCAGAAAGAAAGCTCGCCCTCGGCGACACTCTTTTCATTTCCTGATCTCACTGCCAGGGTTACGATTTCCGGCTTCTTCGCATCCTCAAGCGCCAGCGGCACAAACAGTGCTTCATGCATCTCCAGCAATGGTGAGACGCTGCCAAAGGGAAGATCATCGGATTCAGCATCAACGTCGATTGTTTCGCCGTTGGCGAACCAGAAGCGCACCAGCGGTTCCGTATAGCAGAAGAAATCGCTCTGTCTTCCGCAACTCTGGTCCACTTTGCGCGCCAGCAGCAAGCCGGCTTTCAACCCAGCCGTCCGCGCCAGCGCCAGCAATGCTGCAGTGCGGCTGCCCTGGCCGTTTTGCAGCGTGTCCTCAGCCGGATACGCAGCCCAATCAGGGCCTGTGGAATCGATCCTGGTGGTCGCAAAATGATAAAGCCTCTTTGCTTTTTCTATCTCGTTGGAAGCCTGTGCCAGTTGCAATTCCAGGCCGGCCTCACTCACGTGCAGGCCAGCTCGGGTCGAATCAAACAGTTCATCCCGCAGGCGGTCGCGGGTTTTTTCTGCCGCAGTCACAGTCACCGTGGGCAGCAGATTGATAGAAGGCAGGAACGACTCAGCAACAGTTTGTGAGATGTTGTCATGCTCCCATATACGGATGATCGTGCCGTTGTTGTCTCCCACCAGCGGTTGCGGCGCTCCAGCCTGCTCGCGAATATTCAATTTAGCATCAGGCGGGCTAAGCAAAACCAGGCGAGAGTAAAGAACAGGCGCTTCAAAAGAGCCGAAGATCATGGCGGTTGCATTCTCCGGCGATTGCGTCAGGTCAGGATAGTGAAGAACGTATTCTTCTTCAATTACATCGCCTGCTTCAAGCGCAGGCATGGAGATGGAAGTTTTTTGCTGCGCCAGCTCAGGTTCAATCACCTGACCAGAAGATTTGATCGTGCGCAATTCCAGCAGATCGGCCCCGCGGGGCAATTGAATCTCGCCGTAGCGATCAATGCCATCTTTATTTAGTGGGCGCGTGATGCGATGAACATAAACCGAGACTGCGCCATCGCGCTGTATCTGGATAGCTTTGTCAGACAGCAGAACTACCGCTGAGCCGCCAGAGAAACTACGCTGCGCTGAAAGCCGGGCCAGCTCAAGTCCGTCGCGACGATAGGGAACATAGAATTCCTGGCCTTGTGTGAACCCAGCCGCACGCTGGCTTTTGCTGTCACGCGATAGATCAGGATCTTCTGCAAGCTGGGCATATCTGCGCGCATTTGGGGCCAACTCATGCAGCTGTTTTGCCTGCAACATGGCTGCGCTCTGCTGGTTTGCCAGGACCAACTGCTCTACAAGCATCCGTCTTGCCGTACGATGAAGAGAATTTTTGACGATCAACTGCTGAAGATATGCCGCCGCCGCGCTGTGTCGACCTGCCTCCGCCAGCATGCGCGCGTATTGCAGCGATTCAGGAGCACAGGCACCCAATTGCTGCTCAAGTTTCGCGGCTTTATCCTGTTCTGCGGTGGAGCTGTAGAACTTTACTGCTTCAGAAAGGTGCGCGCATGAGGGATGTTGTTCAAGCAGCCGCGCTAGTAACTGCGGCGCATCCGCCTGGTTGCGGGAAAGATTAAAGGCCAACTGCAGCGCCATTTCCGATTGTGGTCGCTGAGCCAGAATATTCATTACTTCCAGCCGGGTATCATCCGTCTGTCCGCGTACGAAGGTGCTTTCAGCAGATTTAAGCCGCGCCAGCAAGGCCGAAGGCTGCGCGGAACCAACCGCTTTCCACGCAGCATCCGCGCGTGGTGAACGATCTTCGGCGGCAGAGTAGAGCAGAGCGCGTAGATACTGTGCAGGGCCGATATTGCGATCTCCGTCAGCATGCAGCATGCGCTCCATGCTTACAAAATCGCTCTGGAAATATGCGGCCAGCTCTTGTGCGTAATTTTCCAGCGGCTGCGGCAATTCCGGCTTTTTTGTAGTGAACGAAATTCGGGGATGGAGCGCAACGCTCAGCGGTGTTGCATCAGCAGTAAATTTCACGAGAATGCGATGGTGACCAGCCCTCAATCTCAAGGAAGTGGAATATCGGCTGGCGCCAACAGCATAGCGAGAATCATGTTCCAGCACTTCCTCTCCATCAACCAATACGGTATATGTGCCGGAACTCAGGACTTCCATTTGGAAATTTTGCGATGCTGGAATTTCTACTTCGCCAGCGGCATAAAAAATACCAGGGCTGGAAAAATAATCAGGCAGAGAGAGCATGCCATCACGAAAACAGAAACGTTCTGTC
>DASRDW010000120.1:0-7277 GCA_035652415.1 Candidatus Angelobacter sp. | reverse complement strand
TGCTACTGTGCTTCGCGCGCCGCGACAACCGCTTGTCTTGTTGCCACATACGCTCTCTGAAATTACAGGTCCGGTGTACGGGCACAGTGACCTTACAGAGAGCGATAGCGATTTAACGCGCCAGCACGCCGGTGAGCCGCTGGGTGAACGCATTATTGTAAGTGGCCGGGTGCTTGACGATAGCGGTAGGCCCGTTCCGCATACGCTGATTGAAATCTGGCAGACCAATGCCGCAGGGCGCTATCGCCACAGCCATGATGATCATCCTGCGCCACTCGATCCTAACTTTACTGGCGCAGGCCGCGCGCTTACCGATGAAAACGGCCGGTATCGTTTTGTGACCATCAAGCCGGGAGCATATCCGTGGCACAACCATCAAAACGCGTGGCGTCCTGCGCATATTCACTTCTCGCTGTTCGGACCGGCCTTTGCGACGCGATTGGTTACACAAATGTACTTTCCCGGCGATCCGCTGTTCCGTTACGATCCCATCTTTCAATCCATTCCCGATGAGCGAGCGCGGCAGAGGCTGGTCGCTGAGTTTGACCTGGCCACAACCAAGCCTGAATGGGCGCTTGGCTATCAGTTCAATATCGTGCTGCGTGGCTGCGAAGCTACGCCCTTTGAGGGCAAGTAGATGGATCGCGAGCTCACACCTACGTCTTCACAGACCGTCGGCCCTTTCTTCCATCTTGGCTGCACGGAGCAGGCATCGGTTGGATCATTGGTCACTGCAGTCACGAAAGGCGAGCGTATACGCTTGGTCTGCCGCGTCTTTGATGGTGAAGGCCAGCCGGTGCCGGACGCAATGGTTGAGATCTGGCAGGCCAATGCCGAAGGCCGCTATGCTCATCCTGAGGATACGCAGCAAAAGCCGCTTGATTCCAACTTTAACGGCTTTGGCCGGCTGGCCACAGATGAACTGGGCAGTTGCGTCTTTGAGACGATCATACCGGGCCGTGTCCCCGGAAATGATGGCACGTTGCAGGCGCCACATATCAATGTTTCAGTCTTTGCTCGCGGTGTCTTGAAGCGGCTGGCTACGCGAATTTACTTTGCCGACGACCCCGCAAACGCGGGTGACCCAATCCTGGCCCTGGTCCCTGCTGAGCGCCGATCTACATTGCTAGCACAACGCGATGCCGCGGAGAAGAGCCACTGGCTTTTCAACATTCACCTGTGCGGCGAAAATGAAACTGTCTTTTTTGATGTCTGAGCCGTGCTCGCGTATTCTTAGCAGCTTGGAGGTAGCATGGCGGTGCGGCTGATCGAATGCTTGTCCACGACTGGGCCGCTTGCCCACCTCTTCTCTGAAGAATCCATCCTCCGCTCCCTGTTACAGTTTGAAGTGGCGCTTGCCCGCGTAGAAGGAAAGCTTGGCGTGATCCCGCGCTCGGCGGCTACGGCGATAGCAGCGGCTGCCCGTTCTGCAAGGATTGATGCTGCAGCTATCGCCAGCGAAGCTCCTCTTAGCGGCACGTCCGCGATTCCATTTCTACGTGCCTTCAAGGAAAGTATTCGTGCCCAGGACCCTGAAGCTACGGGGTTCGTGCATTGGGGCGCCACCAGTCAGGACCTCTGCGATACGGCGCTTGTTCTTCTGCTACAAAAGGCTGAGGCAATTCTTGATGCTGATTTGAACCGGCTGGAAAAAGCGCTACGAAAGCTTGCGCAACAGCACCATCGCACCGTGATGCTGGGGCGGACCTGGCTTCAAGCTGCGCCGCCGATTACGTTTGGATTGAAAGCGGCGGGATGGCTTGGTGCTGTTCATCGCAGCCGCCATCGACTTGCTGCAGCTTTTGCCGAGGCACTGCTCCTGCAATTCGGTGGCGCCGTTGGAACGCTGGCTGCCTTGGGCAAAGATGGGCCGAAGGTCGCCGAGGCCTTGGCGAATGAACTCAAACTCGCCAACCCTGAAGCTCCATGGCACACGCACCGCGACCGATTGGCCGGGCTGATGTGTGCGTGCGGCGTGCTGACTGCTGCGCTGGGCAAGATGGCGCGCGATATTATTTTGCTCGCGCAAAATGAAATCGCCGAGGTCAGCGAGACAAGCGCCGGCGGGCGTGGGGGATCGTCAACCATGCCGCACAAGCACAACCCGGTTGGTTCTGTTCTCTCGCTTGCCGCGGTGGAGAGAGTGCCAGGACTGGTTTCCAGTTTTTTATCCAATATGGTGCAGGAGCACGAGCGCGCCGCGGGTGGATGGCAAGCCGAGTGGCCGATCATTGCTGGTATCATCCAGAACACAGGTTTTGCATTAGCTTCTATGGCCGATGTTGCTGAAGGTTTGATAGTGGATACAGAACGCATGAAAGCCAATGTCGCGGCGACACATGGCCTGGTTTTTGCCGAACGTGCATCCATACTGCTAGGCAAAAAGACCGGACGGGACCATGCGCACCATCTTTTGCAGGAAGCCAGTGCCAAAGCAGTTGCTGCGAAGCGCAAGTTGAGTGAAATCCTGGCAGAGATGCCGGAAGTTACGGCGCATCTGCGTGCTGCCGATTTGCGCGACCTGGAAAATCCTGAGCATTACCTGGGCTCAGCCGAGGAATTCCGCAGACAGTTGCTTGCTGCAGCTTCAGCGCAAGAAAAGCCACAAACGAAATCAAAGCGGCAACGCTCCGCCCGCAAATCCGCTCGGAGAAAGAAATAACGCGTGCCCTTTGTCAACGTAAACAACACGCGCCTGTTTTACCGGCTTGAAGGCCGTAGCGATCTGCCTGTAGTGGTGCTTTCGCACTCATTAGGCTGCGACCACAGCATGTGGGCGCCGCAGATGCCGGATTTGCTCGACCACTTTCAAGTGCTGCGTTGTGACACGCGCGGGCATGGCGCTTCTGAAGTTCCAGCAGGCGATTACACCATGGACCAACTTGGCCAGGATGTGCTCGGCCTACTGGATACGCTCAAAATTTCACAAGCCGCATTCTGTGGGCTTTCCATGGGAGGTGCAATCGGCCAATGGCTGGCCTTGAATGCTCCGCAGCGCCTCTCCGCGCTGGTCCTGGCCAACACAGCACCCAAGTTCGGCACACCTGATCTATGGGACGCGCGGCGGAAGTCAGTTCTGGAAGGCGGCATGGCCGCTGTTGCGGATACGGGAATGCAACGTTTCTTCTCCGCCGATCAGCAATCTTCTTCCTTCGCTCAGTCCATACGCGCTGTTTCACTAAGTACTGATCCCAAAGGCTACGCTGCTTGCTGTGCGGCTCTGCGTGACGCTGACTTTCGTACCGAGTTGTCGCAGATATCCGTTCCCACGCTGGTCATCGGCAGTGATAGAGATCCATCAACGCCATGGGAGGGGAATGGTTCCATGCTGGCCAAAGAGATTCCCGGCGCACGAGCCGTGCGCCTGAACACAGCGCATCTCTCCAACCTTGAGCAACCGCGATCATTCACCACTGCACTATTGGATTTTCTGCTGCCAAAGCAAAGCCAACAAGATCCTTTTCAGGAAGGTATGAAGGTACGTCTCCATGTGCTCGGAGCAGAGCACGTTGACCGATCCATGGCCAGCGCTACTGATCTCACTCGAGACTTTCAAGAGCTGATTACCCGCTATGCCTGGGGCAGCGTCTGGACGCGTCCGGGACTCGACCATCGCACGCGGCGGCTGCTGGTGCTGGCTGTAACAGCTGCTCTCGGGCGATGGGAGGAATTTCGTCTGCATGTTCGCGCCGGGCTGAAGCATGGTCTTGAAAGTTGCGATGTAAAAGAGACGCTCCTTCAGGTGGCGGTCTATGCGGGTGTTCCCGCGGCCAACACGGCATTTCAGATTACAAAGGAAGAATTGGAGCGATCTGCGAAGTAAGCGCCATCCTCGGCCTGAAAACATTTTTCAAAAATAACAGTCTCCGCTGTTGTCCTTTGCTCCAACTCTCGTTTATTCTGCGAAACAGAAGTTTATTTTCTGTAGCATCTTTGGTACGCCACCGCCTTCGAGTCGTAGCTCTCCCTGGATCGCATTTGTATGAAGCTGAAATTTTTCAAACGAGATATAAGTATGCCCCGCCGGGTGGCCGGCCTGGGCGTACTGAAATACCGGCTGCTGGCATTTGTCGCAGTCTTTGGTCCCGGCTTCATCACAGCGAATGTTGATAACGATCCCGGCGGCATCCTTACTTATTCGCAGGCCGGGGCCAGGCTGGGTTATGTGCTGCTGTGGACGCTCATTCCCACCACGATTGCGCTTATCGTGGTGCAGGAGATGGCGGCTCGCATGGGCGCGGTAACGGGGAAGGGACTGGCTGACCTGATTCGAGAAGAGTTTGGCCTGCGCGCCACGTTCTTTGTCATGGTGGTACTGGGCCTGGCGGATTTTGGCAACATCATGGCGGAGTTTGCCGGTCTGGCTTCTGGCATGGGGATATTTGGCGTCACCAAGTATCTTTGCGTTCCTGTTGGCGCTGCGCTGGTGTGGTTTGTTGTGGTGCGCGGCAGTTATAAGCCGGTGGAGCGGATTCTGATCCTGTTTTCGCTCATCTATTTCACCTATCCTGTTTCTGCGATCCTCGCTCATCCGCATTGGGTGCAGGCGGTCAAAGACACGTTTGTTCCCCACGTAAGCCGCCAGTCAGACTATCTTGTGCTGCTGGTCGGGCTTGTCGGCACCACCATTACACCGTGGATGCAGTTTTATCTGCAGGCCTCAATCGTGGAAAAGGGTATTACCAAACGGCAGTACGCGCTCTCACGCTGGGACGTGGTTCTGGGATGCATTGTTACGGACGTGATCGCATTTTTCATCGTGGTGGCTTGCGCCGCAACGTTATACATCAATGGCAACCACAATATTGATGATGCCGCGCAAGCCGCCGTAGCGCTCAAGCCGCTGGCCGGACGCTTTGCGGCCTACTTGTTTGCTGTTGGATTAGTGAATGCTGCGCTGCTCTCTGCCGCCATCCTGCCACTGGCAACGGCATACAACATCTGCGAAGGTCTGGGCGTTGAATCCGGCATCAACAAAAGATTTTCTGAAGCGCCAACTTTTTACTGGATCTATACGCTGCTTATTGTCGGTGGGGCCGGCATGGTGTTGATCCCCAGGCTTCCGCTGATCAAGCTGATCATTTATTCGCAGGTGGTGAACGGAGTTCTGCTGCCTTTTGTCCTGATCTTTATGCTCAGGCTGGTGAACAAGCCGGAGCTGATGGGGACGTATACAAACTCGCGTCTTGGGAACATTATTGCGTGGAGCACCAGCGTGATCATGATTGGGCTTACTGTGGCTGCTATCTGGACGCAGCTTGCGGGTTAGCGGCGCTAGAAGGTTTTTCTCGCGCTGATCTCTTTCACGAAGGCCACATCAGCTTCAAGAAAGTCATAGCTCGCTAATTCTTTGCGCTCAACCCAGCGAATGTCTTGAAAGATGCGGTTCTCAATTTCCTGCTCGAAATGATCGACGCGGTAGAAATGCAATTCAATCGGGTTGCTGCCTTTGTATGTATGCCGTATCACCGCTACCCTGATGCCGATAGTGGCAGTAATGCCCAGTTCTTCATCCAGTTCGCGCCGCAGAGCGGATTTGAGCTCTTCACCCAGTTCCACCTTGCCGCCGGGAAACTCCCACTTGAGTGGCATGGCCTGTTCTTTTGTGCGCTGGCAGATCAGGATTTTTTCTTCGCGTACAATGAGAGCTGCAACTACCTGTTTGATGTTTCTCAACCGTTTCTACCTGATTAGAGATTTGTAATTGAGTAATTTAGTAAATTTGAAAAGAACAATGCCAAACCTAAATTCAATTTACCAAATTACCCATTTACCAAATTTTTCACTGATGCTTCCATTTGAATCCGGCGAAGGCCTGACTGTGGCGTGAACATCTCAGGATGAATTGCCGCTGCCAGCGCTTGCAGCCCTTGCAACAGCGTGCTTGCCGGTGTGTTCAGAAATTCATCATTGATGCAGTAAACGCGGCAGTTTTTTGCGGCTTTGGTCTGCTCCCACCCGCGCCGTGCGATGATCCTCTCCAGCGGTACGCGATCACCTGCCCCACACCATGCCGCGACGATTACCTCCGGATTAGCCTCTGCCACTTCTTCTTCATTCGTCTGTTTGCCCGGTGTGCCGAAGAAGCCCCCGCCTGCGGCTTCCACCAGCTCCGCCACCCATGGTTGTGAAAGGATCAGCGGCTTGCCCCACTCTTCGCAATAGACTATAGGCCTATCTGTCTCTGACATTTTCTGCCGCATGGCCGCGATCTCATGCTGCATTCGCTGCACCAACTCCAACCCGCACCGCTCTGCCGCTCCAGGTTCATCAGAGCCAACCACGCGAGCAATGGTCAAAATGTCTTTATAAACATCCTCCAGGCATCGTGGCGCGAGACCGAGGAAGGGAACTCCGGTTTTTATAATTTCCGCCACTGCTTCAAAGCGATAAGGCACTGAGGCGATCACCAGATCGGGCTTTGCTGCCAGGATCTGCTCTGCCTTGGCTGACCACGAGTCTTCCACAATCAGGCAGCTTGCCTGTTTTACCTCAGGGCAAATATCGGCACAGTATTTTGTGCAGGCGGCAAGCCTGCCCAGCAAACCAAGATCGCGCAGCGTGACCGTAACGCTCGGCTGCAGAGAGACGATTCGCCGTGGCAGATGGTTTTCTGGCATGATTGGATTATATAAACAGCTGCGGCCAGGCGCTTAGCACAAGAGCGAAGTCCGGCTTGCGAGTCGATCCGAAGCAGAAGGCTGGCAAATGTTATCAAGGATGACGCTCTGAAAGCGGGTTGGAGCGCAACAACAAAAAGCGATGTCGTACTCCACTCAAGTTCTCGATCATTTCGAGCATCCGCGCAATGTAGGCGAGCTTTCCGCGCCGGACGCTGAGGTTCGCCTTGAGCATCCGGTCTGCGGTGACATCATGAACCTGGCGGTGAAGCTGGCCAATGGTCGAATCGATCAGGTTCGCTACCGCACTCGCGGATGCGTCGCTTCCATTGCTGCTGGTTCATGCCTTACCGAAATGATTCAGGGTAAATCTCTGACGGAAGCTTCTGCGTTGCGCCGTGAGCAACTGCTGGAAGCCTTGGGCGGTTTGCCTAATGCTTCCGTCCACGCCACACATCTCGCGATGGATGCGCTAAGTCAGGTGCTGAAAAAACTGCAAAATGCGTAATCGCAGGCTAGCTTTGCAAAAATTAAGACTCGCCAAATTTTCAGAGAAGCTGTATCAGAGAGATTCAGAGTGGATTTATCCGTATGTCGCTAGCATTAAACTTCTTATCATGTTAACTTCTAAGGCAACAGTGCATCTGGCCCAAGCCT
>DASRDW010000119.1:0-7057 GCA_035652415.1 Candidatus Angelobacter sp. | reverse complement strand
AAGGTCTCTCACGCGCAGCACCGCCTGCCGCACAAAGCCACCTTTAAAGCCAATGAGCGCTTTCCCGTGTGCCACAAATGCGACAATCAGGTTCGCTTTGAGCTGATCACGCCCGCAGAAGAGGACGAACGCCAGAGCGCGTAGAAGCAAAATAGCCGCTGGCTATTTGCGCCATTCGCAATTGGCAGAAAAGTCATCTCTTCCCTTGATTACGCTCGGCACTGATCCGATCTGATCTTTCCCTCATTTCTTTTTCGGCGGAGTTGTAGTGTTGCCGGAAACGCTACCGTTCTCCTGTTTCTCAATTTCACTAAGAATATGGCGGGCGGTTGCGGCATCAGGATCGTGAGGAGCGAACTGCAGGAATTCGCGGATCTGTGCGGCCTCAGCGGCGCGGTCACCTTTCTGCTCATAGATCTTGGCCAGAAGCCAGTTCAGTTGCGGCATCTTTCCTTTGCCGGCATCATCCGCGGCGCGCAGGCCGCTTTTTTCCGCGTTGTCCCATTGGCGGAGATAAAAATTTGCCAGGCAGTTGTAATAAAAAGCGCCGGGCGCCCTCACGGGATGCAGCGCAGCTGCCTGATTAGTCAGGTCTGCGACCTGGCTCCATTTTTCCTGATGCGCCGCAACATCGGCCAGACAGAGATAACTGGGCAGAAAGTTGGGATCGGCCGTGCGGCCCTGAGAGCAGGATTCTTCCGCTTGCGACGCCTTTCCCTGGTCCTGCTCAGTCTGGCCCAGCAAGACCCACGCGGCCGCGAACCGGGGATATATTTTGACGGCACGGTTCAGGTGCTTTTGCGCTTCCTTAATATCATTCTTGTGGGCCGCGGTGCAGGCCTGGTTGAATTCATCGCGGGCGTTAGAGGGAATCTCCATGCCACCCACGCTCACAGTGCTGCTCAGGACTGGACTCATGGGCCAACGGAAGCACGCCGGCTCTTCGTTCTTTAGTTGCTGGCGCATAGTTTCAGGGCGCTTTATATCGTACATACCAATATTGAATTCAGGTTCCTGATTGGTCGGGTGAGAGCCCGGCGGCGTAGTGGTTGGAATGGTGGTGCGAGGAGAAGATTTTCCACTGCCACCTCTGCCACTTTTCTGCGCGGATACAGGCGTCACTACCAGGGTAAGCGCGAGCATGACGAGCAGCACAGGATTGAAAAGGATTTTCATTCGGCTGCCTTGCGCGATCAAGCAGATTTTAACACCGCAATCAGCCTCCGAGCGGAGAAAAGCTTCCGCAGAAAAGCGGGCGAAACGCAAAAAAGCCCGGCGATTACAGTCGCCGGGACTGATTTTTACTGCTGGGCATGCATAATGAAGCTGAAATCCGACTTGAATCCCGCAGTGTCATGGGCGAAATTGTGGCAATCCATGCAACTGTAGGGTTGTACTTGCTTTACAAAGGTCTCCAGGACTGAATTGCCCAGCTTCGCGGGTTTGGCGCCGGAGCCGGCTTCGCCAACCCACTGTGTGCTTACCAGGCTGTAATACGCCCAGGGCGTGTTCGCCAGCATTCCGGAAAACGTTTTATTCAAAGATGCCGCGGTGGTCTGCACTGCCGGCACAACCTGTACAGGTGGATTATGCGGCGTTCCGTTGGGGTTCAACTCAAAGTAGGGCTTGGTAGCGTATTGCGTGTTGGGCGTACAGTCCTTCTTGCAATTAGGGTTGAAAAACGATTGTGTGTCGTTCTCAACCTGCTCAAAGGTGGCCCAGAGCCATTTATGTTGTTTTTCGGTTTTATGAGTGATGTGTAATCCAACCAGCCCCACAGTTACCGGATTTGGCCCGGGACTGGGCGCTCCGCTTTCATCGTTATAGACGATTGCCTGCTGTGTGAAGAAATGCGCGGAATTGTCATTGGCTCCCAGTATCTTCCACGCTGCTTTAAACTCCATTGCGCCTAGTTCGGTGGCACTGTTCTGCTTGCTAAAAGGAAACGATAGGTCCTTGGCCGCCTTCTGGCCTGCGGCTGTCCAGAGATTCTGGGCCATGATGTAGCTGTATTCGTCCTCGCCTAGGTTAATGGTGTAGCGAACGAACCGCCCGTTCTGGTCCGTAACCGGTTGGTTGGTGGCATCCAGAATGTCCTTCAACTGCGGAGAAGTTGCTGCTCCCTTAAAGTGCGTGATGCTGGTAAATAAGTCCTGGCCTTTGGCATTGTGGTGCAGGAACAACTGCACTTCAGGATGTTTTTCTGCCAGCGCGCGCACCTTGGGAGGCAGTTGCGCCAGCCTGGCGTTGCGACGCGCGGTTGCCGCGGCGTCTGCGCTCTCAAATTTGAACGCTGCAGCGCCAGCTTTGGCTGGCTGCGGAGCGTGACACCAATTCTCTGGTGACTTTTTTGCCGGCACAAACACTTCATCGTTGCTCAAATAAGTCAGCCAGGTAGGGTTTTGTGGGCCCGATAAGATGCTGGCATTTGGATCCGCTGTGCAGGTTGTGGGATCCACCGGCCAGTTAACGGCAACAAATGTAAGCCAGGAATAAAGGTCTGCTGGTTGTTGGTTTGGAATGCCATTAAAATCCAGCGGAATCACAGCGCACGTCTTGTCAATCACGTTGGGCACAGGTGGAAAATTTGCAGGCGCTTCGGCATCGGCGCAAGTAACTTGCGTCGGCTGTGCTTTGGCCTGGTTTGTGGGTTGGGAACTCTGTGTGTTGGAGCAGCCTTGAATCATGCCAGCCGTAACGCAGATGGTAACTGCCAGCGAGAGAGCAACAGAGATGGAGCTTGCAAACGTCTTTCTCATTTCCTTTCTAAACCCTCCTTACGGGTGAACCGTTTTGTTCAGAGATTTTTATACTGTGCCGCGCATTATCCCATGCGTGGAGCAATCGCGAACGCAAACCGCGCTGAACTAGCAATTTCAGAACAAACATAAGTAACAGTTACGCGGATGATAGCTGACGAAGCGCCGGTTGCTAGAGAACCAGACTTTCGTTCTGATACCTTAGGAATTCGGCGTAGAGTAGTCTTAATCTGCTCGCGCTCCAAATTCGATCCTGAGGCGCTCCTCTGATGAAGCATTTATTGATAACTGTGCTCTTCTTTTGTTCCACAATCTTGCCAGCACAAACCGTAGTGCACGTCAAAGGCATCGCGCACACGGAGCAGGTGGATATTGCTTATGAAACTTTAGGTACGCAAGGCTCGGCGCTTCCGATCATCGCCATCAACGGCGGCCCGGGGCTCTCACACGCTTACATGATGCAGAACGATCTCTGGGAACGTATCGCCAAGAACCGCCTTGTGATTTTTTATGATCAGCGCGGCATCGGCAGTTCAAAGCATATGCAGGCGGGTGCGCCGCAATCCATGGACGCGTATGTGGAAGATCTTGAGGCCGTGCGCCAGAAGCTTGGATTGACCAAATTTGCGCTGCTTGGCGATTCTTTCGGCGGCTTCATCGCCATGGCCTATGCGTCAGCTCACCCTGAGCATGTGGCAAAGCTGGTGCTTTCAGATTCGCCGGGGCCGTCATTAAAGGAGCTTGTGCGCGTGCTGCCGGATGTCTTTCCTGATGTCGAAGAGCAAAATGAAAAGGAGATGAAGAGTTTGGGACCCGATAATGAGACTGCTGCTCGCGCCGGCCTGCGCAATCACTTCCGCATGCTCTTTTATTCTCCGGAAAAGCGTGACGCCTACATGGATCGTATGGGCGATCTTGGTTTTGAACCCGCCGTTGGTGAAGCCATGGGAAAAGCATCGATGGATCTTGACTTCACCGCCAAGCTTGGCAGCTTCAACTTCCCCACGCTGGTGATCAACGGCCGCTTTGATATGAACGTTACTCCGGTTACGGCGTGGAAACTGGCCCACGCTATTCCCGGTGCAAAGCTTGTCTTCTTTGAGCACAGCGGACATCTGCCCTCTTATGAAGAGCCAGAAAAATATTTTGCTGTGCTGGAAGATTTCTTGAATCAGCGTTGAGCGGAATCAATCGTTAGTGAGAGCCGAGCGTAAAGACTTTTATTCAAAATCTGCGGTACCAGATGCGGAGTTATTCGCTAAGGAACAATGACCGCAGCGCCATTGACAGCGTCATTTTTCACTGCCGCAAGCGCCTCATTGGCCTGATCGAGCGAGAAAACTGTCGCTCTTGGCTTCAGGTTGATCTCGGCTGCCATTTGGAGAAAATCGCGGGCGTCAGCGCGAGTCATATTGGTTACGCTACGCATCTGCCGCTCTCCCCACAACAGATGGTCGTAATCAAACTGCGGAATGCGGTCCAGGTGAATTGCGTTGATGGCGACCACTCCGCCTTTGCGCAGGCTGGCCAGCGCGGCCACAACCACGTTTCCGCTGGGCGCGAAAGTGACAGCGCGATCAAGCTTTACAGGCGGAGCTTCATTTTCACTGCCCACCCACGTTGCGCCCAGAGATGCGGCCAGTTGGCGATGTGAAGCCCCTCGCGTTGAGACATAAACTTCACAGTTCCATGCTTGTAGCACTGCAATGGCAAGGTGCGCTGAAGCTCCAAAGCCAAACAGTCCAACGCGCTCTCCGCGTCTTACTTCTGCCACCCGCAAGCTGCGAAAGCCGATAATTCCCGCGCACAACAACGGAGCAGCCTGCATATCATCAAGTTCCGTCGGCAGCGGAAAGACGAAGTCTGCGCGAACCAGCGCATACTCTGCATAGCCGCCGTGCACGCTGTAGCCGGTAAAGGTAGGAGAATCACAAAGGTTCTCCATATTTTGACGGCAGTACCAGCAGTTTCCATCCACGCCGCCAATCCATGAGACACCCACGCGTGAGCCTCGCAGCAGATCGCTCGTGCCCGCGTCCACAATCTCGCCAACGATCTGGTGGCCGGGAATAATTTCCTGACGCTGCGGCGGCAGTTCACCTTCCGCAATATGCAGGTCAGTTCGGCAGACGCCGCAAGCGCACACTCGCAGGAGAACATTGCCCGGTTTGAGTTCAGGTTTTGCAACGTCCCTGATTTCAAGAGGCCGGGTTGAGATATCGCGCGGAGAAGTGAGAACAGCGGCTTTCATTTAGCCCTATCTCTGCTTTTGTTGCGCACAATTTCATCTTAGCGTTTATGCTTGTTCGCTTCCATCGTTGGCGCGATCGGCGCAAATCGTGTTTTCTCTGCTCCGTGCTTGCTCCACTTGGCTGCTTGGCTTGATCTCTGCTAGGTGCCATTTTGGGATTTTTCATCCCCCACATTTTCGGGCATACTGCTGTTCTTTAGTTAGAAAGGAGAAAGCAATGTCAGACCAGAAAAATGATATGAGGGTGCTCGCGCGGACGAGTGCTCGGATTGTAACGCAGGAGGAAATTGCAAGAGTAATCGGTGGTCAGGGCCGGCCAACTGGAACGCTTAGCCGCGATCCTAAAGGCAATCCCGTGGACATCACCCAGGATTAAATTAGCTTTAGTTTGTAATGACTGCTCGCGGGGCCATGGCCGGGGCCCGCGATGGTTTTGATCAACTGTTACCTTCCCCCGATACCAATTTTCCAAGCGATCTCAAATAATGCCTGTCTTGCGTTGGCAGCGCGTACTTAGTTCTGCGCATCCTTCCAGACAGGCTCACAAGATTCCAGCGAGAGCAAACAAGGAGAGTGCATGAAATCAAAATTGCTTCATGAGAACAATGGGCTGAGGACCTTTGCCTTGGTCTTCGATAAAGGTGATGAAGTTCAGGAACGCTTGTTAGAGTTTGCGAACACAAATCATTTTGCCGATGCCCATCTGGCCGCCATTGGCGCTTTCAGTGAAGTGACGCTGGGATTTTTTGAACGGCAAAAAAAGAGCTACAAGAAAATTCCAATTCATGAACAAGTTGAGGTGCTAGCCTTTACCGGCAACATTGTGCAGCGTGACGGCAAGCCAATGCTTCACGCGCATGTAGTAGTGGGCAAAGCCGATGGCACCGCACACGGCGGCCATTTCTTGGGCGGCCGTGTCTGGCCTACTCTGGAAATGATTGTTGCAGAAATGCCCGTGCATCTTCGCCGCACTCCCGATGCTGAAAGCGGGTTGGCGCTGATCAATCTTGCTGCTTGAACGGCTTTAGCATGAAGACGGGTTTAAGGGGCACTCCACGCCGGGTGCCCCTTTATTTCATTTCTGGCGGAACTTCCCTTACGCCGGGCAGGATTGTTATTGAGGTGCTGAACTTTTTGTAATTTGAAAATATGTCTTCCTGCTCAATGGCTTCGTTCTTCAGCAGGGCGATTCTGGCGCTGCCATTGATGTCCAGCGTTTTTATGGCCCACATTTCATTGTTCACGTGCTGGGTCTCCAGCACAAACCGCGAGCCGGGGTGGATGCGGAACAGGAAAAGCCCGAAAGAAATGGTGTCAAACGACTCGGCTTCTATTTTCACCCAGTTATAATTTCTCTTTTCCACCCACATGCGGCCTTTGATCTTTTTCAAGATGTCGGCGTGCGGCTGCGTAGGTTTAAAGTCCGGCCGCGGCGTAGCTTCAATCACCCAGGTGTCCTCGCCTGAAATTTTATCGTCACCCACCAGGCGGAAGTCGTAAGCATTCACCACGTCGCGCGCAAAAGCCCGGCCTTCTTCCCGATCTTTCTTTTGTTTCTCCAGCCGCTTTTCACGATCTTCTGGGCTTTCATTGCGGCGCTTGGCCAGAAACTTTTCCAGCTTCTCGTCTTCCTTTTTCTGCTCTTTCTCGCTCAGGGGTTTGTCATTCACCTGCACCAGCCTGGAGTAGAGCTCCCCAAAATAGAAATTAATATCGTAGGTTTTGATCTCAGTTGACTTCACATCGCCGTGCTTATCCAGGGTCTTGATTACTTCGCGCTGGGTACATGTGTATTTCTGCGCTTTTTCAAAGTTGTGGTGGTCCATCTCCGTTGCGCGACGGACAATTTCCTTGGGATCATTCGTGGGTGGAAGCTGCGCTGCATCGCTTTCAGCATTCTCTTGCGGGGATGTCGATTGTGCCGGCTGTGCGGTCTCTGTGCGTTGGGTTGGCGTTGGTGAAGCCGCTGGAACTGTCTGCTGTCCTGCCAGTGTGCCCGCATAAACCACGATGGCAAGCAGCAAGAATCCTATGCGCCTGTTACTGT
>DASRDW010000118.1:0-9681 GCA_035652415.1 Candidatus Angelobacter sp. | reverse complement strand
AGATGGAATCTGAGCGGGTGAACAAGCTGGTGGGACAATTACTGGCTCTTACCCGCCTGGAAAGCGGCGCAGAGCGGGTGCCGCCGGAAATGGTAGCTCTGGATGAAGTGGTGCAGCAGGTGGTTGACGATGCAAGTTATGAAGCCCATCCACTGAACAAAGAAGTGAAGATCCTGCAGCTTGATCCCTGCCGCATGCGCGGCTCTGTGGAGTTGCTGCGCAGCGGAATTGAAAACGTGATTCGCAATGCGATTCGCTACACTGCAGAAGGCACCGCAGTGGAAGTATCACTTACGGCCAAGCTGGATATGGCATTGATTACCGTCAGAGATCACGGCCCAGGCGTGCCGGAAGCGGAGTTAGGACACATTTTTGAACCGTTTTATCGCGTCAGCGAGGCACGGGAGCGCTCAAGCGGAGGCGTTGGATTGGGACTTTCTATCGCTGAGCGGACGGTAAAGCTGCATGGTGGATCCATTCGCGCGGCCAACGCGCATGATGGATTGCTTATCACAATCGAGTTGCCGCTATCGGCGACTCCGGCGATCAGCCAACCGGTGGTAGAGAAGCAATCTGCTTAGGTTTTCTGAATCCTGAACCCGCGTTTGGGCGGTGAGGGGAACACTATAGCTTAAATTTTTCAGGAGTTCCTAGCTAAACAATCGATGGAGTAGGGCCGTCGCTGCGCTCGGGATTCCAGAAACTATGCAGCTTTTTCTCCCGGAGCTTTGGCTTCAGGATGGCCGCGTTCAGCGGCCGCGTTTTCGATTTCGGAGTTGATCTCGCCGCCTGCAAGCAGTGCTAAGCCTGAAATAAAGAGCCAGTAGAGCAGGATGATCACCGCGCCCAGCGAGCCGTATGTCTTACTGTAGCTGTTGAAGTAATGCAGGTAAACGCGGAAGAGCAGCGAGACGCCAATCCACAAGATAACGCCCACCAGCGATCCCGGCGTGATCCATTGCCAGTCCTGCTTGGCATCTGGTCCCCAGAAATAAAGGAGAGCGAAAGCCATGACCACGAAAAAGAGCGCTACAGGCCATTGCACGATGCGCCAAGCCATCACCACGGGAGCGCTCAGGCCGGTATGGTTGCCAACGAACTGGGCGATATTGCCGCCGTAGAGGATGATGACCAGCGCGGTCACGGTTAAAGCGGACAAAGCCACGGTCAGCGCGATGGAAATCAGCTTCTGCTTCCAGTAAGGGCGCGCATCGCTGACGTGATAGCAGCGGTTCAGCGCGTCCATGATGGAACTGACTCCGCCTGATCCCGACCACAATGCCAGCACCAGGCCGATCGCCAGTTTGAGACCGGTGCTGTTGTTGGTGATCTCCTTGAGCGTCTTCTGCAGGAGCGTATAAGCGTCGGGAGGCATGAATCGCGCGGCATAGCCCAGCAACCCGGATTGCAGGTTGTGTCCCTGGGCCAGCAGGCCTAGTATCGCCATGAGAAAGAAAATCATGGGCACCATGGCAGACACAAAGTAAAAGGCCAGCGCGGCTGAGCGGGTGAATACTTCATCTTCGCTAAATTCGTTGTAGACACGCTTCAGCAGCCGCCAGGGAGTCAAGCCGCCAAGCTTCCAGGGTGAGAGCCGTTCCTTTACTGCCTCAACATGTTTACCCTGCTGTTCAACTGGATAAAGCCGCATCCCCGCACTCCCAAAGCGCAAAATCAAACTTTCACAAATTTGGATGAAAGACTGTGATGAAGGGAAACTGCTGGAGAGAGCTGGATTTTTATCACCCTGGGGGAGCTAGCGAATTGCAGGGCCGACATACTTTACTCGGCGGCTCATTTCATCACGAAAAAAGACGCTTTGCTGTTTCCGCCGTTCCTGCATTCCGTTTGCTCCCATCAGGGTGAGAGAGAAAAGAATGAATACTTATAAGACGGGTTGACGCAGCCAAAAGTTATCAAAAATTTAAACATCAATTGTAAAAACTTTTTTACAAGGGAACCTATTTCTGCGGGCAACGTATTACTAACCAGAAGCTCAAACTCACGTCAAACGCGAGCAGATAGACAAAAGAGATTTTTCTGGGAGGGTAATCATGAGTGCAAAGTGGAATAACGTCATTGACAACGCAATGGTGAGAATCGCAATGGTAGTAGTGGGTTTTGGCACGTGGCTTGCTATTGGTTACAGATTGCTGGCGGGGTGAAGCGAGTGTTTTCGCTGGCGTAAATCGCGCAGAAGCAGCGCTTCAGCCGTTTTGGTTTGATTAAACGCTGGCGGTAACGTCTTCAGCAGTCTGCCTTGATCCTGAGCTGTAGCGTGTATCAACGTACTCGTTCAGGATGTCAATAAACTCGGCGACAATGCGGTCGCCTTTTAACGTAGTCATTAGCCGTCCATCCACAAACACCGGCGCTTTAGGCTCTTCAAAAGTTCCCGGTAGTGAAATGCCGATATTCGCGTGTTTGGATTCACCCGGCCCGTTTACTACGCAACCCATCACGGCAACTTTCAGCTCTTCTATCCCAGGATACTTGCCTTTCCACACCGGCATGTTGGTGCGAAGGTAAGACTGAATTTGCTCCGCCATCTCCTGGAAGAAGGTGCTGGTGGTTCGTCCGCAACCAGGACAAGCTGTAACCTGCGGCGTGAAGCTGCGAATACCCAGCGACTGCAAGATCTGCTGGCCTACGAAAACTTCCTCGGCACGATTGCCGTTGGGTGCAGGCGTGAGTGAAACACGAATGGTATCGCCAATGCCTTCCTGCAGCAGCACAGACAGCCCCGCTGTGCTGCCGACAATCCCCTTGGCTCCCATGCCGGCCTCAGTAAGGCCAAGATGGAGCGGGTAATCGCACTTGGAGGCCAGGCTGCGGTAAACGTCAATCAAGTCTTGCACGCCGCTAACTTTGGCGCTCAGGATGATGTAGTTATGCGGCAGGCCAAACTCTTCCGCCAGTTGGGCTGAGCGCAACGCGCTTTCAACCATGGCGTCCATGGTGACTTCGCGGGCGTCTTTAGGTTCGGAGCTGCGCGAGTTCTCATCCATCATGCGGGTGAGCAGTTGCTGGTCCAGCGATCCCCAGTTCACGCCGATTCGTACGGGCTTGTCATTCTTGACCGCCACTTCAATCATGGCGCGGAAGTTGTCATCATTTTTGCGGCCTACGCTCACGTTGCCGGGATTGATGCGGTACTTAGCCAGCGCCTGCGCGCAGTCAGGATATTTCGTCAGAAGCAGGTGGCCGTTGTAGTGGAAGTCGCCGATGATTGGCACGTGGATGCCTTGCTTTTCCAGCCCTTCCACAATCGCCGGTACGGCTTTGGCAGCAGCGTCATTGTTCACGGTCACGCGCACCAGTTCTGAACCGGCTCCCGCCAGTTGCGCCACCTGCTGGATGGTGGCGGCAACGTCAGCCGTATCAGTATTGGTCATGGATTGCACCACAACCGGCGCATCACTGCCCACACGCACGTTGCCGATCTTTGCTGTAACGCTCTTTCTGCGCTGTATGAATGCCATTCTGCTTAGTTTAACAAAATTGCCGCTAGTCCTGATTGTTACGCAAGGCCGTGTCACCTGAAGATGAGTTTCACGTCATTGCAAAGGCTAGTTTGGTGGGACGTTCGTAGTTATGGCGAAAGTCAATTTATCCAGCTGTGCCGCAGTCTAGGTCCGTTTGATTGTTGCGCACCAGGCGGGTGCGCCGTGATCGTGGAATCTAGTTTGAAGTCGGTCCGGTTCGATGGTGGCGACATGCCACCCATTGCTGCGGTTGAACGGCGCTCTCAGCTCTTCCTGACTGATTGGGTGCGGGCCAGTATCAGGCCCATCATTGCTGAAGCACAATACATACAGCGTTCCATTGTGCTCAGTGACTGATGCCAGACTCGCTGCGTATCGTGTTCGCTCGTCGCCATTGAAGGTGTGGAACAGTCCGCAGTCCAGCACTGTTTGAAATATGCGCCCCAAACGTTGCAGCTCGAACGCGTCAGCTGCAGCGAACTCGGCCTCGATCCTACGGTTGCGGGCCTTCTCTTGGGCGATCGCCAGTGCTGTTTCAGCTACGTCGACGCCCAGAACCGGTAATCTCAGCGAGGCGATATAAAGAGCGTTTTCGCCAGTTCCGCAGCCCGCATCGAGCACCGTTCCGGCGAATCTGCTCTCGGATGCCAGACGCATTACTGCTGGCTGCGGCCGTCCAATATCCCAGGGCGCAGGGCCGTTGTGGTACGAAGCATCCCAAGGCTGTCCTGCCATGCATTCGTGACTGGTTAGTTGTCGGCCACGGAGCGGATCGTCAGCGGGACTTCCTGATTGCCCGGACATTTTCATCGCGTTCCTTTAGATGATCTTAATTATTCATATTCTTTCAGATACTCTGTGCTGAGGAATTTCCCGGAGAAGACCATTGATCAAACCTCTGTATCTCCTGGCCGATAGCCAATTGCTTTTCTGGAAAGGCGAGGGCGGATTGCCGGAAAGGATTCGCCAGGATCTCTCACCCGGCGCAAAGGCGGCTTACATTGGCGCCTCCAACCAGGACCAGCCGGAATTCTATGACCTGTTTGTCGCTGCCATGGAAAGCATGGGCATAACCGATTGTCGCATGATTCCGGCGCAGCTTAAGGACGAAGACAAAGCTTTCCTTGAGAAGGCTGAGCTGCTTCTGCTTGCCGGAGGCAATATCGAGCTTGGCTGGCGGGTTTTTGAGAGCAACGGGCTGAAGGACTTGATCCCCAAGAAGCGATATGACGGCTGCACCCTGATTGGCATTTCAGCCGGCGCAGTACAACTGGGGTGGGGAACTCTCAGTGAAGATCCGCAGCCAAAAAAGGTAGAGTTGTTCCGCTTTGCGCCATTCTATGTAGGCGCTCACGATGAAAAAAATGAATGGTGGGACTTGCGTGCTCTGGTAAACCTCTCACAATCTGATGTTCGGGGAATAGGCATTCCCGCCGGTGGTGGCGCGGTTTACTGGCCTGACGGAACACTGGAGCCGCTTCGCCGGCCGCTGACAGAATTCATGAAAGAGGGTGATCAGGTAATCGAGCACATGATTGTTCCTGCCACCGCTGCAACAGATGTTTGAGCCTTAAGGTCAAAGGGGGAGCTCGAAACGCCGAATTACTGTTGCCCGGGTCACTCTGCGTTAGAATCTCCCCGTGGGTTCACGGTGTCTAATTAGAGTGATGTCTTTTGCCCGTTTTGGCTTCCTGCTCAGGTGTGTTCTCTCCCTGATCTTGCTGACTGCAGCCGCTTTTACCCAGACCAAAGCTCCAGCAACCCTTCTTCCGCACAGCTTTAGCGGCTGGCAGATTGACGCTAAAAGCGTCAAGGCCGGCTCTGATCCTGCCGCGGTTGATCCGGCGGACTTCTCAGTTTTAAAAGAGTACGGCTTTGCCGATTCAGAAGCCGCAACCTATAGCAGGAATGGCCGGAAGATGCAGATCAAGGCCGTCCGTTTTGCGGATGCCAGCGGCGCTTTTGGCGCTTTTACGTATTATGACCAGCCGCAAATGCGCACGGAGACCATTGGCGATGCTGGGGCTTCCAATAACACGCGCATCCTGTTTTACAAAGGCAACATTCTGGTGGATGCGACGCTGCAGGATGTAACTGCCATGTCCGCCGCCGATCTGCGTTCTCTGGCAGATGCGCTGCCGCGACCAAAAGGCACTCTGGCCACCTTGCCGACGCTGCTAAACAATCTTCCGGCACAATCCCGCTTGCCGAATACAAGCCGGTACGTTGTTGGTCCTGAAGCTCTGTCACGTCTTGGTGTGTCGATTCCGACGCAGTTGCTTGACTTCAGCAAATCGCCGGAGCTGGTAATGGCAAGATACCGCACCTCTACCGGTGAAGCGGAGATGACAATTATCGGCTATCCAACGCCGCAAATTGCGCGTGAGCGCATTGCGGCCATGCCATCCTCCGGCTCTCTTCCCGGCGGTCCGTACTACTTCAAACGCAGCGGCCCTTTTGTGGCGGTAGTGAATGGCAGCATTCCAGCCGATGAAGCGCAGTCTTTGCTGGCTTCAGTCAACTATGACGCCGATGTTACCTGGAACCAGCCAACAAAAATTAAACCTGCGGAGAATCGCGCCGGATTTATTGTTGCCCTGGTCCTTCTTTGCATCATGGCTATACTGGCTGCGCTGGTTTTTGGCTTCGCCTTTGGCGGGATCAGACTTCTGATGGCTCGGTTCTTTCCCAACAAGGTTTTCAACCCAGAGTCTTCGGATTTTATCCACCTTGATCTCAAGTAAGTCTGTAAGCGACTGAAAACAAAACGCCTATCCCCGAATATAGCCTGAAAATGACATTTTTTGTCACCCGTCGAAGCATGTTGATAAACTAATTAAGTTATTGAAAACAAAGGAATTTATTCTGGATAAATTCCTTGACACTGACTTTCATAGCCCAATAAGATTTTTGCCAGAAAGTTCTGATGGTCTTTTCTGAGAACTCCGTTGGAACTATTCTCCCTTGAAAAGAGAAGGCCGTCCTGTTGCCGGACGGCTTTTCTCGTTTTCTTATGTCGCGAGCGACAAAACCGCTAAAAAAATCTCTCGCATACAGAAATTTTTCTGCTCTGTCGCAGCCCTGCTCGGCGCGTGGTCGGGTTCGCGGCTTTTATTCTTGTCGCTGCGCTCCACACCGCTCGAAATCCTTTCACACCGTAAATGTGCTCTGCGCTCATATCAGCGGGCTCGGCGCGTGGTCGGGCTCGCCCTCAATTCTGATTGCTTTGATCCGGCACTGCTAAATGGTTTCACAGCGCTCAAGATTGGCTTGCTTCTGACGCATCGCTGTTAGCACATGATCGGCTTGGGTTTTTTGATGAGGGCCATATCGGAGACTCGGCGCTAAGATTAGTTTTGATCTTGCGGTTATCTGCGTACATCTGCGGCGAAAAATTACTTATCCATGTCGTAAGCGGTTTTCAGCCATTTCTTCACTTCAGCGTCGATGTCTTTTACCGACGTGATCTCGATCCGATGCGTGATGCGGTCTTTCTTGGCGAATCCGCCGGTGTCGATAAGCCGTTTGGGAACTTTGGTGTCTTTAAGCGCCAGGCCAAGATCGATTCGAGTGCGTGTTGTCGGTTTGATCTGCGCGAAGACGTGCTTGCGATAGAGCGGCACCATGGTCTGGCAGGGACACACTTTCACGTCTTTACCCAGATCGCGTCCAAGGGCCAGCAACTCGTCATAGATCGGGCGCAGAGCTTCCTTCGCGCCGGAGTACATCTTCTCGACGTGTTCATCGGCCTGTTTCAGGTAGGTTTCCGGAGTGCCGTCATCACCCTTGCCCACGGAGCACTCAGCGATCCACGAAGCGTAGTTCATTCCCAGCCCGTGCTTCTGCTTGAGCCATGCGCGGCGCTCCTTCTCGGTTGGCGGCCCTTCTTTTTCGACAAACTTGATCCACTCATCCAGCGTGCGTCCGGTCTTCTGCTTCAATCCGGCGAGCGAACTCTGAAACATCGCCAGGCTGGGATGAACGTCATAACTTGTTTTGACTGCACTCTTGGTCGCGGGCATAAGCGCCTCCACCGGGAGAGTTTACTATCTGGAAACGGCGCAATAGATTCTTGATTCTTGCTGAAATGATCAACATTCAGTCTTGCTGTGTTGCTGAAGCAGTAAAGCCGGATTCAACTTGCTGGTTTATGCGCAGAAGAAGTTACGGGTTGTCCCAATATTTGTATCGGATTACGAAATATTTTTGGTTTTGACTGAAACCCAAAACATGCTTCATGACTCACTGTAATCAGCAAGAGCTTTCCGGGAGTTCTTCTGCAAGTAATCCCCCTAAAGGCCAGAGGTGCAGATTCCGTGAAACAATTGAAATACCCTCTCATGGTTGTTCTTCTCGCGGTTGGTGCTTTACTCCTTTATTCTGAACAAAAACAACACAACGCAAACGCTCTGGCACAGCAGGGCAAAAACATTTTCCGCTTTGATACGTTTGGCGACCAGGATTTCTGGGGCGGAACGTTACAACTCCATAAGGCCATTGAAGGCGCGGCGCATGGCGGTGTAGGGCCAGGAGTTTCCCCGGTAACAGCTTTGAGCGTAGGGCTTAAAGTCGATCAGGACGCATTACCCCAAGCCCTGGTGAAACAAATTCAGGCTGGAAAAGTGAATCTCAATGATCCCGCAACCACGTTAGCTTTATTGAAGCTAAATGCCGTGGTCGGGCTAACCGGCTTTTTCAATTCTGATGGTTCGCTCAAGACGATCGGCATTCAGTGCGCGCTTTGCCATTCCACGGTTGATAACGCTTTTGCTCCCGGCATCGGCCACCGGTTGGATGGCTGGGCGAACCGTGATCTGAACGTTGGTGCAATTATCGGCCTTGCACCCAATCTTCAACCCGTTGCTGACGTGCTGGGCGTAGACGTGCCCACAGTGCAGAAAGTGATAAGCAGCTGGGGACCAGGAAAATTTGATGCCGAGCTGTTCATGGATGGTCAAGGTTTCCGTCCTGACGGCAAGACTGCAGCGGTGCTTATTCCACCAGCCTTCGGTCTGGCCGGAGTCAACCTCCACACCTTTACCGGCTGGGGTTCGGTACCCTATTGGAACGCCTTTGTTGCCAACCTGGAAATGCACGGCAAAGGGACCTTCTTTGATCCGCGGTTGGACGATGCCTCAAGGTTCCCGGTTGCGGCCAAGAATCACTTTGGGCACGTTACTAATGCCGATGACCAGATTACAAGCAAGCTGGGTCCGCTGCAGTTCTACCAGCTTTCACTGCCTGCTCCCGCGCCGCCAAAGAACAGCTTTAACCACGAGGCTGCGGCCCGCGGCAAAGCGCTCTTTAACGGCAGCGCACAGTGCAGCACCTGTCACGTACCGCCGCTCATGACTGAACCGGGATGGAACATGCACACCGCCTCTGATGTGTGCATTGACGATTTCCAGGCCAGCCGGGCGCCGGATGACCGCTATCGCACCACGCCGTTGAACGGGCTGTGGACACACACCAAAGGCGGCTTCTATCACGATGGCCGCTTCCCCACGTTGCTGGCCGTGGTGGACCACTACAACAGTTGCAAGAACCTTGGCTTGAGCGCGGGCGATGAGTCCGACATAGTCGAGTATCTGAAGTCGTTACCCGAGCAAGATCGCGATGCAGATCACGACAGAGATCACGACGGAGATCGCGATTGAGCTACTGAAGGGTCAAAAGGAGCGGGAATCCAACCCGCTCCTTTTTTCTTGCTATTTGATACATAAAGGCTGCGTTATACTGCCGCGGTTATGCCAGCCACAAAACCCGCAAAAGAGAAAACATCCGCCGCTCGCGCCAAAACTGAAAAGCCTGATCTTGCGCCGGTCTTTGCCGTGTTGCGCGAGATGCTGAAGCGGTTCATCGGTAAGGATCTGGCAGTCCAGACCGACAAGCCCGGCAACTACCACCTGGAGTGTCCTTCAATCCTGCATCGTAAGAAGCCGTTGTATTTTGCCGGCGTGCGGACGGGAAAGAATTATGTGAGCTTCCATCTGTTGTTTCTCTATTACAACCCTGCGGCGTTGCAAGCCATTGCCCCCGCGCTCAAGAAGCGCATGCAGGGCAAGGCTTGCTTTAATTTCACGGCCATTGACGAAGCTTGTTTTGCCGAGCTCAAACGGCTGATTGCCGAAGGCCTGAAAAGATATAAGAGCGAAGAGTTCCGCAAGATGATCCAAGAGATGCAGTAGGACTGCTT
>DASRDW010000117.1:0-9690 GCA_035652415.1 Candidatus Angelobacter sp. | reverse complement strand
GGAATCCGCGTGAAACCCGATAGAGCTGAAGTGTCAGATTGTGAGCTTTGTTCCAAACCTGCAAGTCCCGGTAATTCCTCACGCATTCCTCCGAGATGCAGCTTTACCCTAAATACTAAATACTAAGTACTAAATACTTTTTGCAGGTATCTTACTTTGCAACATCTCCAGCGCTCGCTCCAGTTTTACTCCGCGCGAAGCTTTCAGCAGCACGGCGTCTCCAGCACGAAGGTTGTGAACGAGCCATTCGCCGGCCTGCTCCGGCGTTTCCATAAATTGCGCTTGCGAGCCGGCGCCGCAGGCGGCTTCAGCCAGGCTTTTAGCCATGCCGCGCACACCGATCACCATTTCAATCTTCTTTTTCGCAGCATGGAGCCCGCATTCGCGGTGCAGTAAGTCCGCCGTTGGGCCAAGCTCAAGCATCTCTCCGGCTATCAGAATGTGCCGCTGCGCCTTCATGCTGGCCAGCGTATCAATCATGGCTTCCAGCGCCCGTGGGTTGGAGTTGTACGCATCATTAATAATGGTGGCGCCGCTAATCTGCACAACCTGCCCGCGCTTGTCTGGAGGTCGCATACCGGAAAGCGCCCCAGCCGCCTGCGAAGGGGTAATCCCGCGGTCCATGGCGGCCGCGGCAGCCGCAAGCGCGTTGTAAATGTTGTGCTCGCCCACCAGAGGAAACTTCACCGGCTCACGCACGCTGCCGGCCACCAGCTCAAAGGTAGAACCTTCCGCTCCATTCAACTGGATCTTTTGCGCGCTGACGTCAGCCGAGCGGCGAATGCCAAACGTCACTACACGTCCTTTGAAGTCACGGCCAAACTGGCAGACGTAATCATCATCGGCATTCAAGACGGCTGTGCCGCCGGGATGAAGGGTTTCAATAATCTCGTATTTTGCCCGCGCAATCCCTCTGAGCGAATCAAAAAACTCCAGGTGCACCGGAGCAACCGCTGTGACAACAGCCAAGTCATGGTGCGCCAGCTTGCCCAGAGCGCTGATCTCACCAGCATGGTTCATGCCCATTTCCACCACGGCAAGATCATGCTCGGCTTCCAGCTTCAGCAATTGCAGCGGCAGCCCCAGATGGTTGTTCAAATTGCCCGAGCTTTTCATCACGCGGTAGCGCGTAGACAGAAGCTCAGCCAGGATTTCTTTGGTGGTGGTCTTGCCCGCCGATCCAGTCACCGCCAGCAGCGGCTTGCCCCAGAGCCTTCGCGCGGCAGCGCCCAGCGATTGCAAGGCCTTGACGGTATCTTCCACATGCAATAGTCGTCGAGAATCGCCGTTCACGCGCTTGCCGGTTTGCACCAGCGCTCCGGCCGCACCTTTTTCCAGCGCTTCTTCTACGTATTCATGGCCGTCAAATCGCTCACCAGGAATTGCAATAAACAGGTCGCCATGGCTGAGAGTGCGCGAATCAATGGAATACCCCATGGCGACCACTTCCTGGTCAAAGTCGCCCCTGGCTCCGGCAAATTCGGCTACCCGCCACAATGGCAGCTTCATCGCGCTTCCCCCTCTTTAGCGTAGCTCATCTGTTGTAACGCTTCTCGCGCCACAAGTACATCATCGAAAGGGAAAACACCTTCGCGCGTGATTTGAACTTTCTCATGTCCTTTGCCGGCGATCAAAACCACGTCTCCGGGCATGGCCTCAATCAGTGCTAACCGGATGGCACTTTTGCGATCCGGCTCAACCGCAAAACGCGTATTGGCCTTGCGCAGGCCGGGCAACGCATCTTCAATGATGTGGAGCGGGTCTTCACTCCGCGGATTGTCAGAGGTGAGGACCACAAAATCACTGCCCTGGCCGGCAGCCTCGCCCATGAGCGGCCGCTTGGTGCGATCACGATCACCGCCGCAGCCAAACAAGGTAATCACTCTCGCGGCTCCGCCGGCTCGATGCACAAAGTCGCGGGCAATGGCGGTCAGGTTGCGCAGAGCATCGTCAGTGTGGGCGTAATCCACCACCACAGTAAAAGGCTGGCCGCAATCCACTTTTTCAAATCGTCCCGGGACCTGTTTAAAACAGCGGATGGCCTCAGCGATCTGCTCAAGTGTGCAGCCGCAAGCATACGTGGCTGCCGCTGCTGCCAGAATGTTGTAAACGTTAATACCGCCGATGAGAGCGGTCTCAATCCTGACGCTCCCCGCAGGAGTGGCCAGGCCAAAGGCCGTTCCGTCTTGGTTCAGGTCTAGATTGACAGCGCGAAAGTCGCCGCTCTCAATTCCATAGAGCATCACTTCTTCCTCGGCGCTTTTTCTGGCTTGGGCCAGCTTCTTGCCGTATTCGTCTTCCGCATTGATCACCGCCATGCGTGGCGGCCTTGTGCCGCAGCCGGTAAAAAGCATGCTCTTGGCGGCAAAGTAAGCCCCCATATCTTTGTGGTAGTCCAGGTGGTCGCGAGTGAGATTAGTGAAGACCGCCACTTCATAAGGAATACCCCAAACCCGCTCCTGAGCCAGCGCGTGTGAAGAGACCTCCATCACTGCGTTTGTTGCGCCGCCTTCGACGGCCTGGGCAAAGACCTGGTTCAACTCCAACGCTTCCGGTGTTGTGTGCGGCGAAGGCAAAACCTTGAATGGTGCGTTTGAATCGGCCTGCCCAGTGCTTCTGGCGGCTGGGCGCACCGGCACGTGATATTCAATGGTCCCAATCAGGGCTGATGGCCGTCCGCAGTGACGAAGAATGGATTCGCATAAAAAGCTGGTTGTGGTCTTGCCGTTTGTCCCGGTAATGCCGATGATCTTCAGCTTCTCCGCCGGATGACCATAAAAGTTGGCGCTCAGCTGCGCCAGCGCCCTTCGCCCGTGTGAGGCCACTGCCCACGGAACGTCCTGACGCCGAGGCTCTGTTGCCGAATCCGTCACCACGGCTACGGCTCCCTGCTTGAGCGCGGCATCAATATAGCGATTGCCATTACTGCTCCCGCCCTGCATGGCCACAAATACCCATCCCGGCTGTATGCGACGAGAGTTGTAATCGAGGCCGGAAATTTCGGGATTGCCGCCGTTATGTGAGACGCCTGTGCCCCGCAGGAGTTCAGAGAAGTTCATTGGTTGCCATTATAAGCAAAACCCTATATTTACCAGGGAAGCACGGAAAACCAAGTTAGCCGCAGATTTGCGCTGATGGCCGCAGATTACATGAGAGCTTATGCAAGAAATGGATTGATCAGCGTTTACCCGCGGAAATCAGCGGCGAAACTTGGCTTTTGAATTTTTCTGGAAATGTTCGCAGCCTCCGGCAAGCCTCTGCCAGCTCCGCATCAGTCTTGGCGAAACAGAACCGGATCAGGTTCTCGCCGCCTTCCCCGTGATAGAACGCCGAACCTGCCACTGAAGCCACGCCGGTTTCATGCAGCAGATACATGGCTTTATCGCGGCTGGTTTTACCCGGCAAAATCGAGGCGTCAGCAAGCACATAATATGCGCCATTCGGCACGGAAGGCGTCAGTCCAATTTCGCGCAGAGTGTTACAGAGCAGGTCGCGCTTCTGGATATACTCTTTTCCGATTTCCTGGTAAAAACTTTCCGGTAGCTGGCGGATGCCTTCGGCTACGCCAATCTGCAGCGGCGCAGGCGCGCACACATAAATAAGGTCGTGGAAATAGGTGATACCTTGCGCCCAGCGGCGGTCGCACACCGTATAGCCGATGCGCCAGCCGGTAATGCTGAAGGTCTTTGAATAACCGGACATGGTGATAGTTCGCTCACGCATTCCCGGCAGCGTGGCGATGCTGATGTGCTGGCCTTCATAAACGAAGTATTCGTAAATCTCGTCAGTAAAGACGAACAGATCATGCCGCTTGGCGAAGGCGGCGATCCACTCCATCTCTTCGCGGGTAAAAATCTTGCCTGAGGGATTGGCCGGCGAGTTCAGCACAATCGCCCGCGTCCTCAACGTGACCGTGCGTTCCAGGTCTTCACGGCTGAACTTCCAGTCCGGCGCGCGCAAGGTCACATAGAGCGGCACCGCTTCCACGGCAACCAGCGTGTTCAGGTGGTAGCCATAATAAGGTTCAAACAGGATGACCTCATCGCCGGGATTGAACAGAGCCAGGCACGCCGCATAAAACGCGCCGGTGGCTCCAGAGCCGACAATGACTTCGGTCTCCGGATCGCACTCAATCCCGTTGAAGCGCCGCATCTTTTCTGCGATGGCCTGCCGGATCGGCGCCAGTCCTTCTGCGCGCGTGTAACTGTTGATGCCCTGGTCCATGGCCTGATTCGCCCCTTCGCGGACAGGCGCGGGAACTTCAGTATCGCAAACGCCCTGGGCCAGGTTGATGCCTTGCACTTTTTCGCAGGCTACAGACATGGCACGAATTTCAGATTGGACGGTGCGGGCAGCGCGTTTGCTAAGAGAAAGAGGCATGAGACTCCTTCGCCATTGTAAATCTTTGAAGCAAAGCAAACCTACCACGAACCGCGAGAACTGCCAGAATCGCCGTAATTGCCAAAGAATCCAAATTGAGAATCATCGCAGCCAAATCCATTTCGGCGATCTTTGGCAATTTTGGCATTACTGGCAATTCTCTTGATCTGTTTTATTCGGGCTGAGGCTTGATCTCGGGAAAGGCTACAAATATCTTCGATTAGTAAACTCCACCAGCGCGCCCAGCTTGGCTTTGGCTGCGCCGGAATCAATGGATTGGATCGCCAGCGGCATGGCTTCAGAGAGAGAATCGGCGCGGCCAGCGGCCACCAGAGCTGCGGCTGCATTTATCAGCACAATGTCGCGTCGAGGAGATTTCTCGCCTTCCAGAATTTTCCAGATAATGTCGGCGTTGGTTTTGAGATCGCCGCCCAGAATCGCCGTCATGGGAGCGCGCTCCAGGCCAAACTGCTCCGGCATTACTTCATAGCCGCGCACCCACTCGCCGCGTACTTCGCCAATACGCGTAGGCCCGCTGATGGAAATTTCGTCCAGGCCGTCTTTGCCGTGCACCACCAGCGCGCGGCGCAGCCCCAGCATCTTGAGCGCCTGCGCCAGCTTTTCTACCAAGTCTTCAGAGTAAACGCCCACCACCTGCGCTGACGCGCCGGCCGGATTGGTAAGCGGTCCCAACAGGTTGAACACAGAGCGCAGAGGACGCAGGTCTTTGCGCGCGGGCTGCACGTGCTTGGTGGCTGAGTGCATGACCGGCGCAAACATGAAAGCAATACCCACCTCACGCAGGCAATCGGCAATGCGCGGCGGCGGAATGGTGATGTTGACGCCCAGCGCCTCCATCACATCGGCAGAGCCGCACTTGGAAGTGATGCCGCGATTGCCGTGCTTGGCCACACGCACTCCCGCGCCGGCAATGGTCAGCGCCGTTGCTGTGGAAATATTGAAGGTGTCGCTGGCATCGCCACCGGTGCCGCAGGTATCCACCAGGGCGTCGCGCTCGGTGCCGCTGACGTCGAGGGCAGTTCCATCTGCATTGGAGAGAGGTTGCGCTGCCGCGCGGATCGCTTCGGCAAAGCCTACGATCTCTTCTACCGTCTCACCCTTCATGTGCAGCGCGACCAGCAGCGCCGCGACTTGCGCATCCGTGGCCTTTCCGGCGAGCAGTTCGCCCATCACGGTGCGCGATTCCTCACGGCCCAGTGAGGCGCGGTGGTTCGCAATTTTGCAGATGGCGTCAGTGATCATGGGGTATGGATAGCTTAGCAGGAGAGGTCAAGGAAATCGTCCGATGAGGTTGTGATTACGGCGATGTCGGGGGCGCCTCCGGTTTGCCCATTCGCTCTGTCGTCTTATAAAATCAAAGGTTCGCTTACGCACGTTGCACCCGCTGTAGAACCCCAATCATGAAAATTCACGAGTACCAGGCAAAGACAATTCTTTCTAAATATGGCGTGGCCGTGCCCCGTGGTGAGGTGGCCCTGACACGCGCTGAAGCGGAAAAGGCCGCGCACCGGCTGTTTGAAGAAGGCGCAAAAGGCGTGGTGGTGAAGGCGCAGATCCATGCCGGCGGACGCGGCAAGGGCGGCGGCGTGAAAGTGGCCAAAAACCTGGAAGAAGCCAAGGCGTGGGCGGACAAGATTCTGGGAATGAGGCTGGTGACGCACCAGACTGGGCCGGAAGGAAAGATTGTCCAGCGCTTGCTGATTGAAGAGACGCTGCCGATTGAGCGCGAACTTTATCTTGGCATTGTGGTAGATCGCGCCAGCGCGCGCCCTGTGTTCATGGCATCGGCAGCGGGCGGCATGGAGATTGAAGAGGTCGCAGCCAAAGATCCGAACGCAATTTTGAAAGAGACCATTGATCCAACCATCGGGTTCCAGGCTTTTCATGCGCGCAAGCTGGCTTTTGGCCTGGGACTGAAGGCGGAGCAGGTGAATGAAGCAGTCAAGCTGATGACGGGTTTGTATCGCGCGTTTGTCGATACCGATGCTTCACTCTGCGAGATCAATCCATTTATCACCACGACTGATGGACGCGTCTTCGCACTCGACGCCAAGTTTGGCTTTGACGATAACGCGCTTTATCGCCACAAAGATTTGAAAGAGCTGCGAGACATTAGCGAAGAAGATCCGCTGGAAGTGGAAGCGTCAAAGTACAACCTGAACTATATCAAGCTGGATGGCAACATTGCCTGCCTGGTGAACGGCGCGGGCCTGGCTATGGCGACGATGGACATTATCAAGTATGCAGGTGGTTCGCCGGCAAATTTTCTTGACGTTGGCGGCGGCGCTAACGCGCAGCAGATTGGCCATGCGTTTGAGATCCTGCTGAGTGACAAGAACGTGAAAGCGATTTTGATCAACATTTTTGGCGGCATTCTTCGCGTGGACACCCTGGCCGATGGTGTAGTGCAAGCTGCAAAAGCTACAAACTTGAAACTGCCATTGGTCCTGAGACTGGAAGGAACAAACGTTGAGCAGGGGCGCGAGATCCTGCAGAAATCGGGCCTCAACTTTCAGGTGGCAGAGACAATGAAAGACGCAGCGGAAAAAGTGGTCGCAGCCGCAGGAGGCAGATAAGGTGGCGATTCTAGTTGATAAATCCACGCGGCTGATGATCCAGGGCATAACCGGACGTGAAGGCACGTTCCACGCCAAGACTTGTGCGGCTTATGGTACCAACATCGTGGGCGGTGTTACGCCGGGCAAAGGCGGTACCACGCATGAAGGCTGGCCCATCTTCAACACAGTGGCTGAATGCAAAGAGAAGACCGGAGCCAACACCACTATTATTTTTGTTCCACCTCAGTTTGCGGCTGACGCCCTTTTGGAGGCCATTGACGCTGAAGTTCCGTTGATTATCAGCATCACGGAAGGTATTCCCGTGCTGGATATGGTGCGCGCCTATGACTTTCTAAAGATCAAAGGCAAGTCGCGGCTGATTGGGCCTAACTGTCCTGGAATTATTTCTCCCGGCAAGGCCAAGGTCGGCATCATGCCTGGCCACATACATAAAGAAGGGAACATCGGCATTGTTTCCCGTTCGGGCACGTTGACCTACGAAGCTGTGTACCAGCTTACGCGGCGCGGCATTGGACAATCTACTGCCATCGGCATCGGCGGCGATCCCATCATCGGCACAAGCTTTGTCGATGCCCTCAAGCTTTTCAATGAAGATCCGGAAACGCATGCCATCATCATGATTGGCGAAATCGGCGGCAACGCGGAAGAAACTGCGGCGGAGTACGTGAAGAAGCACGTTAAGAAGCCGGTGGTCTCGTTCATCGCCGGGCAGACTGCGCCACCGGGGCGTCGCATGGGCCACGCAGGAGCAATCATCTCCGGTGGGCATGGCACAGCAAGCGAAAAGATCAAAGCACTGGAAGCAGCGGGAATTGCAGTGGCCAAGTCGCCAGCCGTGATGGCGCAGACGCTGCTCGACAGGATTGGAACAACCAAGGTATAGAGGCGCATTTGCTGCGGCTCCACTCAACAAAACATTGAAATTAGGAGACACTAACCAGGAATGCAAACACTGCAACGCACATTTTCCATCGTGAAGCCAGACGCGGTAGCCAAAGGCGCCACCGGCGATATTCTCCACATGATTCAGGAGAAGGGTTTCCGTATTATCGGCATAAAGATGCTGGAGATCACCAAACAGCAAGCCGAGGGCTTTTACGCGGTCCACGCCAGCCGTCCATTTTTTGGTTCGCTGACTGATTTTATGTCCAGCGGCCCGATCGTGGTTCTGGCTCTGGAAAAAGATAATGCCATCGCCGACCTGCGCAAGCTCATGGGCGCTACCAACCCTGCGAACGCCGAACCCGGAACCGTCCGTAAGAAGTGGGCTTCCAGCATCGAGCAAAACGCTATTCACGGCTCTGACGCCGATGACACAGCGCGCTTTGAACTGAGTTATTTCTTTGCCGGCTATGAGCTGACTCGGTAAGCGTAAGAATCTATTCCAGCGGGCGGCAGGACCTTTTAGGCTTCCGCCGTCCGTTTTGTTTTTGCGCCCCGGGATATCTTCCCTCAAAAGAACGTGTCACGCCTCCACCAGCATTGATCTGCATCCTTCGCCTTCCCTTGTTCAGTCGGACCCTCCGGATAGTGGGGAATAAGAATTGTTTTCATGGTCAAACCTTTTACAGGAGAATGCTTGGGAAAGTGCTGTTTTGCACGGCGCTCTTTTATTAGCACTTTTTAACAATACTAGAACATTTCCATAAAACTGCTTTTATAGTTCCATAATGGAACTATTCCGGTACCAAAGTAATAGCGGCTTAGAATCAGCATATATATGTATCTTATATAAGCAGCTAATAATGCAGTGGCTGTGGGAAGTTTCAGAACCCACAACGGGAAGAGGAAAGACAAAACTGCATGAAAGCATTGACTCGCTCTTTAGCTGTCCTACTGGTTTCTCTCGTTGCTGTGTCGGCTTTTGGAGGAGACAACAGCATTACCCTGGCATTGGTGCCGGATGGATTGTCCCCGGAACAAAGATTACCCCTGCAAAACTATTTGAAACAACATATGGGTCGCGATGTGAAACTAGTCACGTTTGACTCGTATACGGCCACGATAGATGCCATGGCCAGCGGATCTGTCGACTTTGCCTGCCTGGGAGGAGTCTCCTACGTGCGAGGCCGGGCGAAGATAGGGGTTGTGCCCCTGGTACAACGAACCAGCGACTTGCAGTTTCATTCCATTATCATTGCCAATGCCAGCAAGCCGATCTACTCCCTGGCTGATCTCAAGGGGAAGCGCTTTGCTTTTGGCGATATGAACTCAACAAGCGGGCATGTCATCCCCTATATCGAAATGAAACGCGCAGGAATTAACGCGGACACCGACCTTGAGGTCCGCTATACCGGAGAGCACCCGGCAACAGTGAAACTGGTGGAAATGGGACTTGCGGATGCAGGCGCCGTTGATGAAAGCGTTCTCAATGCCATGCTCAAAGACGGCCGGGCAGACCGGAGTAAGCTGCGCGTGATCTATACCTCCAAGCCGTTCATGGACTACGTGTATGTCTCCCGCCGCGGGGTATCCGATGCCGAGCGGGAAAAATTTGCGGCAGCATTGCTGGGACTACAAGAAGGAAAGAATGATGATGTGCTGAGGATTCTGCGTGCCACCAAATTCGTGAGAGCGAATGACGAGGAATACGCCACTATTCGCGAGGCGGCGCAGGAACTGAAAATGGTCGAAACAGCTCGCCGTTAGTTATCGCTGGGCCAGCAGTTCGGCAACCATTACCGCAGGATTACTGGCGCGGGCATTGCGC
>DASRDW010000116.1:0-5119 GCA_035652415.1 Candidatus Angelobacter sp. | reverse complement strand
ATTCTGGGTGGGCAGGGAAGCGGTGGCGGCTGCGCTGCGCTCGTTTGACTTCGGCAACAGCCGTGGCCTGCTGGATACGATTGCCGACCACTGGAAAGTCGCGCCGGAAGAGGTGATCCGTTTGGCCAACTCCGCTGAGCCGCGTTTTGCGGAACTTGCCGGCCCGGTGGCGATTGCGGCTGAACAGGGCGACACGCAGGCGCGCGAGATAACCGAACGCGCCGGGAAAGCGCTGGCGGCACTGGCTAGCGCCGTGATTCAAAAGCTCTGGTCGCAGGGCGGCACGGTCCCGGTGGCGCTCTCCGGCGGCGTGTTGCAGGGATCGGCGCTGGTGCGCCAGGCTTTCAAAGAAGCCATGCGCATTCAGCAGCCCCAGGCCGCAGTAAGCTTTGCTTATGTGCGCCCTGTGCTGGGCGCTCTGGAGATTGCAGCACAGCGCGGAGTGCGGCGATGAACGATGCTGACGATATAGGAAATCTGCAGGAAGCGCCGGAGCAACCGGAGCCTCCACGGGTGCGGACTGAGGCTGCCAAGATTATCCTGCCTCCCGATGCCGACTTGGAGCGGCTGGTGCATGAGACCTCGCAGGAAATGCTGACTGCTGTTGCAGGCGACCCACGACTCACTGAAGATCTTGCCTTGGCCTTGCTGAACCGCCGCGACCTGCCACGCGAGGCCCTTGAAGCCCTGGGTAAAAACGGCCACGTAGCTAAACAGCGCAAAGTGCGGCTGGCGTTGGTAACGCATCCGCGCACGCCGCGTCACGTTTCAGTGCCGACCATCCGGCACATCTATACCTTTGAGCTGATGCAGGTGGCGCTGCTGCCGTCCGTCCCTCCTGACGTGAAGCGAGCAGCGGAGGAAGTTCTCATTGGAAGGATGTCCACGATTGCTGCCGGGGAGCGGCTTACGCTGGCCAAGCAAGGTTCCGGACGGGTTGCTGCGACGCTGCTGCTCGATAAAGAAGAGCGCATTATGCAGGCCGCGCTGGCCAATCCACAAATGACCGAGGTGTGGATTGTGAAGGCATTGAAGACGGAAACCGGAACAGCGCTGCTGGCGCCAGCGGTTTCAAGACACCAGAAATGGTCATTTCGCAATGATGTGAAGGCCGCTCTGCTGGGCAACAAATCCACGCCCACAGCCCGCTTGATCCAGTTGGCGAGCGAACTGCCTGTCAATTTGATCAAAGATGTTTTGCGCAACGGGCGCTTAAGCCCGCAGGCGAAGAATAGCCTGGTCGCGGTATTGGAAAAGCGGACTGTCTAGAAGGCTTTTGACGTAGAGACGTGGCATGCTACGTCTCTACCGCAGAAATCTTGCACGGCGCATGGTTTAATCGCGCTGCAAACTTCCCCTGCATTTGTAACTAAGACTTTCCTACGTGTACATCGAATAACCGTCATCCCGTCCGGGCACAATCAGCTCATCTAATTTCAGAAACTCCTGAACCACATCTTCATGGGCGCGCTCCATCTCTTCCACGCTGCCCACAAAAATGGCACGCGCTTCATGGAGGAATACGATCCTATCTGCCAGCTTCTTGGCCAGGCGCATGTCATGCGTCACGACAATGCTGGTGAGCTTGAGCTGCTGCTTGAGTTTTTGGATGAGATCGCCCAGCAGTTGGGCCATCATCGGATCGACCATTGTCGTAGGCTCATCGTACAAAATGCACTCCGGCTGTGCCGCAAGGGCGCGCGCAATGGCCACGCTGCGCTTCATCCCGGTGGAAAGATCGGAAGGAAGAAGATCGCGCATGGCTTTTACGCCTACCATGTCCAGCAGGCCGTCAACAATCTGGAAGATCTGCTCTTCATCAAGATCGCGGCGCTCGCGCAGCGGGAAGGCCACGTTTTCGCCGACCGTGAGCGAATCAAAGAGCGCGCCGTTCTGGAAAACCATGGTGACTTTCTTGCGAATCTGCTCAAGCTGCATTTCGTCGTAATCAGTGATGTCTTCAAAAGCCACAATTACACGGCCTGAATCGGGTTTGAGAAAGCCCATAATGTGATGCAGTGAAACCGATTTGCCCACGCCGCTGCGGCCCAGAATGCAGAGCGTCTCTCCCGCATTGACCTTGAAGCTCACGTCTTCCAGCACGCGATGTTCGCCAAAGGCTTTGGAGACGTGCTGGAACTCAATGTAAGGTTCGTTACGCTCGGGCTGCGATGGATGGCTCATGTGTCAACGCGGGAGAACCGGCGCCGGGCGCGTTCCATATCTTCCGGCGTATTCAGATTCTCAAACATCTCCGCGCTGAAGGCAAACCGGCGCAGCTCCGCTTCTTTGATCACCAGGGTTTGGTCGCGCGGAAACAGCGGAACAATCTTGTAATTGCCGGCTTTAATGGCCTTCTCAGCAATGGGCAGGAAGTCCAGGGAATAAACGGTGGAAAGCGGCTGGGTGTAATCGTCAATCTCCGGGGTAATCACCACCGCGTCTGATGCAATAGCACGTTCCGCCAGATAAGAGAGAAATTCTGGCATAAGGAATGGCGTATCCACGGCGATGATCAGGCTATAGGGTGTCTGCGCATTGGAGAGCGCGGTGTGGATGCCGCCAAGCGGCCCGCATCCGGGATAGATGTCTTCATAAACCGGAGCGAGCGTGCCATAGAGTTCATACTTGCCCAGGATCGAAACGTCGCAGCACACCTGCCGCAAAGCCACCAACGCATGCTCCAGCAGCGTTCGTCCGTTCAGCGTCAGGGTAGCTTTATCCTGCCCCATACGCGTACTCTTGCCGCCTGCAAGGACAAAGCCGGAGACCTGGGAATAGGTCATTTGCCGTTATTCTACATCTCGGGCACAACGAGAGATAATGCCAGTTTCAGCAAATTGCCAGAATTGCCATCATTGCCAAAGAATCCAAATTGAATTCACTCAACAGATCCCTCGCCTTTGGCTCAGGATTTCGGCTGAAGGCGTCCGCTCAGCTTGCGCTTCGCTCACGCCTTAATATCTGCCTCAATTTCGGCGATCTTTGGCAATTCAATTCTGGCAATTGCCGATTTCGCATAGCCAGCCTTCACGTCCGTGAGCTGATGGAAGATATACCAAGCTCTAGCGGACGCAAAGCTGGGAGGTCTATTGCACGGTGATGGTCTTTGCAGACTTGTAGACGTTACCCTTGCTGTCCCAGGCCTGGAAAATCACATTATGTGTGCCTTTGGTCAGGCTCATAGTGGTATCGACAGAACTTGCGCTGCCACTGTATTTGCTCACGCTATCCATGTAGATCCGCATGAACGTAATGGGATTGGGCGCAGATGCGGAAGCCGCAAGATGTACTGGCGATGTAACCGTGGATCCCGTGGGCGCCAGGATAGTCACTCCGCTTGCGGTGGTGGAGGAGGTAACGGTGATGGTTTTGGCCGTTTTATAAACGTTTCCTTTCGTGTCCCATGCCTGGAATATCATGGTATGTGTGCCATTGCTTACGTTCAACGTGGTATCAACCTTGCTGGCGCTGGCTGAATAGACGCTCACATTGTCCAGGTAGATCCGCATAAAGGTAATAGGATTAGGTCCGGTCGCTGTGGCGGCCGCATGGACGCCGGGACCAGTCATAGTGCTGGCCGTGGGTGCGGAGATAGTTACCGAACCATTCGCAGTTGTGCCGGTACTGGCATTGCTCGTGAAGAACTCGCGCATATCAGGCGCTGTATTAGCTGCGGCAGGGAAATTTGCGGTGGTGCCAAGCGCTTCCAGCATGGTGCGAAGCACGCTCTCTTGATGGTAAGTGGTAGTGGATTTATAGCCTGCTTTTACCTGGGGGCCAATCATTGCCACCAGGATGTGCCCGCCGCAGCCCGTTAGAACCGTGGCGCTGCAGCGATTGTCAGTATCCAAATCCGCTTCGTCTGACCAGATGATCAGCACGCCATCACCGCCGGGCTGGAAGGGCGCTGTGGCGAGCAGAGGCGCAATGTTGCTCTTTAACCACTGGTCGGCCGTGGAAAAGCAGGCATTCAGATCTGCGCCGCAGTTATGCATGTCATGATCGGCGTCAGGGGTGATAAAGGCAAAGTTCGGCAGTGTGCCATTGGCAATATCTGTTGCCATCTGGGCGCTGGAGTCGTGGTCCTTGATGAGGCTGCTATTGGCCATGTCAGTGTAATAAGGCAGCGGAGCATGTCTCTTGAGGTAAGCGCCGGAAGTAAGGCCGGTGAATCCGGCAAACGGCAATGATTGAGCATAAGACTTGAACGTCATACCGTTGGTGAGCAGATGGCGCTCAATGTTGTCCACGTTAAAGACAGCCAACGTCTCGTTGTTGTGCGTAAGAAATTGTCCTGAAGTGATGATGAGATAATTTTCCAGCGAACCATGCATGTTGGAATAAAACTGGGTGGCGACCGCACCCTTGGATAGCAAGCTGTTCAGGTAGGGCATGGAAGCGCTGCCAACCAGCCGTTCATAGCTGCGGTTTTCTTCCGCCACAATATAAACGTGCTTTGAGCGGGGAACTTGAGCAAAAGCTGAGACGCCAATAAGCAGCGCCAGTAAGAAGAGCGATTTTCCTGCGGTGGTCGTTACCTGTGTTCGATTCATGGGTACGAACCCTAACGGCAACCGCCGTTCCTCAGAATCGGCTGGGACACCTAGGGAATTAGGGTGTGTTACCCCAAAAAAATAAGCAGAGTAGCTGGATTTTGGCCCTATTTTGAAAGATAAGTTGCTGCCATTGCGATAGATATGTGACGAAATGCGATGGTACTAGGCAGTACTAAGGCAAATTAAAATTTCTAAAGATTTTCCTCTCAATTGGCGAATATTTAGCGAATATACAAACGCGATTTTTAATTGATTTCCAACCCCATGATCCTGCCGGCTGAGTCCACTTCCAGATTACCCCTGCCTTGCAGAACAGAATCCCCGCTAAGGCCCGGCACGGTCACAAATACCTTCTCTTCCACCAAGTTGGCGGAGCTGGTGCGGGAAAGATACTCCAGGCACCGGCGATTGAGCAGAGATTGCGGCAGGCTGAAGGCCAAATCTGCCAATTCGCCGTTTTCGGTGACGGAGAGGGCCACCTCTACAGGGTAGCTGCGCTCCACGGGGCGCTCTTCTTCCGTGGGATCAAGCGTGGGCTTGAAAGAGACGTAGTAGTGGAA
>DASRDW010000115.1:0-11930 GCA_035652415.1 Candidatus Angelobacter sp. | reverse complement strand
TCAGGAGATCGCCAAGTTCTCACAGAAAGATGCAGCGCAATATCCGGTGTTGCAGGAATCACTCAGCAAGATTGGGCGGGTAATCGCAGAGGTTCTCAAGCTTACTCCGCCTGATATTGATGATCCGAATCGCGCTGATCTTTGGGCCATGTTGCAGACCGGACGAAGCCTGCGCAAGTTGGGCAAGAAAGATATGTATCGCCTGCTGCGCTGGGGCCCGATGGCCGTGGCCGACCTGGTGGCAGAGTTCTTTGAGACCGAACTGCTGCGGGCAGTGGTTGCGGCGCGGGGAATCTTTGGCACTGCACTGGGACCATGGTCTGCCGGCAGCAGTTTAGTTCTGCTGATTCGCGCTGCAGGCGATTCTCATCCTGCAGGCTCGGCGTTCTTCGCGATTGGCGGAACTGGCGCGATCACTCAAGCTATGGCGGCCGCTGCGCAAGGAGCAGGCGCTGAGATTCGTACAAACGCGGATGTGAAAGAAGTTCGCGTGAAAGATGGTGCTGCGACGGCGGTGGTTTTGGCAAGTGGCGAAGAGATTAGCGCAAAAGCCATCATCTCCAATGCAGATCCCCGGCGCACGCTGCTCAAATTGGTTGATCCCACGCACCTGACACCCGATTTCGTGATGAAGTTGCAGAACTATCGCATGTCCGGAACTGTGGCCAAGATAAATTTTGCGCTTTCTGCGCTGCCAAAGTTTACAGCGCTCAATGAATCTGGCAATGCGGCACTGCAAGGAAGAATTCACGTCGGCCCGGAGATTGATTACCTGGAGCGCGCTTTTGATGAATCTAAGTACGGCAACTTCTCGCCGCATCCTTATCTTGAAGTGACGATCCCGTCTCTAAGCGATATTTCATTAGCACCGGTGGGTAAGCATGTGATGTCGGTTTACGTTCAGTTCGCGCCATTCAAGTTGAAATCCGGGGACTGGGACAGCCAGCGCGATGCCCTGGCCAACACCGTAGTAAAAACCATCAGCCAATATGCGCCCAATTTCGCTAGCCTAGTAGAGGATGCGCAGATCATCACTCCGAAAGATATGGAAGATAAATATGGGCTGACTGGCGGCCACATCTTTCACGGTGAACTGGCGCTTGATCAGTTTTTCACCATGCGTCCGCTGCTCGATTGGGCACGATATAAGACACCAATTCAGAACCTATATCTATGCGGATCAGGCACGCATCCTGGAGCAGGGTTGACTGGGGGCTCAGGGGCGAACGCGGCGAAAGAGATATTGAAAGAGCTCAGGCGATAAGGCTAAGCTGGCAACTGAAGATGTCTAATCTCTACTCAAACACGCGGCCTGAACTGACTATCTCTGGAGCCACCACACTTCCCCAGAGCTATTACACCGATCCTGGCTGGTTTCAACGCGAGATGGAAGCGATCCACTTCGACATGTGGATGTGTGCCGGCCGCACGAAGCAGATACCGAATCCCGGTGACTACTTCGTTCGCAATTTAGCCAATGCCAGCGTGATCATTACACGCGACGAGCAAGGGAGTATTCGCGCGTTTCACAACGTCTGCCGGCATCGCGGCACGCTGCTTTGCAAACACGAACAGGGAAAGTTGACAGGTCGAATCCAGTGCCAATATCATGCGTGGACCTACAGACTAGATGGCACGCTGGCGAGTGCGCCACACATGGAGAAAGTGCAAGGTTTTTGCGAAGCGGACTATCCACTGAAAGCGGTAGCAACGGCGGAGTGGGACGGGCATATCTTTATTAATCTCTCTGCCCATCCGATTTCGTTTACGCAGCACCTGGCGGGGCTTGATCAAAAATTTCGTTCGTGGCGCATGGAAGAGCTACGGATGGTGGAGCGCCGTGTCTACCATCTGAAGGCAAACTGGAAGCTGATCATCCAGAATTATTCCGAATGCCTGCATTGTCCCATCGTGCATCCGTTGCTGCAGAAGCAATCGCACTACATGAGTGGAGACAATGAGCCGCCGCAACCCACCTATCTCGGCGGCCGCATGGATTTGCGTGATGGCATCCAGAGCTTAACCATGGACGGCACCACACAACGCTGTTCGCTGCCCGGACTGAGCGCCGACAATCAGCGCCATGTCTATTACTACTGCCTGCTGCCGAACTTCTTTCTCAACCTGCATCCCGATTACATGCTTACGTTTACCATGTGGCCGCATGCGGTTGATCAGACTGAGATCGTCTGCGAATGGCACTTCCATCCTGATGAGATCAGGAAGCCCGGATTCAGTCCGCAGGATGCGATAGAGTTCTGGGACATTACCAACAAGCAAGATTGGGAGTTGTCAGACCTAGCGCAGCAAGGCATCAGCTCAAAAGGCTATCAACCCGGACCGTATTCCAATCGCGAAGAGCTACTGCTGGCATTGGACAGGTTTGTGCTGGATCGGGTGAAGCAGCAGAAGTAATCAACGCGATCAGCTACTCAAAACTTTTGGCGAGGTCTCAATCATTGCCAACGATTGAGACCTGCTGAGGATCGATTATTGAGCTTCGCTGAACGGCTTACAATCAACTTTAAAATTTTGCCAAACTCTCCATCGCCTTAAACAGATCATCCGCCTGCGGCAGGATTACATCTTCCAGGATCGGCTGATAGGCAACAAAAGTATCGGTTGCGGCCACGCGCTTGACGGGAGCGTCAAGATCTTCAAACAGCTCGTCGGCAATGCGCGCAGCAATCTCTGCACCGTATCCCCAACTCAACACATCTTCATGCGCCACAATTACGCGGCTGGTCTTGCGGACAGAAGTGGCAATCGCCTCCCAGTCGTAAGGATTTAGCGTTCGCAGGTCGATCAGCTCCACGCTTACATTTTGCTCGCGCTCAATCTTCTGTGCCGCCTGCAGCGCGCGCGGAACCAATGCGCCGTAGGTGACCACAGTGATGTCTTCACCTTCTTTTACGATTCTTGCCTTGCCAAACGGAATCATGTGGTCGGGGCCAGGATACGGCGCGCGGCCAAACGTTTCACGATAGAGGCGTTTGTGCTCCAGGAACATGACCGGATCATCACAGCGAATAGCAGTGCGCAGCAGGCCGTTGGCATCGAGCGCGTTGGATGGGAAGCAAACTCGCAAGCCAGGGATATGCGTGAACAGGCTCTCGCCGCATTGTGAGTGATAAGCCGCGCCACCGGTCAGATATCCTCCAATGGCAACGCGAACAACTGCCGGGCAGGAGAAATTTCCATTGGAGCGCCAGCGCATCACAGACAATTCACTTCTGATCTGATGATACGCAGGCCAGATATAGTCGAAGAACTGGATTTCAACCACCGGTTTGAGTCCGCGTGTTGCCATTCCGACCGCGCGGCCAAGGATATTCGCTTCTGCCAGCGGAGAGTTGAAGACGCGATCACTGCCAAACTCCAGCTGCAAGCCGGAGGTCAGCTTGAACACGCCACCCTTGCCTTTAATCTGCTTTTGCTTCAGATATTCTTCACGGCTGCAATCGGCAACGTCTTCACCAAAGACCACGATGCGATCATCACGGCGCATCTCATCTTTCAGGCAGGCGTTGATCAGGTCTGCCATGGTTTTGTCAGCGCCCTGAGATTGTGGTTCGCTCGCCAAGGTGCGCGGATCCAGGCTCTCTGAGTAAACATTGGTGTAAACGGAATCCGTAGTTGGCAGCGTTGCTTTTAAGGCCTGGTCCGCGGCGGCAGCCACTTCTTCATCCACTGATTTTTCCAGTTTGTTAATGCCAGCCTCGTTCAGGATGTTCTCCCGCACCAGGAACATCTGCAAACGCGTCACCGGATCGCGCTTGGCATCTTTTTCGCGTTCTGCCTCAGGGCGATACAATTTTTCATCATCAGAGAGTGAATGCGAATACGGCCGGATTACGTGACCGTGCACCAGTGCCGGACCATTTCCAGAGCGGATGTGTTCCACTGCACGCTTGCACGCGGCGTAAGAAGCCACTACATCTGTACCGTCACATTCTTCAACCAGAAGATTAGGAAAATTACTGATGAGCCTGGAAACATTGCCGCCTGCAGTTTGCACTTCCACGGGCACGGAGATAGCATATCCATTGTCTTCAATCATGAACAACACCGGTAGCTTCAGATTGCTGGCTGAGTTCATGGCTTCCCAGAACTCGCCTTCACTGGTGGTGCCATCACCGGCGGAGCAGTAAACCACTTCATCGCCGTGGAAAGTCACATCTTTAAACTGGCGATAGTCGCCTTCATGTTTTTCCGCCGCTTCAGGATGTTGGCTAAAATACCTGCCCGCTTCAGCGCATCCCACGGCCTGCAGGAACTGAGTGCCGGTTGGAGAGGACTGGGACACGATATTTAATTTTTTGTGACCCCAATGGGAAGGCATCTGACGTCCGCCGGAATTTGGATCATCGGCAGCGCCAACTCCCTCTAAAAACTGCTCATACGGAGTCATGCCCAGAGCCAGGCACAGCGCGCGGTCGCGATAGTAAGGATAAAACCAATCATAGCTGGGTTTCAGATTCATGGCCGCCGCCACCGTCAAGGCTTCATGTCCTGCACTGGATATTTGAAAGAAAATCTTCTGCTGGTTCTTCAGCACTTTTTCCCGGTCATCGAGCCGCCGCGAAAGATACATGAGACGGTAAGCCTCCACCAGTTGCTGGCGCGTAAGGCCTTCATAAGTCTTTTCTGTTTTTGTGGGGATTTCTTCGACTGCAGACGCGCTTTTCCGAGAGTCGATCTTGGTTACGGCCATAGTGCTCCTCTAGTTGGTGGGTGGTTAAGCGTACCTGGGTTACCTTCCATTCTAAATCGTAAGGTGTTTACCGGGTATACTGAAAATGAATGATTCGCAAAAATCGGCCCATCCCCGGCCATACCGCCAAACTGCTCATTTTTGACCTGGACGGAACGCTGGTCGATTCCCGTGAAGACCTGGCAAATTCTGTCAATGCCATGCTCCACCACTATGGCAAGCCCGCCCTCCCTCATCCGGTAATTGCCAGTTATATAGGCGATGGCGCTCCCATGCTGGTGCGGCGCTCCCTGGGTGATCCGGACGACGAAAGCTTTGTCCAGGACGCCATGCTTTACTTTATGACGTGGTATCGCGAGCACAAGTTGGATAGCACCTATGTTTACGAAGGGATTAAAGAGGCCTTGGATACGATCCGCGCCAGCCGTAACGGCCAGCCATTGAAGATGGCAGTTCTCAGCAACAAGCCAGTTGGCCCCTCTCGGGCGATTGTGGAAGCGCTTGGCCTGGGAACCTATTTCTTCCAGGTCTATGGCGGCAACAGCTTTCATACCAAAAAGCCTGATCCGGCCGGTGTGGAGGCCTTGCTGGAGGAGTCCGGCGCCAAACCGGAAGAAACAATCCTTATTGGCGACTCCAACGTTGACGTGCTCACGGCCCGCAACGCCGGAATTTATTCCGTCGGCGTAACCTACGGCCTGGCGCCACACACGCTGGAAGATGCTCCGCCAGATGTATTGATTGATAAGCCGCACGAGCTGGCAACAGTTCTTGGCCCGAGAGAGCAGTGCCGGCTGGAGTTTAAGGCGGAATAGAACCATATCGCACCTCCGCCTTTGCTGTGCTTGAATTCGGACGATTTCGGCGAGTTTGCGACCCTCTGCTTAACGTTGGCATTCTGAAGATCTTTTCAGATTTTCAAAGATCGTTGTGCTCAACCGCATCGGCGGTATGAATAAAATCAGCCCTTTTTCGCCCTATGTCATGGCGTACTGGATACGAGGTAAATGAACTTATGAGTCCAGAGGTTTCCGATCTTCTAAAACGAACGCTTGCTCTCTCTGCTGAGGAGCGTGCTGCATTAGCTAACACCCTGCTCGATAGTCTTGACGGCACTAATGAATCCGTTCAAGAGGCATGGGACCAGGAGGTGGCGCGTCGAATGGAGGATTTGAAAACAGGAGAAGCCATAACTGTTCCGTGGGAACAACTTCGTCGTGAACTTCTGCCCAAGGGTAGCCGCCATCATTGGAGTATTTCAAAATCTGTTCTTTAAGACCTTTTCCAAGTTTCTGCGGCCATGCAGAATTGACACCACCTGTAGAGGCTGAGTGTCTGGACGATAGACAATTAGGTAAGAATAGACAGAGAAGAATCTGACTGTCTGGTCCGTCAGGTCCTTGCGCCAATGTCCTGCGCCTGGATTTGCTGCAAGAAAAACGATTTTGTCCAGAATGACGGATTCGACATGATCTGCCGTTAAAATGCTGCTGTTTTTCTTAATATAACGCCAGATTTGGACGAGATCAGCAGCAGCTTCTGGCGCAAGAACGTAACGCACGCTCATTCAGGCTTGGCTTTCAAGTCCTTGAGGTAAGCGCTGAGTTGGTTTTCAGTTATCCCTTCGCCTCGGTCAAGCTGATCAATACCACGCTGAATCTTTTCGTTGATTGCCTGCCGGTTTTCCAAAAGCCAGCGGTCCTGCTCTTCTTGAGTTTCGAGCAATCGGAGCAACACTTCTTCCACGCTATCGGAACCGGTCGCTTCCAATTGCTTACGGATTCTGGCCTCTAGAGCTGCATCGCGGATTTCAATGTTCATGGTTTTCCTTGAGCGTTAGCCCATATTTACCATAACTTATGGCTCAAATTCCAATAGATCCACTGGTTGCAGATTGCCCCTATACGGTCTTTCATGTCACGATAGAGAGATTCTGCATGACAGAAAATTCATCTGGGAGACGCGGATTTGGGATTCCTCCCTCGTCTTTGTGGTGAAGATTTGGTTTTATAAAGACCGTTATGGATTTTCGACTTATTTCCGACTACAAGCCGAAGGGCGACCAGGCCAATGCCATCGACGAACTCACCCGTGGCATTTATGCCGGGGAGAAGCACCAAGTGCTGCTCGGCGTGACCGGGTCGGGAAAGACCTACACCATGGCCAAGGTGATTGAGCAGCTCAATCGCCCCGCGCTGGTGCTGGCGCACAATAAAACGCTGGCGGCGCAGCTCTATCACGAATTCAAACAGTTCTTTCCCAACAATGCGGTCGAATATTTTGTCTCTTACTATGACTACTACCAGCCTGAGGCCTATATCCCCGCCGGGGACGTTTACATAGAGAAAGAAGCTACCATTAATGATGAGTTGGATAAGCTGCGGCTCTCAGCGACACGGTCACTCTTCGAGCGGCGCGATTGCGTGATTGTTGCTTCAGTGAGCTGCATTTACGGCCTGGGATCGCCGGAAGCATATTACGGCATGTTGCTTTTTTTGGAGAAAGGACAGAAGATCCGCCGTCAGGACATCTTCAGCAAGCTGGTCGAGATTCTTTACGAACGCAATGATACCGAGTTCAAGCGCGGGACCTTTCGCGTTCGCGGCGATGTGATTGAGGTCTTTCCCACATACGACGATAACGCTTATCGCATCGAGCTGTTTGGGGATGAGGTCGATTCGCTCTCGCAGATTGATCCTCTCTTCGGTACGGTCAAGCAGAAGTACACGCGGTTGCCGATTTATCCCAAAAGCCATTACGTAATGTCAAACGTCACGCGCAACCAGGCCATTGGCACCATTCTGGAAGAGCTGGCGTGGTGGGAGAAAGAGCTGGAAAAAGAGGGCCGGCTGGTGGAGTCGCAACGCGTGCATCAGCGCACTCGGTTTGATCTGGAGATGATCAAGTCTGTGGGCTACTGCCACGGCATTGAGAACTACTCGCGGCACTTTAGCGGACGCAAGCCGGGTGAGCCGCCGCCAACGCTGCTCGACTATGTTCCGCGCGATTTCATCATGTTTCTCGACGAGTCACATCAGACGGTGCCGCAACTTCATGGCATGTGGCATGGCGACCGTTCGCGCAAAGAGAACCTTGTGCAGTATGGCTTCCGCTTGCCTTCGGCGCTCGATAACCGTCCGCTCAAATTTGAAGAGTTTGAAGAGCGCACAAACCAGCTTATTTATGTTTCTGCGACACCGGGCCCGTATGAGCTGACGAAATCTTCAGGTGTTGTGGTGGAGCAGATTATCCGTCCTACTGGATTGGTCGATCCGCCGGTGGAGGTGCGTCCGGTGAAGGGGCAGATTGACGATCTTCTGCATGAGATTCGCGATCGTGTCAGCCTCGGCGAGCGTGTTCTGGTGACGACGCTAACCAAGCGCATGGCAGAAGACCTGGCCGAGTACTACGCCGAGGTTGGCGTACGCTGCCGCTATATGCACTCGGAGATCGAAACGCTCGAACGCATCAAACTGCTGCGCGACCTGCGCAAAGGCGAGTTTGATGTGCTCATCGGCATCAACCTGCTGCGCGAAGGTCTCGACCTGCCCGAGGTTTCGCTGGTGGCGATCCTTGATGCCGATAAAGAAGGGTTCCTGCGCTCCAGTGGTTCGCTGATCCAGACCATTGGCCGCTGCGCCCGCAATCTGAATGGCCGCGCCATTCTTTATGCCGACAAAATCACCGATTCCATGAAGCGCGCGATGGATGAGACTGACCGACGTCGCGCCATCCAGCAGGCTTATAACCAGGAGCATGGGATTACGCCGGAATCGATCAGCCGGCCGCTGACAATGTCACTGGCGGGAATTGCCGAAGCCGACTACGTGGATGTCACGCAGGGATCGGATGGCTTGCCGGACTTCAAGTCGCAAGACGAGTTGGATCAGTACATTGCAAACTTAGAAAGCGATATGCGCGAGGCCGCCAAACGCTTTGAATTTGAAAAAGCTGCCAAGCTGCGCGATACAGTACGCGATCTGCGGACCAAGGAATTTCTCTTTACCTGAGTAGGTTTTTAGCAGGGATCGAACAAGCTGACAGGAAGTTGCCAAATGCCTGCATATAAGAAATGTTGGCGGGCAGCTCTTCGGATCTTTGTGTACAAGCTACTGTAAGAAGCCGATCCGATTGCCGCCCGCCACCTTTTTCAAATCATCTACTGTTCCCTACGCATTAAAATCACGCGAAGAACGTTCAAAATCACATGCCGCCAACATCGCCGACGCAAGCTCCGCCATCAAAGAAGGAAGCAATCTTGGTCATTTTGAATAAATCGCGGACGCGTTGCTTGGGGTTGGCTATTTCCAACATGCACTGCGCCTTGCTCGCGGCCACATAGAGGGTGACCAGCGCACCCAGGCCGGAACTATCCACGTACTCAACCCCGGTCAGGTCAAGGACGATGCGTTTTGCCCCCGGGATCAGGCCGCGAACCGTGCTCTGCAGCAGGTCAGCGCTTGCTGCTGAGATTTTGCCTGTTCCACGAATAATAATTTCCTCTGGTTTCTGTTCTGTCGTCAGTTGTAACTCTGGAATGGGGATTGCATTTGCAGCCATTATTCCTCCTGGTTTCTTGTCGGCCAATCTGCCCCGGTTGTGTTTTAAAACTACCGGGCGGGCACGGGCGTTGGGACTTCACCTGGGTCTAGTGCTAAATGCTGCTTCAATACGAGTACGCAACGATACACCCACCTGCAGTAAAGTCAAGTGTCAAAATAAGCAGTTTCAAGGCCAATATCTTGCGGTTGTAGCGGGAGATGCGGAGACTCTACTTTCGCGTTAGCCGCAGCTCAATCATCATCCGCTCCTTCCCTTGGGCATCGATCAAGAAATGCTGATGCAGGAGAACGTGACCGTTTTCTTCAAGGTGCGCACGAGCGACGGTCTTGCGCCCTGGGCGGTCTGGATCGAGAGCTGTGGCCCATAGGACAATGTTCTTGCCGTCAAACGTGCCATCGCTCTGGCGAATCGACATTGTCGTCTGCCGCGAGTCATACCACACGGTGATGAAGCGATTCGTTTTAGAGTCGAAGCCGGAGATTCCGGTTCCGGTGCTCTTGCTTCCGTCAGAATTGAAGAAGGTGAAATCCGACTGTAGAAACTTCCCGTCCTGGATCATGTACTGCTTACACGTGCCTTTTGTCACGACCGGCTTTCCATTCGCCGGGAAGAACGTCTTGACGACATCCCATTCGCCCGCAAATTGCGCAAGCAGCTTCTGTCCGGCGCCCGGCGCGTTCGCTGGCTCGTATTGATTGTGGGTTTGCTGCGCAAACGCCGCAGCGGCAATGAGTAATATCGCGACAATCCATTTCTTCATGTTCTTCATGGCACGAGAATAATATGACAGGATCGCGAGTAGTGCACGTCTTAGTGATGCTCGCTAATCACGTGAAAACAAGTCGCCTTTACAAAGAAATGATCCATTCACTGCGGTGTGCTGGCTTGGCTCAGGGCTAACCGCGCTCTTCTCTGCCCTGCCCGATAGATCATTACTCCTACCAGATTGCTCACCAGCACCACTGCACAAATCTTCGCGGCGTAGGTTCCTTTGCTTGTCACATCCACGATTGGGTAAACCGCGATCACCAGCGCGACCACGCTTGAAATTAAACCGCCCAGGGCAGCAAGCTTCACCCAGAAAGGCAACCCGCTTCGCAGTGCACGGCTACCCAGCAGCGGCAGAGCAAACAGCGCTACATAGGTAATGGCGTAGTGGGCGATCGACGCCGCAGCCAGAAGCTGGCTTGCTTCCTGTTCATGCACGCCCAACATGCTGAGGAAGATGAGCCCCATGACCAAGGCAGCCACAAAGAGGATCGAATTCACGGGCGTCTTTCGGCGCGGATGCAAGCGCGCAAACCAGCGCGGCACCAGGTTGTCCCAGCCGGCAGTCATGGGCAGGCGCGATAGACCGGTAAAGATGAGGCTGGCGCTTGCCACGGCGCGCATCATTAGTAGAGAAATAGCCAATGGCGCCACCCAACCCGCAGCGCCAAGGGCAAGCCGCATGGTTTGCGGAATAGGGCCGATCACGTTGATAGGCTGCGTGCCCACAAAAGTCAGCACCGAACTTGTTCCCAGAATAAACATCAGGGCGATGATGGGCGCTGAGATCGCCACGGATTGCCCAATGGTGCGCGCCGCGCTGTGGCATTCACCTGCCAGAATGGCAACGTATTCAAATCCGCTGAGCGCACCGACTGTCATCTGGCCGAAGATTGCCAGACCGAACCACGACGGCCGTGGAGTCTGCCAGGGAATGGGATTATAGTGCGCAATCGAATGGTGGAGGAGCGCCCACACCGGCAGCGCCAGCAGAATCACATAGGCCGCCATGATTCCAATGCTGCCTATGTTGTGCAGCCACTTTCCGATATCCAGGCCGCGGATGGCAACCAGAGTAATCCCGGCCATTACGCCGCCGGTGAGCACCAGAGTAGCGATTTTGCTTCCGGGCAGCCATGCTCCTGCAGGACCAAGCATGAATGCGGCATCCGTAGGCACAACAAAAATAATCGCGCCGGTCACAATCACCGCGTAAACCCACAGGTTCCACGCTGTGAGAAAGCCGGCCATCTCGCCGAAACCGGATTTCGCCCATTGATATAGGCCGCCTTCCAGCGGCATCATCCGGTTCAGGTAAATCACCACAATGGCGAGCGGCACATAGTACAGCACCATTGCACCCAGCCAGAACGCCACGTGCTCTCGGCCCAGTTTGGCCGCAATGCCCACCCATGTTGAGCCCACAACGCACAGAACCTGCGCCATTACAAGATCGCGAAGTCGAAGTTCTTTGCGCAGGCCGGCTTGTTCAACTGATGCTGTCTTTTGCACGGTTTACAATAATGCCACATTGGGGCAAGAAAGCTTCAAGGGATCGCCAAAATCGCAGAGCGAAAAGCTGCACTTTGCTATGTCTAGCAGCCGATCTCCATCTCTCGTCCGTTAGGCAAGCCGCCAAAGCATGATGAAAACTTTCCTGCTTGCTTCTTTATATGGCGGAGTTCTACACTCGTCCGTTTCCCTTATGAGCTTATGAGCCAATCTTTATTATCGATTCAAGCCATTGCCGAGCGCCTCCATTTACCTGAGTCTTATTTCGAGCCAATCGGGCGGTACGGAGCCAAACTCAAGCTCGATATTCTTAACGACCCATCTTTTCCGCGACGCGGCAAGCTGATCCTGGTGACGGCCACGCACCCGACGG
>DASRDW010000114.1:0-37159 GCA_035652415.1 Candidatus Angelobacter sp. | reverse complement strand
CCCGTTTGAAGTGATTGCTCATCACATTCAGCTTCTCTGGTTTGTCTCGAATGGACTATTACCTAGATAGGAACAACGTGTTGAAACTTCACAGCTAGGTTTTTTTCTGAAATCCCGAGCGGAGCGAGGGAACCCTATAGTCAAAAATGCTCTTCAACAAATACTAAATTTAATTCGTTTGGCCAAATTCATTGGCAATGATATGGATCCCTCGCTCCGCTCGGGATTGCAGAAAAAAGCTATGGTTAGAAAGACAGAAACAAAAACCTTCCGCATCGCACGCGACTTCCTTCTTACCCATCGCGAAGATTACACCGCTGCCTACGCAGGATTCCAGTGGCCAAAGCTGGAAAAATTTAACTGGGCGCTGGATTGGTTTGACCAGATTGCTGCGGGTGATCGCCGCGATCAAACTGCCTTGTGGGTGATGTATGAAGAAGATGGCCGCCAGGACAAGCTGACCTTCGCGGAGCTTTCTGAACGTTCAAACAGAATCGCCAACTACTATCGCAGCCTGGGCGTGAAGCGCGGCGACTGCGTATTGTTGATGCTTGGCAATATTCCGCCGCTGTGGGAGACCATGCTGGCCATGATCAAGCTTGGCGCAGTGATTATCCCAGCCACAACGCTGCTCACGGCAAATGATGTTGCTGACCGCATTGCTCGCGGGCGCGTGCGACATATTGTCTGCGCGGCGGAGCTGGCGCCAAAGATTGAGAGCTCATGCGGAAGCTGCACCCGTATCGCCATTGGCGGAAAAGTTTCAGGCTGGCACGAATACGAGCAAGGCTATGCCGCGCCTGCTGCGTTCGCACCTGACGGTGAAACCAAGGCCAGCGATCCTCTTCAGCTCTACTTCACCTCCGGCACCACAGCCAAGCCCAAGCTGGTAATGCACTCGCACACCAGCTATCCGGTTGGGCATCTTTCCACCATGTATTGGATCGGCATCAAGCCCGGCGACGTTCACTGCAATCTCTCATCTCCGGGCTGGGCCAAGCACGCCTGGAGTTGCTTCTTCGCGCCGTGGAACGCCGAGGCTACGGTGTTCGTGATCAACCAATCGCGCTTCAACGCTCGCGGCCTGCTGGATGCCCTTACCAATTGCAACGTAACTACCTTCTGCGCGCCGCCTACGGTCTGGCGCATGTTGATCATTGAGAAGCTGAGTAACTGGAAAGTAAAGCTGCGAGAGCTGGCCAGCGCTGGCGAGCCGCTGAATCCTGAAGTGATTGAGCAGGTGCGCGCCGCCTGGGGATTAACGATTCGTGATGGCTACGGCCAGACCGAGACTACGGCGCAGATCGGCAATCCTCCGGGACAGATGCTGAAAGTCGGCGCCATGGGAAGGCCCATGCCGGGCTATCGCATACGGCTACTCAATGCCGACGACTTGGGGGAAAGAAGGGAAAGCCGCGAACCCGACCACGCGGTGAGCGGCGAGCATCAGGAGCAGAAACGAACAGAACCAAAGGGAGATTCGCCTGCGGTGTGGAGCGCAGCGACAGAAGACAGAGAGGATGAAGAAGGCGAGCTTTGCCTGCCGCTCAATCCGCCTCCGGCAGCGCTTATGCCCGGCTATCAGGGCGATGATGGCAACCTGATTCCGCTTGCCGGCCCGGTCTATCGCACCGGCGATGTGGTGCAGCGCGATGCGGAAGGCTATCTCACCTTTGTTGGCCGAGCCGATGATGTCTTTAAGGCCTCCGACTACCGCATTAGCCCGTTTGAGGTTGAAAGCGCGCTGATTGAGCACGAGGATGTAGTGGAGTGCGCCGTGGTTCCCTCGCCCGATCCCGTTCGGCACGCTCTGGTAAAGGCCTTTGTCACACTGCGCGCAGGCTGCCAGCCTTCGCGCGAGACTGCTCTCTCTATCTTCCAGCACAGCCGTAAGGTGCTGGCGCCATACAAGCGCGTGCGCCGGCTGGAGTTTGTCGATCTGCCAAAGACGATCTCGGGCAAAATCCGGCGAGTACAGTTGCGGACGGCCGAAGCGGAAAGAGGACCGGACAAGAAGCCAGAGGAGTTTAGGGAAGAAGATTTTTTCTAACATCCCGAGCAGAGCGAGGGAGCCCTATGCGCTGCTAAGCTGCAGAGGACCAGCTAAAGAGATTCCCAGAATTGCCGAAATTGCCAAAGAATCCAAAGTAAAACCGTTACGAGAGTGGAGTTAGACCACTTTCGGCGATGTTTGGCATTTATGCAATGCCGAAAATCCTCGAATTATCATAGTAATAGTGACCCTCCCTTCGCGAAGAACGCTCAGGGTCGAGGAGAAAAAGCTGAGCGGGATTTCAGCAAAGCTACGCTCGAGATTTTAGAAATGCATCCAATGTACATGCGCCTCCGTCTTCTGCTGGTGACTGCCACTCTGCTTGCCTCTTATGGAGCCGGAGCTGCTGATAAGTCTGACAAGTCTAATTGTCCTCAACCCGTCAGCACTCTCTCCATGGATCGCGGAGAGTATTCCTCCATCCCCGGAGCTGTCCTTGGATTGCAGCATTTCGCCGCCCGGATGGTGGCCCGCGGAAAGACCCAGCCGCTCTGTTCAGCACGCACAACGGAAATCGAGCATGGCGAGGTTTTTATCAGCGCAGAAAGCCTTACCAAGATTTTTGGGCAGAAGATTGAACATTCCAACTCAAAGATCAGCGATCTGCAGGTTGAAGTGAAAGACAATGAGGTTCACCTGAAGGGCAAGGTACACAAAGGAATTGACATTCCCTTTGAAGTAGATGGCCCGGTCTCAACCGACGGCACCAACCTGAAATTGGAAGGGAAAAAGGTGAAAGCGGAGCACCTGCCGGTGAAGGCGCTGATGGGAATGGTCGGCATGCACCTCTCGTCATTACTGCAATCGGAGCAGCAGCAGGGAGTTACAGCACAGGGCAATACCCTCATTTTCGAACCGGCCAAAATTTCTCATGTACAGGGCAGGATTTCCGCTGTCCGCGTCACTCCCAAGGGCATTGATATTTCTTTTGTGAACAGCCATCCAAAGCAGCGCGCAGCACGCTGATTTTAGAGGCGAGCCGGAGCGAGGAACGTAAATTTGAGAACTCCAATTTTGCCTTCCTGTTTCCAAGATATAATGCTGGCCGCTCAGGAAAGGCGCTCATGGCTAAAGTTGATCAAAACCTGCTGGCAGGGGAAACAGTTCTTTTTCGCACGCAACATCACTGGACCATCAATAAAAATGCCTTTGTTCTGGCTACCATCTGTTGTGCAATAGGTGCAACTCTTGTGGGGGCGTGGTGGTACACGCCGGTTGATCAACGGACTTTTTCCGTTGCGCCGGGTGAGATTTTTCTTGTGGCCGGCATCCTGGTTGGCGGATGGGCGCAATGGAGCGTGAGCATGGGGGAGTTTGCGGTCACCAATCAGCGGGTGCTGTTCCGGACACCGTTACGCTCTTTTGACCTGTTTCTGTACCAGGTGCAACAGGTGTCCTTCCATAAATCTCCTTTGGCTGACTACGGCACCATCATGGTGACAGCAGCCGGAGTCATGGAAGTCTTTAGCCATATCCAGCACGTGGAACGGTTTGCCACCACGATTGAGCAACAGGTCGCGTTCATGCATCAGCGCGCGGGAGCAGCAGCTCCACCCCCAGGTCTCGCTTAGCATGGTTGTGCCCTCTTGGCGGCGCGGCTGAAATGTGCACCTACATCTTCGACAACACGAGAACACCATCTATTACCCAGGGCGCGTTAACCATTGTTTCGCCTGCTCGCAGAACTCTCCGTTGGCTTTAGGGATCTCTCGCTATGCTCGAGACTTTGGAACGAGACTTCGGAAAAATCAGTGCTCTGTTTTGCCGTCCAGCAATTCCAGAGCGTGCGGCAGGATTTCGATCACAGCCTGTAGGGATTCCACTGCCGCTGCAGGACTGCCCGGCAGGTTCAGCAGAAGAGCTTTTCCTCGGATGCCGCAAACCCCTCGGCTGAGCGCAGCAAAGGGCGTTTTCTGAGAGCCAGCCATTCGCATCTTCTCTTCAATCCCTACAATCCTTCGTTCAATCACAGCCAGCGTGGCTTCCGGGGTAACGTCTCTGGGTGCAATCCCGGTTCCGCCAGTGGTGATGACCAAACGGGTAATCTCACTGCACTCAAGCAGCCGGGCAGAGATGGAATCCTTTTCATCCGGCAGAACGGAGCTGTGCAGCACCTTAAAGCCGGAAGCTTCCAACTCGCGCACAACCGCCGGCCCAGAGAGGTCTTTGCGCTGGCCGACAGAGGAAGAATCGCTGATGGTCAGCACGGAAGCGGTTTTTATTGTTGGCGGATTCACAGGCTGGAGTCTCTCTAATTCAGGCTCTCTTAACTTCAGGTTCGTTCTTTTAGATAGGTCCTAGGCTTCCAGGACGTTCTCTTCGGTATCGCGATTGGATTCATCCAGCAAGCGCAGGCCTTCCAGCAGCAGACCTTGCGTGGATTGCGTGGTGGATTGTTCATTGCTGGCGCCGGCAAAATCAATCTCAAAGCTGCCGGCAGTCCAGGTGAGCACCTTATAAACGGCGGAATCGCCCTTCAGGTCGCCGTAAAGCGCATGATTAATCTGGCCATCGGTAAAAAACATCTTGCATCTATCGCCGTTGTTGGCCAGGGTAAGCGCGCAGGTCTTGCGCCCCATATCCAGAGATTGCAGCAGGTCGAGCACGTTCATCTGCGCCAGGCTGCCGCGCAGCACAGATTCTCCGGGCGCTTCTTTGGCCATTTTTTCCAGCGAGATTTTGTCCACAACCTTCTTGATCCTGGCCGCTGCTTCCTTCAGGAAAAACGGCTTCTCTATGAAGTCTTCAACTGTATCCTGTATGGCTTTAAGCTTTTCATTGATATCGGTTTTGCTGGCCATGAGCATTACTGGAATTCCCGCGCTGGCGTTGCGGCTCTTGATCTTTTGCAGAAGCTGGCGGCCATCCATGCCGTTCATGGCATAGTCGGCAATAATCAGATCTGGCTTGTCTTCAATTGCTTTGAGCAGCGCGTCGGCCGCATCTTGCATGGTCTGGACAGTGGAAAAGTGGGCAAGGGCCTGCCGCAGCATCTCCAGGATCATGGGATTGTCATCAACCAGCAGGACCTTGATGTTGCTTGGCATGAAACTTGTTTCCTGAAGCGATCACCTGGTGTTGGTGCGCCGGAATTCTCCGCTCTTTCCGCCTGATTTTCGCAGCAAAACGATTTCGCGAATGGTGATGCTCTTATCGAGCGCCTTACACATGTCATAAACCGTCAAGGCGGCGACGGTTGCTGCCATGAGCGCCTCCATTTCCACCCCGGTCTGGGCGGTTGTGGCAGCTCTGGAATAGACCTGCACGCCATTTTCGCATACCTCAGTGGTCACATCAATGAAACTCAGGGGGAGCGGATGGCACATTGGTATTAGCTCGCTTGTCCGTTTAGCGGCGGAAATTCCGGCAAATCTGGCCACTTCCAGCGGATTTCCCTTTGGATTCTGCGGCAAAGCGCGCAAGACTTTTGCCGACATCTCCACAAACGCTGAGGCCTCAGCTTCACGGCGTGTCGCGGCCTTGCCTGAGACGTCCACCATCTTGGCCTGGCCGGCGGAGTCGTAATGAGAAAGCTTGCCCGTTGCCTGAGTCTTTTGCCGATTTGAGCTTTTCTTCATCAGCGAAGCACCACCGTTACCATTTCACCCCTGGCCAATTTCTCCCGGTCGGGAGGCACCACAAGATAGCAGTTTGCCCGCGCCGCAGCCAGCATATCGCCTGAACCCTGCCATGGGACGACATCAACTTCAGGATTTTCTAACCCCCCTTCAAGCGTGCCAGGCAGGAATCTGGTTAGCCCTGTTTTGGTTTTAAATTCCTTGTTTAGGCGGGCTTGGGCCGATCTCAGACGCTGCGGCTCAACCCCGCTCAGAGCTTCCACAACCTGCCGGGCAAAGAGCTCAAAAGTCACCATCACTGAGACTGGATTGCCAGGCAATCCGAAAAAAGGCGTTTCACCGCGCGCGCCAAATACCACTGGTTTGCCGGGCTGGATCATGGCTCCGGTAAAGAAAAACTCTGCGCCCAGCTCTTTTAGTACCTTCTCCACCAGATCAAATTTCCCCATTGAGACGCCGCCGGAGAGCAGCAGCAAATCGGCTTTCAATCCTTCCTGGACCAGTTCAATCAGCCTGCCTTCTTCGTCGGGAGCGATCGGAAGCTGAACGGGTTCTCCTCCGTTGGCCGCAACCAGAGCAGCCAGAGAGTAGCTGTTGCTGTTGCGAATCTGGCTTGGACCTGGCTTTTCCGCCACATCCACCAACTCGTCACCCGTAGAGAGAATGGCTACGCGCGGTTTGGCAAATACCTTGACTCGCACCTTTCCTGCCGCAGCAGCCAGCGCAATCTGGGCCGGCCCCAGCCTGGTTCCTTTTGGCAGCAGTTCCTGTCCGGCTTTGGCTTCGGCTCCGGCAGGAACAATGTTTTCGCCCGCCGCGGTTGCGCGCCGGATCTCTACTAAATCTTCTGGGGTGGTTCCTGCTGGGCTTTCCTTGGCGCTCTTTGGATCGCAAAAAGGATCGCGCAGGGGATCGCGCAAGGCCTCTAAAACATCATCGTCGCCGTCACTGGAAGTTTTTGCTGGAGCTTCTTGGTGCTGCGCCCCATCGCGTCCGTCGACGCCGGCTTCTGAAGGGCTTTTACGCGTGGCGTATTCCACCATCACTACCGCATCCGCGCCTTGTGGGACGGCTGCGCCGGTCATGATCTCTACGGCTTCGCCTGAAGCTACCGGTAGATCATAGCTGTCCCCGGCTTTTATCTGCCCCACGACCCGCAGCAAGGCTGACCCATTTTGGGCCAAGTCTGCTGACCTCACGGCATAACCATCGCGCGTGGAGCGAGGAAAAGGGGGAAAGTCGCGGTCGGCAACAACTGGTTCGGCCAAGACTCGGCCTAGGGATCCAAGCAAAGGCACTTCTTCTGCCTGAGTCATCTGCCGCTGGAGAATTCGCTGGCAATAAGCTCGCACTACCTCGTACGCCTCTTCAAAGCTCAGCACCCCAGCGGTCTGGATCGCCGAATTCATATCTCGATTGTATTGCAGGTCAACAAGTTCCCTTTCGATACCTGAAATCCGTTCCTTTTTCCCATGGAATCCCGTAAAATACTGGTTTGGCAGCCGTTTGCAGCCGTGGCGATCACGCTAAAGCTTTTTTCGGCTCTCGATCATCTAATAATCCCATGAGATATTGGCGTCAATTTCTGCGTTTTATGGCTGCTCTGCAGCTGCTGCCCGCTCTGGAGAGCGGTGAAGAAACCCTTGTCGGCGGGCAGGCGGTGATGGAGGGCGTAATGATGCGCTCGCCGCACGCCTGGGGCATCGCCATACGCAAATCCAGCGGCGAGATCACCACGCATAGCGAGACGCTGCTCCGCCCTTCTGAAAAGCGCAAATGGCTGGGCTGGCCGTTTGTTCGCGGGCTGGCAACGCTTGGCCAGGCCATGCGCCTGGGCTTTGTGGCCTCAAAGTTCTCCCTGAACGTGGGACTGGACGAAGTTGCCAAGGAAGAAGGCGGGAAAAAGCCGGAGCTCGGCACCTGGGCCATCGTCGGCAGCATGGTGGTCTCCATTGGCTTCTTTATCTTCATGTATAAGTTTGTTCCGCTGGCTGCCGCCACCGGATTGAAGACTCGCTGGGCCGCGCTGCACAACAACTCTCTTTTTACTCTGGTCGATGGCGTGATCCGTATTTTGCTCTTCCTGCTCTTTATCTGGGGGATTTCGCTTTGGGGCGATATCAAGCGCGTCTATCGCTACCACGGCGCTGAGCACAAGACTGTTTTCGCTTTTGAAAATAACGGCATGCCCTCAATTACAGAAGCGCAGAAGTACTCCACTTTCCATCCGCGCTGCGGCACCAGCTTCCTGATGACGATCATGCTGATCTCGATCTTCGTTTATGCCGCGTTCCCGGTCCAGGGATTTTGGGCTAAGTTTGCCCTGCGCGTGGCTTTTCTGCCGCTTATCGCCTCAGTTTCTTATGAGATGATCCGCTTCTCCGCCAAGCATGGCAAGTCATTCTTTGCTCTGCTCACCAAGCCCGGATTGTGGCTCCAGCGCATTACTACCCAGCCTCCAACGGACGAGCAGGTGGAATGCGCGATCAAAGCGCTCGACCTCGCCATGGAACTTGAGAAGAAGAACGGCGGCGAACTAGTGATTGCCTAGGCGGTCCCACCGCAAACTTTCTTTCCATCCATCTGTTCATTATTCAGGAAAGGAGGAATCGCCGTGCCCAATCTTGCCACAATGTTGATCACGCTTGAGCGCCTGAACGCAGGTTTGCACCGGCGCTTGCTGCAGATTGGCGATCATCGCGTGGTCTACTCAGAAGGCGGCAAGGGTGAGCCGGTAGTATTGGTCCACGGCTTTGGCTCCTCGCGCGATAGCTGGAACCGTTTTGCCGGACGCCTCACGAAACAGTATCGCGTGATCGCACCGGATATGCCCGGCTGGGGAGAGTCCACGCGAATTGAGTCTGAGTCGTATGGCTATCCCAGGCAGGTGCAACGCCTGCGTGAATTCATCACCACACTCGGCCTGGGACGCGTGCACCTGGTTGGACACTCCATGGGCGGCTTTATCTGCTCGGCCTATGCAGCCCAATATCCTGACGAGGTAATCACCCTGGGCCTGATAGCGCCGCATGGCGTGGCTGAGCCGCAAGCAAGCGAGCTGGCACGCTCCGTTGCCGCCGGCGACAACTGGCTGGTGGCTTCCTCGCTCTGGGAATTTGATCGGCTCCTGGACAAAGTATTTTGCAAGCGTCCATATATCCCAAAATCAGTTCTTCGCCAGGCGGCGAACCGGGCCATTGCCGGCTCAGACAAGTCGGCCAAAATTTTTTGGGAGACGCAGAAGAATGATCCGCCGCTGGAAGCAAGGCTTGCGCAAATCAAGGCTCCGGCGCTGATCATCTGGGGCGACCAGGACCGGGTGCTTCACGTTTCCTGTGCCGAAGTTTTCCGCCAGGGCATCCAGAACTCTGAAGTTCTGCTGCTGCCCGGCTCCGGCCACATGCCGCTGATTGAAAATGCGCGCCAGTGCGCAACGGCGTGGATCAAATTTGTAGAAAAGACGCGTGGCACAATCAGAGCCGCAGCGTGAACGTGAACCTCAGATGTAGAGACGCAGCATGCTACGTCTCTACGGATTTTCGAATATGCCCGTAATCGCAGCACCGGCGAATTTCAAATTGCAGCAGCTTTAGAATGAAGGTATTCAAATGTTTGAACGGTTAAATCAAATCGAAACCAAATATGACGAGCTGACCCAGGCGCTCTCTTCGCCAGAGGTGATCGGGGATTCGCAAAAGTACCAGAAGACCGCTAAGGCGCACAGCGACCTCTCTGAGATCGTGGAAAAGTACCGCGAATACAAAGACCTGCAGCGCGGCATTGAAGAAAGCAAGGCCATGGTGGCCGATGAGTCTGATGCCGAGTTGCGCGCCTACGCCCAGGAAGAGTTGACCCGTCTGGATGAGCGCCTGGTCCAGGTGGAAAATGACCTGAAGATTTTGCTGGTGCCCAAAGATCCCAACGATGAAAAGAACGTGGTGGTTGAGATCCGCGCCGGCACCGGCGGCGACGAAGCCACGCTCTTTGCCGCCGAGATCTTCCGCATGTACAGCCGCTATGCTGAGGCGCATCGTTGGAAGGTGGAGGTGCTTTCAACTTCTGAATCCGGTGTTGGCGGGCTGAAGGAAGTGATTGCCATTATTGAAGGCAAGGGCGTCTATTCGCGCATGAAGTATGAGAGCGGCGTGCATCGCGTGCAGCGCGTGCCGGCCACGGAGCAGCAGGGCCGCGTCCATACTTCTGCCGTGACGGTGGCTGTGCTGCCGGAAGCTGAAGATGTTGACGTGAAGATTGAAGCTAAAGACCTGCGCATTGATACCTTCTGCTCTTCCGGCCCCGGCGGGCAGTCTGTGAACACCACGTATTCCGCCGTTCGCATCACGCACCTGCCAACCAACACGGTGGTGAGCTGCCAGGACGAGAAATCGCAGATCAAGAACCGCGAAAAAGGCATGCGCGTGCTACGCGCTCGTCTCTATGAGATGGAGTTGGAAAAACAGCAGCAGGCGCTGGCCAAAGAACGCAAAGCCCAAGTGGGCAGCGGCGACCGCAGCGAGAAGATCCGCACTTACAACTTCCCGCAGAACCGTGTCACCGATCATCGCATCGGACTGACACTACACCAGCTCTCTGATGTTATGGACGGCAAACTCCAGCCGATCATCGACGGGCTGGGTACGCATTTCCAGGCAGAAAAACTCAAGCAGCAGGCGGAAGTGGTGGCGTAGGGGCCTGCGTGGCCTTGTCTGTGGGATGATGCCACGTAGATTTTCACCAACTGACACCCAGATACTCGTAGAATGCCAACGAATCGCAAGTGAAGGCAAATGAATCGCCAGTCTCTTGTCGTGAGGTTGCTTTTTGGATTCGCTGCTCTTGTTGTTGCCCTGCCGCTATTCTGGTTAGCAGGCGGCATCCACTGGCTTGATACGAAAGTATTTCCGCCTCAACGACCGAAAAATATGCCGGAGAATGCAGTGTGGATTGATGCGCCAGCACTGCCAATATCGTGGCATCACGGATGGTGGTTCGGCTGTGATCTTGCTTCTTCAGGTGCAACCAACTATTGCCGATTGGTGATGGCGAACGGCAAGGAGGTTTACGCTGGAGAATACCTGCCATGTGGGAGCAAAGCTCCACTTCCGGTCTCTACCATGGCTCTGGCGCCTCCCCGTGATATGTGGATTGCTGATGAACGCTTGAGCACGCTTGCTCCCGTTGGGGCCTTGAAGAATGGCGATCTTATGCTACCCGTTGCTATCCTCGACCGCTGCGAGACATTGAAGGAGACGAAGCGCTGACAGTCGTCGATTCAAAGTCGACGCGGACCTGGACCGCAGCTTGCCTCGGGAGGAGAGTAATTCGTCGAAACCTGGAAGCGAGCGGCCGTGAAGGCCGCTCCTGAAACGTCTAGAACAGGTTCCACAAGAACTGGTTGTAAACATCGTGATGGTATTGGACTTCAGGCGACTTCACGAACGTACCGAGCAGGCGCGGGCAACGATCGGCTGAGGCCTGCTTCAGATCGGCGTAACGGCCTTTTACGTCTTCACCAAAGAGCCTGGATGTCCACTCAGCTTTGCGGAAGTTCTCAATGGCGGTGTGGATGTTGTCCGGCAGGTAGCGTTCTGCCTGGCGCAGGTTCTTGATCTTGGCGGTATCACCTTCAATGCCGGTCTTGAAAACGGAATACATCACCAGGTAAGCGTTGGCGTCCGGGGCTACGGAGCGCACCTCAACGCGCATGCTCTTCTCATTGCCAATGGGAATACGGATCATAGAACCGCGGTCTGTTGCAGATGCCTTGATCTGGTTAGGCGCTTCAAAATGCGGATCGAGCCGGCGATACGCATTCACGCTGGGGTTGAGCAGCAGACAAATATCATTGCCGTGCGTGAGAATGCGGTCAACAAACTCCCAACCGGTCTGGCTGAGCTTTTCCTCGCCCTTGGGGTCCCAGAAAAGATTTTTGCCTCCTTTGCTGATGGAGACGTTGGTATGCATGCCGCTGCCGTTCACACCCACCACAGGCTTGGGCAGAAAGCTGGCCGTGAAGCCCATTTTGTTTGCCACCTGGCGGCAGATGAGCTTATAAAGCTGGATCTGGTCGGCTGCGGCCACTACTTCACCGTATCCGTAATTGATTTCAAATTGTGAAGGCGCGACCTCTGGATGGTCTTTCTCATTCTGGAAGCCCATGGAGCGCTGCACTTCTGCCGTGGTGTCAATGAACGAGCGTAGCGGATCGCCGGGCAGCGAATGATAATAGCCGCCAGTGTTCACGTAGTCGAACTTGTTGGTCTCATGGTAACGGCGCTCCGCATCCGCGCCCTGAAACAGGAAGCCCTCAATTTCATTGGCGGCGTTAAGCGTGTAGCCTTCTTTTTTGTGCAGATCGGCGGCAAACTTTTTGAGCAGCCCACGGATATCCGCAGCGTATGGCTCACCGCCTTTGTCGATTACGTCGCCAAAGACCAGAACTTTGCCGGGGCCGAAGATATCTGCGGGAGCCCAGTAAAAGGCGCTCCAATCCATGCCCAGGCGCAGATCGCTTTCACGCTGCGCGGTAAAGCCACGGATGGACGAGCCATCAAAAGTAAGATTGTCCCAGCTCTTGATGAGGAACTTTTTGTCATAGTCAAGCATGTGCAGACGGCCTTCCAAGTCGCTGAACAGGACGGTGACGGCCTTGATGCGCTTTTCGTCAGTCAGGTACTTGATCCGCTCTTCCTGAATCTTGTGCGCAGCCACGCGGTTCTTGCGCTGCTCTTTTGCCTGCAGGTTCAGTTGTTCCAGTTCGTCATACGACAAGGCCAGGAAACTGCGCAGTTCGTTTGCCATGAAGCTCCTTCAAAAGCAGGATGATTGAATTTTGGGTTTAGAGGTGATCACCGAATCGGCAATCAAGCGGCTAGCATATCGCGCCAGAACGTTCACTGCCAATCAAAACGAATGATAGGGGCCATCAAACGCATTTATAGCCGCAGCTTGCACAAGAATTTGTTCAGATATTTTGCACACGCTGCCAGAAGTTGCCGTAATCCACCACTAACCCGTCACTATCAACCAGCAATTCAGCCGTGAAACTTCCGCCACGGCTGGAGTAACGATATCGATCTTGGGAGATACGAAGATATTCCTGAGGCAGCGGCTGCAGAGTGAGTTCAGGGAAGCGAACCCAGGCCGCGATGATCTCACCGCTCGATTGGCCGGGCGCGAGGTTCAAACGGCGGATAGGAAGAGTGTTGGTGGAAGGGCTCCAGTTTAAGTCGATATCGATGGCGCCGCTTACAGAGGGAACTTCCCGGCCATTTGCGTACCAGCGGCCGTTCTCGACGGAAATTTCAAGCATTTGCTCTGCTGCGGTTGCGCGAAGTGAAACAGTAGCGCGGCGGGTGCGAAATAAATGATCGCAGGCAAGCTCGTATCTGGCTTCTGCGGCTGCTTCACCGGATTGAGTAAGAATCGTGCCGCGAAAGAGCCATTCTTCACCGGCGCGGAGGAACTCAAAACGCTCCATGCCAGTGCCTTGAAGCCATCGCCAAAGGCCGGTGCAAATGAGGTGAGTATTCACAAGGAAGTTCCTTAATGATAGGCGTCAGGCGCCGTGGCTTTCAGCATCTTTGTGGGAACCGCGCAGATCAAACGCCAGGCGCAGAACGTAATGCACGCCAGAAATCACCGTAAGTCCCAAGGTTGCGCCAATGCCGCAGAGCATCAAAATCCGCGATTCATGCGTGCCCAGTATCTTGTAAAGCAGCGCCAGGGGCACGGTAGCGATTTGCGCAACTGTATTGGCTTTGCCAAACCAACTGGGCCGAAAGGTCTTCATGATCCCGATGACATAGAGCAAAGTGCAGACAATCAGGATGATGATGTCTCGGCTGAAAACCATAATCGTAACCGGCCATCGAATAATATGCGCGATGGCAAGCATGAGGAACATGGTGCTGAGCAGCAATTTATCGGCAATAGGATCAAGATACTGGCCCAGAGTGGTCTTCTGCTTCAGGACGCGAGCCAGCAGGCCGTCCAGCCCGTCAGTGACTCCGGCGGCAACAAAAATTACCAGCGCCACAGTGTATTTTTGCTGCTGGATAGCCACCACAACGAAGGGCACAAAGATCAGCCGCGTGAGCGTGAGCAGGTTGGGAGCGGAGCGGAGTTGGCGCAGCATTACTGCGGCTCCTGAAAATATTTGTGTACGTTGACGCCGGTCTTGGCGGCAAACTGATCGGCCAGCGAAGGCAGTTCACCGGCACGCGCGTCAACCTCTACGCGCTGCACGCGGTGCATCGGAAAAAAAACCACGCTGGCGCTGATGGGTTCGCCTGATTTCACCATTTGCGTAAAGTCTTCCAGAGATTGCAGGTCCACGCCGCGCAAACTGAGGCCGGCCGGAGTGAGCGAAAAAATCACGCCCCAGAATTTCTCTCGCGGATTTTGCAAGGTGACCAGGACCAACTGTCCGGAGTTCATGGTGTTTTGCGGGCCTTCTCCCCTATTTCCAGCAGCTAAAAGCGGGTAAGAATTTGCCTTTTAGGGTATCACGCAGAAGGGGACAAAGCTCAGATTGTGCGGGAATGCGCCGGCCTCGCCACCAAGGCCTGAATGCATTGTTCTGCCATGCGCGCTGCTCCGGCAACATTCGGATGTCCAGCGGAAGAGAGCAGGCATTGCCGTCTTTGCAGCGGGCCAGCGCCTATCACTTCACACGCAGCACGTCTCTCCTGCGCTACCTCATCCGGCGCTTTTTCCGGATGTTGAAGGCCCACTTCCCACAACAACGATTGGGGAGCATACGCGGCGTTCGCTTCCGTTATGCCGGAGTCAACAAAGAGTGCGCGCTTCCGTCCAGCCTCGCGATTCACGTGATCCACCGCGCCGCGAAGCAGTCCGTTGGAGAGCTTCCAGAAGCGCAGACAGTGCTCCACAATCTCACTCCGGAAAAGTGCCGGCTCTGTGACCGGCGCAAACTGCACGCCGTGCACCAGAGAATAAAGCGCCTCGACGCCTTCAGGGCAGCTTTCATGGCTCAAGCCGGGGAAATATCCCAGCACAATCACCTGTGCGCGCTTAAAGCGCTTTGTTACCAGGCGCAGCAGCGTAAGCAGATCGCGGCCACAGTAATTGCGCGTATGCAACTCCAGCTCATAGAGAGGGGTCATGGGATTAAAGACGCGCTGAATCTCCACGTCATTAATGCCGCCATTCATCAACACCCACTTCACCGCTGCCGCATCGCCGGTAAAGCTCCGGACCTGCTGCAGGATGGTCGGGAAAAAGCACGGAATTTCCCCGGAAGGCATGGCCACGCTATAAGAATCGCGTATGCCGATCTTGGCTCCAGAGTGCGCCAGCATGTGCACCGCCGCGCCCAGGTGACGAGCTACGATAGAGGCAGTTTTGTGCTCTTCCGCCAGTCCCTGGCCCCACACAACCGAGTCACCAATCACCAAAAGCGTACTCATGCAGGCGGGAACAAGTTTATCAAAAGCTTTTTCACGGCTTTTTTGCGGAATAAGCGGCTTTACTTGGGTGCAGATGCCTGCTCTACAAAGAGCGATGATAAAATAACTGCACCACGACGTTCTTGTAGGCCCGTAGCTCAGTTGGTTAGAGCGCTTCCTTGACACGGAAGAGGTCGATGGTTCGAGTCCATTCGGGCCTACCACTTAATTTATTGAATCTGCTGGGTAGGCATTGGCAGTTCCTTCGCATTTTCTCGAAACTCGTCACTACTAGTCACCAATTGAGAAAGTTTCGCTACAGCTTCGCGCTGATGTGCGGGAATTGGAATGGTGTAGATTTCGAGGGTTGTCGAAAGTCTTGTATGGCCTAACTGCGCTTGCGCATCTTTCAGGCTTCCACCCGCAAGCTGCAAAAGCGTTGCGTGTGTGCGCCTGAAGGTGTGCCAGCTCAACCAGGGTGCGCCGATCTTCTGTCCGGCAGGCTTCAATTGCCGATGCAAAATATTCGTGTCGCTGTAAGGTGTGCCCTTCTTGGTGCGAAATACCAAAGCGTCTTTCTGCTCTGGCCGCGAAACTGCCTGCAATCGCCTGAGTGCCTGTATGCACTCGGGCGGAAGCGGCAATGTCCGCTGGCTCGCTCTTGTCTTGGGCGAGTCCATTTCGCCGCGATAATATCTCTGGCTTACCCGGAGTTGCGCTGTATCGAAGTCCACATCCGACCAGCGTAATCCGAGAATTTCTCCCACTCTTAAGCCAGTGAGAATCCCCACAAGGGCCATTGTGCGATAAGGCTCTCTCAATTCCGCAAGTAGCTTTGGTATCTGCTGCGGCATGAGAACGCACTTTTCGCGAACAGGTTTTTTGTGCGGCAAATCGATTTCCGATGCCGGATTGTCGCCTGCAAAAAATCCCCACTTTTTCGCGCATCGGAAGATTTTGGAGAGAAGGTTCCGCAAAAGGTCTGCGGTTTCCCAACTCAGCCCCTTTTCCATTTTGCGAAGCACGAAGGCTTGGATTTCCACTCTCTGCAAATCGCAAAGGCGTAAATCTCCAAACGCGGGGAGCAGGTGATTTTTGATCGTGTATTGGTAGCGTTTCCGGGTTGACGTTTTCAGAGTTGGAAAAGCATTCGGAATAAAATGCTTTTCTATAAACTCTCGAAAAAGAATTGTTGCAAATGGAGTGAGCTTTCCGAGATTCAGAGGGCGCAAATGTTCGTCGGCAATTTTCATTGCCTGCCGTTTGTTCATGTCGGCAACAAATCCGAGAATTACGGATTCGCGCTTTCGTCCCAAACTCCCATTTGGCTGAATTTCGTCTGCCCAAAATTGCAACTCCCAAACTGGATTCCGCGTACCGCGTTTGCGAATACTTCCTTTCTGATAGCGTCGGCGGGCCAACTTTTGCCAGTCTCCTGACTCCTTTGGCTGCCATTGCTTTTCCGCGTTTGGAAGTATAGCCATCTGCGCTCGTTTTTGGAAACCCTTTCAAATCGTTTCGAATGGTTTTTCGGAATGTGTTCCAAAAACTTTCCGAAGGCTTCCGGAAAAAGCTATTTCGTGCGTTCCGAACGAAAACTTTCCGAATGCGTTTCGAACCGTGTTCCGAAACGCACGATAACCGGGCGCAATATGTATTGAGGAATTACAGTGTAAGAATCCGAATTGACCGTAGATTTTTCCGCAGAATTCCGGAGAGCAATGCAGCGGAGCAGTTCCGAATCAGTTTTCGGTAAATTATGAAGGGAATTTGTCGGAAAAGCCTCCGGACACAGTGCGGAAATGTTTCCGAAACATCGTGCGTCCACCTCGTCCGCACCCAGGACGCAATTAACCTGGATTCCACCTCGTGCTGACCTCGTGAGAGACCGTCCCGGACAAGGCCCACCTCGTCCTACCAGGACGTGATTAACCTGGATTCGACCTCGTGGCTCACCTCGTGCTGACCTCGTGAGAGACCGTTCCGGACAATGCCCATCTCGTCCGCACACCAGGATGCGGGTTTAACCTGGATTAACCCTGGTTCTACGTGACAATCTCATGAGAAAAACGTTCCAGAACATTGCCTCCCGCGTGCGCCAGGACGCGAGTTTAACCTGGATTCCACTTAGTTCTTACCTCATGCAAACAAATGCGGATTGTTTCCTAGACTCTGTTTGTGAATTGCAATTGTTACGGTGTTACGAATCCCAAATTTCGTGCATTTTTCTTGAAATTGAAAGAGCAGTTTTTACAACTACGTCAGCCTAATAATTTCGAACCTTCAAATATTTGGGTATGGATTGATTCCAATGCGAAAGGTGCAAAACGGTTTCAGGAGTGCTTCCAGATACAGGAACAGTTGCAAAATGCTCATCTTGCGGAACGAGTGGTGAATGTTTTGGGGCAGTTCAAGAATGTACTAATCGAGGACCGAAAGAAATATACCAAGGCAGATTTCAAAAAAATGTTTACGACAGTCGAGCCATTGGTTCGAATGTTCGAAGGCTTAAACGGACCATCTTAATATCGAGGGTTTAAGATGCGCGTTGTGAATTCTTGAGCGAAGGGCCAAGCCATCTTTCAGCGTAAGATGCAGTGATGCCGAATTGCATCGCCAGCACCTGAAAAACCAGTTTCTTTGCTCTTGCTGCTGACGATTTGGGCTGCTTCATCGTCTTGAGTAGCATTCCACAGTGAAGAATGATTGGGACAAGTACGCTCATAATCTGCCTCCATCTGGGCTGCTCGCTGAAAAGCCTGGGCAAAACTGTCAAGGCCGCGAGTATTCATCTGACCGTGGAAAGTCATGTAGCTAAAATTTTCCGCATAATCACGTTTGCATTTGGGACAAAACACTGTCCAATCGCGAATTCCCCGTTTAATTAGTTGAACCTGCTTGGGGTTACCCGGTATAAGTTCTAAGCCAAAAGCTTTTGAGCAAGACTGTTCGGGTTGAGAGGCAGATTCATAAAACAAAGTGACATCAATATCGCAAAAATTTCCAAAGGGCCGCCAAACGTCATCGGGTATAAAAAATTCGGCCATCCTGACTGGATAAACCAACATATGCATATTTTTTGATCGTGGTTTCGATTGCGGTGCTTGAATAACAACTTTCGTTATCATGAAATGAACAGTTCCTAGGTTGCGGACCCAAACCCTGGCTCTACCATCTTTTTTCTTCAGTCCGAATCGAATATGAATTGCTCGCTGTAGGGCCCATTGTTCGCGATAAAGATCGAGCGTTTTTTCCGTAGCGCGAGCATATTGCCAAGTTACGCCAGCCAGCAAACCCGCAATCACAAAGCTGGCGATTACCCCAACATTCTGTAATTGTTGTGGGTTATGCCGCTGGAGATAAAATGAGATGATAGCCGCGATGAATGACAGCACCAGGAGAATCAGGAGCCATCCATTTTTAAGAAATCTTCCTAAAGCTTTCATGTTGAGCGAATTTTAAGCCGCATATCAAATCTTATGCATCCTTGCCACTGTAAGGCTTGTAAAAGCCTTAAACGGTCAGGTACGGCTGCTCCTTCCCAGGTAACATCCTGCTCAAGTTCTCCATCTCCTACGCGTACAATATCGAAGTGTGTGTCATAGGGGCCACGAAATAAACTCTTTGGAAAAGCTATTCTCGCTACGGCATTGTGCCAAACAATAACACGCGGAACCTCAAATTGAGGATCATAGTTCGGAATTTTGTTGCGAATGTTGGCTTCATGCTCTGCAATTTCTTTTCCCGGATTCTCTCGAACTAAATCGAGCAATTGAAGATAATGAGGGCAGATTTTAACGAGTGTGATGAGGGCTGAGATTGTCGTGTTCTGTGGTTCTGACCTATTCGGTCTAATTCTGTTCAGGAATGCCCTTTTTAGCTGCTTAGTATCCCCGACACCTCTTCGTAAATCTATTGGAAATGTGAACCCCGAATCTCCATACATTGCGCCAAGCATAATGTCTGGTTCATGAAGCGAAACAAACGGATTACCCAAATTATGTAAGATAAGGCCACAGCAAAATTCTTTATATTGTTTGAATTTATCTCTCCCCTGCTCAATTTTTTCTCTGATGCGAGTATAAGGATCAAAATACCCGAAACCGGTTAGCCCTCTTTCCGGAGGATCGAAGTCTTTCACATCAAGAATTACCGTTTGATTTTCCCATTGTTTTGTGTAATCGGGTCGTTTCGTTTTATCGAGATGTTGTTTTTCGAATTCGAATGTAATAGCTTGAGATTGAAGATACTGCTCGAAAAGAATCTCTCCCGGAGTGTGTGTGCCAGTCATTAGACGTTTATTTTAATGCCGGTTTGCTGCCGAACTTGTCTCATAACTCCAAAGCAGCAGACGGTCCCCAGGAAAAGCATGGGGCTTTAAGATTTGAATCAAAGCGCGTAATTCCTCACAATTTAATCTTGCATAACAAACAAATTCGATGTTTAATACATCGCCCCCCCTCCAAATTTCTCAGGCCACTTGGCCTGTCCTTTCCTGAGGTGACTTAAAGTGTCCAAAACAGATATTTCCGTGCGACAACTCATAGATAAAGTCGAACACGAAGAATTGCTTTTGCCAGAAATGCAGCGCCGATATGTATGGCCTGCTACCCGCGTTCGTGATCTGCTTGATTCGCTTTATCGTGAATACCCTTCGGGAACAATTCTCGTTTGGGAAACGGACGATGATATTGAAATCAAAGAATTGGCTGTTAAAGCTTCAAAAGCCCCCACAGGTTCACAACGGTTACTGCTGTTGGACGGTCAACAACGGATTACATCGCTTGCAGCAATTTTACGCGCAAAACAAATTGAGGTACGGCACAGAAAGAAGCCAATAGAAATCCTGTTTAACCTAGAGCATCCAGACGGACCGCCAGTTCAAGTGCTTGAAGTGTATGAAAGCGGCACTTTTGATGATGTTGAAGATGAAGAGGAAACGCCGTTCGATATTCAGGAGGAATTGAAAAATCGAACCTTCGTTGTCGCTAGTCGAGCACTTCAAAGCAATCCTTTGTGGGTGCCAGTTTCCTCTATTTTCAAAAAGAAGGACAGCGAACTTCTAAAGCCAATCGGCATTACATCCGAGGATGCCCGGTGGGATAAATACTCTGAGCGCCTCCAGCGTGTACGCAAAATTCAAGAATATCAGTATGTCATGCAAGTGCTGGAAAAGAAATTGTCGTATGAAGAAGTCACAGAAATATTTGTGCGTGTAAATTCTTTAGGAATCAAACTGCGCGGCTCAGACTTGGCTTTGGCGCAAATCACTTCGCGATGGAAAGGATTTATGGCAATTTGCGAGCAGTTTGCCCGCAATTTTGACCATGATGAAGCATATTTACTGGATTCAGGGCTGCTCATTCGTATGCTTGTGGTTTTCGCAACGCACCAGAGCCGTTTTAAAACTGTCGGGAGGCTTAGCCGTGAAACCCTAAAGCAAGCTTGGCAAAATGCTCAGACGGGAATTGAGTTTGCAATAAATTTTGTAAGGAGCAATGCTCATGTCGAAGATTTGAATTTGCTCTCATCGCCATTTCTGTTAATTCCAATTGCAGTTTATGCACACCTAAATAAAGGCCGAGTGTCTCCAGACGCAGAGAGAAATTTACTCAAATGGTTCTATTGGGCACACATGAGAGGCCACTATTCGGGATCAGCTGAAACCGTGCTTGATGGCGATTTGGCAATACTCTTCAAAACGGGAAGTCTGGATAATCTCTTAAAGCAACTGCAACAACACGTAAAACAGTTCGAACTGTTTTACAGCGATGTTGAAAAGCGCGGCATACGGAATCCTCTGTTTTCGATGTTGTATCTTGTCTTGCGTCAGAACGGCGCGAAAGACTGGTTTTCAGGAATTAGTTTATCCAGCAAACATGTAGGCAAGGCGCACAAACTACAGTTTCATCATATTTTTCCAAAATCTCTACTTAAGGAAACTAGTTATGAAAAAAATGAAATCAATGAAATCGCAAATATCGCTTTTATTGGAGGAAAGACCAATCGGCATATCCTTAACTCTCCTCCAGCGAAATATATTCCACAGGAAGTTATTGCAAAAAGAGGACGGGATGTTCTAACAGCACAATTAGTTCCAGTCGATCCTTCTCTTTGGGAAATTAAGAATTATCAGAGATTCCTGGAATATCGTAGAAAAATGATCGTAAGTACGGTTAATACTTTTATGGCGCAATTCGAAACTCCTCGCGGAAAGGGCGCTGCAGGTTGATGCCTCCTATTATTGCATCTTGAACGAGAATGAATGGAAACAACAATTGCCTTGGGGAGCGAAATTCCATCCCATGCCAAAGTACGATGATTGCTTGCTTACATATCTGGACATTCTTGGTTTCTCCAAAATGATCGAGGAATCTGTCAGTAATCCTGCCAAAATAGAACGCATTATTGAAATTCTTATAGAAATGGAGCGGCAAACGTCATTAGGTGCACGAGACGGTTCCTCAAATGCCCTTACTCAAAATTTTTCTGATCTCATTATCAGAGCAGTGCCTTTGGAGGAGCCCTCGGAATTTATCACCAAGATTAATATCGAGTGTTTAATTCTGGCAAGCATTCAATGTAAATTGTTGCTCGATAATTCAGTGCTTATTCGTGGCGGCATCTGCTATGACAAAATCTATATGGAGCAAGGGTTAGCATTTGGCCCAGCGCTCGTTAAGTCCCATCATTTAGCAGAACACGTATCTGTTTATCCTCGTGTAATTGTCGATCCAAAAGTCGCTGCTATGCATGATGTGAGTGCAGAATTGCCTTTACGCAGCTTATACCTCAGACAAGGAGATGATGGAGCGTACTTCTTGGATTATTTATCCATCGGATTTATGTTCCAAGTCAATTTTTTTCCTAAATATGAAAGCCCTATAGCGGTGGCGCTCAAGCACAAAGAGCGAGTAGAAGAAAAATTGAGTGAATTGAAAAGCCACGAACGAATACGGCAAAAAGCGCTCTGGCTGGCTATTTATCACAATCATGCTGTGCGGCGAATCATGGGCTTCGCAAATTTTAAATACCACGCAGCATTGCAGTCCTGTTTAATTCCCGAGCCACACGAGTGATTTTGTGGATTTTATTCGAATTGAAAACCTACCTTGTCGAAGATAAAAGAGGGAAACGAGAATTTGGAGGAAAAAGGAATGTCAGCTATTGGCCCAGAACGGTATACATTTCTAGTGTATGTTACATATCCGCAAAACGATAAAAATCCAGTCTTGGTCGTTTATCCTGAAATAGCGGACCAGAATCTTACTTTGCAGTTTGCATCTGCCCAGGCTGCCCATTTGGAAGATGCTGCCCTTGAAGGAAAAGTAATCGTTCAAAGAACAATTACTGAAGACATATTTCATCGATATGAGCCAACATTCACTATCTCCGAGCAGGTTGGGCCCAGTGTACAGGCAGCTTTGGAATATCTACGAAAGGTACATGGCGAAAATTTGACCAAATTCTTCGTTCACTGCTGGAAACTGGCGCAAGCTCAACAGCAACAAGCTTTCCCTCAAAAGTTTCAAGCTTGAGATGATGAGTTTGTCTATGATAAACAACCCGCCTTTCGGCGGGTTCTGTTTTTATGGCCATTCCACCATGCTTGGCTTACTTCGGATTGCTGGCCATTTCTTGATACTCCGCGAGTTTCCCGTTCGCCAGTCTGACAGCTCCGGGTAAAGAATGTGGACTGAATCGACATCAAAGGTGAGTGCTGTTTTGTCTTGGAAGAAAATGCTGATTACATCGGCATCGACTTCAACGCTGTCAACGGTTTTACCTTTGACTTCTGTGTAACGGTTGTACTGACTTGTGCGTTTCTTGCGAGAACGGGTACGCTTACGATCAGCCATAGGTCGCCTTTCTTCGGAAGGTGATTTGTGGTTAGGGCGCGTTCGATGTCCAACCATCGGGCGCTGCCCGTTATTCAGTTCTTCCGGGGATTCGTGCTAGAAATTCCTTCGCCTGAATCCCCGGATTAAAAGACCTCTACCGCACTCTACACAAAAACTCGTCACCAATTCGTCACCAAAACCGTCAATTTTCGGGGTATTTTTAGGGGTATGCGATGCGGAACAGCAAAGCAAACAAAGGGGTTTAAGTTATTGTTTTGAAAATTGACACGGAAGAGGTCGATGGTTCGAGTCCATTCGGGCCTACCATATCTTTCTTAGAGCCGCGACGAGTACGCAATTCCAATTCACAGCATTCGATGTCTTGGGTTTCGCTCTCACCTTAGTCCGTTCAGCTAAGATCCACCCCTGCCCAATCTTGAGATATACTCGTTACCACTTTTACAACACCTGCGCGTTCCGCAGAAGTTCCGACGGAGGAGAAAAATGAAGTATTGGCTATGCTTCCTATTGAGTTTGAGCTGTGTTGCAGTCGTCGCCGGGCAGAACCAGGCTAGGCAGAACCAGACTGATGGTCATCGCCAGAACTTTGAGAAAGAAAAAAAGACCAAGGCGGCTGCAAACAAGACACCGGTTATTCTCTACCACGGCGGCCCGGTCATGGTTGCTCCCAAGGACCTTTATGTAGTTTATTACGGGAGCTTCACCACTACGCAACACGCCATTCTCGACAATTTCCTCCAGAACGTGGGCGGCTCGGGGGCATTCAATGTCAACACTGAATATTCTGACGCTTCCGGCGCTGTTTCGAACATTCTGAACTACTCGCCCACAACAGATTCGTTCAATGATGCTTATTCGCTGGGCAAAAGCTTGTCAAGAAGTTTTGACATCACCATCATTCACAATGCCATTGCCAATGGACACCTCCCAAGCGATGCCAACGGCATTTACATTCTCACTATTTCGCCGGACGTGACCCTGCCAAAATCTGTGTGGTGTGCATATCACACGCATTCCAGCAGCATTGTGGTTGGCCAGGACATCAAGTACGCCGTGGCGCCAGATCCTCCGCTGTCAGAGCAGGCAAACTGCTCGGGCAACGTAGCCAACTTCAAAGACACCACCAGTCCAAACGGCGATATTGGAATGGATGCCGTTGCCGACGATCTGATTCACGAGCTCTCAGAAACCTCTACCGATCCCGATTTGAACGCGTGGTTCACCAAAAACGGAGCGGAGAACGCCGACATCTGCAACTTTGTTTACGGCACAACGTTCCTCGCGCCCAACGGATCACATGCCAATCACGTCTTTGGGACGCGCAATTACCTGGTGCAAACCATCTGGGACCGCGTGGGCAGCTTCTGCTCGCTGAGTCACTAGCGAGCTATCAGTGGAAGAAACTACTGATCGATCTGCAACTTTGCGAGTTATACACTTCCGGTTGGGACTGCGCCTGCATGCTCGTAATTCACGATAATGACGCCTTTCGAGGTGACTGTGCTTTCGGTCACCTTGAAAGCTGCCGGGATTGTGCCCTCGGCAAACAATCGTTTTCCGCTGCCCAATGTAACTGGAAATATCTTCAGCCAGAACGCGTCCACCAAATCATGCTTCAGGAGCGTCTGAACGAGATTTGCGCTTCCATAAACCTGCAAATCCGGCCCTTTTTGTTGCTTGATTTTGGCGATTTTCCCTGCAATATCTCCGTTTAAAAACACCGTTGGCTGCCATGGGTGGGAAGTCATGGTATTTGAGGCCACGTACTTGGTGGCTGTGTTGACGGCCGGCCAAACGTCGCCATGTTGCGGCCAGAATCGTGACCAAATATCAAAGGTCTTCCGACCGATCAACAAGTCAAACGGCAGGTTCATCTGCTTTTTTATAGCTGTTGTAAGAACGGGGTCAGAATGTGGGCTTGTCCATCCGCCATACGCAAAACCGCCACTGGTATCTTCCTCCGGCCCGCCTGGCGCTTGTATGACACCATCAAGGGAAACAAATTCAAGCACATTAATTTTTCGCATGATTCAAGTTTCTTCCACAGGTGAGTCGCAGATTTACTGTTTCAAGTAGCGAAGCGCGACAGATCCTGATTTAAAAATCTTTGACTCAACAAGTTTTAATTGCAATCTCTCCGGCAGGCTAGCGCTCTCCAGCAACCGTCTGCCTTCTCCTGCAATGATTGGGCCAATGACAAAACGATATTCATCAATCAGGCCAAGCTCTATGAGTTGTGAAGGAATATCTACACCGCCGACTAATATATTTTTGCCCTGTTCTTGCTTCAATTTAAGTATTTCGCCATGAAGGTCCGTACGAACAATCCTGGTGTTTTTATCTTCAACACTCTCCAGTGTTCGTGAAAAAACAATTTTGTTGGTGGAGTCAAATGCACGGGCAAATTCTTTCTCTGCTTTGGCCGCAGACTGGTCTTTTGCGACATCGGGCCAATAAGGAACCATCAATTGATAGGTTTTACGCCCAAAGATCTGCAGGTCAGCCTCTTGCGTGAGATGAGTAAAATATTCAAGCTTTTCTTCATCGACAAATTGTTTGGTGTGATCGCAGCAGCCATCCAGAGTAATGTTGATTGCGAAGATTACATTTCTCATTTGATTTCTTTTTAAGCTCTGGCTTCACCAATCCGTCCAAATTCTTGGGCAAACCAAAGCATTTGGACAAAAACCATTTTTGCGCCAAGCCCCGGCACCCTCAATCGCGGTGAATTTTGGTGTCGTGTGTCTCCTCGTCTGGTGCGAAATACCATTTGGATTTCTACTCTCTGCAATCGCAAAGGCGTAAATCTCCATCCAACGCCGTGTGATTCCAGAATGCAGGGAGGTCAGGCTATTGATTTTCAGTAGCTTCTTCTAACAATGCGCGTAGCAGCCTGGTTTACGTCTTCGTGGCGGGTCGTCTTTTGTTTTTCTTCTTTCACGATGCGGGCCATTCTTTCACGGTCTTTCGCTTGCTCGGCGAGCTTCTTGGCTTTGTTGGTTTGTTCGTTATTCATAAAGACAGCATGACACACTCTGGCTGCCAAAAGCGAGCGGGCCCAGGATTCAAGCTTGTACCACACCAAAACTTGACAATCCTGGCGTTAGGTTGCAGCAAAGACAACGCCTGGCCATCGTAAAAGCATCCTATCTTCAGCCTGTTCCTGTCTTTCATCTAATCTCCAAGAAAAGAGACCTTTTGCCCAAAGCACATCTGTACCTGAAAAAATCCAAAACTTTGGATTCCGTTCCGCCAGCTGTCCCACCCGAAAAAAGCTTTGCGCTCAAGAAGGCAATTCAGTCCATCGAGATGACAGAGCCTGAGTTGATTAGCAAGGCACAGGCAGGCGATATGAGCTGCTTTGAAATACTCTATGCCCGTCACAAACGCCGGGTATTCTCTCTTTGCTTCCGCATGACCCGCAACTATGCGGAAGCGGAAGACTTCACACAGGAAGCTTTTTTACAGCTGTACCGGAAGATTGGCTCATTTCGCGGTGAATCTGCATTTTCAACGTGGCTGCATCGCCTCTCGGTCAATATCGTTCTGATGCACTTCCGCAAAAAGGGTATTCCCGAGGTTTCATTACAGGAAACTCTGCAATCACAAAGCGAGGATGGTCCCACAAAAGAGTTTGGAATGAGAGACGAGGCCCTGCAGGGTTCAGTAGATCGGATGACTTTGGAATGGGCCATCGGAGAACTGCCGCCTGGGTATCGGATTATCTTTGTGCTTCACGATATAGAAGGCTACGAGCACAATGAGATCGCAGAAATGCTTGGCTGTTCGATTGGGAACAGCAAGTCTCAGTTGCACAAAGCACGCATGAAACTGCGCAGTCTGCTGCCATCGCGTCGGAGGGTTGAGAACTCGATGGAGCAGGTTGCTGCCTGACGTGTAAAAGCAAACAAGTGTTTAAGTTATTGTTGAAAAATTTGACACGGAGGAGGTCGATGGTTCAAGCCAATCGTCCTAGTGCTTTGTCCTGATAGTCGTTCTAGCCCCTCGCCGCTATACTTTGGCAACCCAATAAAGATCACACGCCCAGTATTTGCAATCCCGAACGCAAACATCGACTGCAAACATAGGTCAACTCCTAATTTGCTTCGGGATTTGAATTGTTCCCTCATCCAGCCCCGCTGCATCTACTGCCTTTAGAGGAGAGATCATGCAGAATGGCGGCTATGAACCTCTCGATTCCGCGCATAAAGCGTGGCTGGCGATTGGGCTCACGTGGATTGCAGGCTTTGTCGATATTGTTGGCTTCGTCGTTCTTGACCGGATACTGAATGCGAATATGAGCGGCAATACGGTGGAGATTGCCTATCATCTGCTCCGGCATGGCGACATGGAAGCGCTGGCCCGAGGCTGGGCGGTGTTGATGTTTGTGGTTGGCCTGGTCGCCTGCGCTTGCATTCATGAAGCATGCACCCGGCACGGTGTCTCTTCCAGTGCCGCTGTTACGCTTGGCCTGGAGGCGCTATTGCTGATCGCCTTCGTAATCGCAGGCGGAAGATACATGAGCAGAGCAGGCGTGCAGTCAAGTCTCTCACCGCATAAGTTTTATCTGCTCCTGGCGCTGGCGTGCGGCGCAATGGGCATACAGAATGCTACCCTGACGCGTGTTGGATCGCTCACTGTCCGCACAACACACGTAACCGGAACGCTGGCCCAATTTGCCGAATCATGGTCGCGATATATGTTCTGGTTTTATGACAAGACACGCGGCCCGGGAACCTATCGTTTTCGTGAAGCTTTCCGCTTGTCAGCTCACCATGAAGATTTTAAAGATGCTGCAATCACTGCTGCACTCTGGTTCGGATTTTTGGCCGGCGGGCTTTGTGGAGTGTGGCTGCTTTATCGCTGGAATTTGAATGCTCTGTTTTTGCCCGTTGCGGTCCTGGCCACATTCACCATCACTGATCTGGTACATCCGATCAGCATTGGTACAGTGAAAAGCGGAACATAAGCGAGGGATAGGCGGAGAGAGTTCTTAATCTTGTCTTAATGACTTTAGCGCGATTGCAAACGAGCCGTGCGATCAAGCAATCCGTTTGCATTCATGCGGCGGGCATGTTCGCTAAAGTCTGGGCGCGGCCCTTGCCAGCGAAGATCGTCAACGTTATTAAAAACTGGAACATCAAGCCGCAGCGTAGCAAGGGTGCGGAATAGCAGAGCGTTCTCCCACTCGCCGAACAACGCTTCAGCAAGCGACTGTGCGCGGCGGATGGAACCCCACTCCTTCCAATCTTTAGGAATTGATTCAAGATGGGCATATTGAGACAAGACTGCGGCAGCGGTTTTAGCGCCCCAGCCCGCAATCCCAGGATAGCCATCCGCGCTGTCACCGACTACGGCCAGATAATCCGGGATTGATTTTGGTCCTATGCAGAATTTGGCGATCACTCCTGCTTCATCGCGCACAATATTGCGCATGCGGTCCCACTGCACCACCTTTGTGCCCACAACACTCTGGGCAAGGTCTTTGTCTGGCGTGCAAATCAGCACTTGGTGCACGCGATTATCCTGAGCGGCTTTGGCTGCCGCGGAAGCAAGCGCATCATCGGCCTCAAATTCAATCATCGGCCAAACCACTACACCCATTGCCATGAGCGCTTCTTCCAGAATGGGAAACTGCGAGAGCAATTCTTCAGGCACGCCTTCGCTGGTTTTGTATCCGGCATAAAGTTCGTTGCGGAATGATTCCACTACGTGGTCTGTGGCAACGCCAATGTGGGTTGCGCCGTTCTCCAGCAGAGAAAGCACTGACGAAAGCACGCCACGTACCGCACCTATTTCGCGGCCATCGGCATCGCGAGCGCTGGGCACAGCAAAAAAGTGTCGGAAGAGTTCGTAGGTGCCGTCGATCAAATGTATATTCACAGGCTTCTCTAATAGCAGTATGAGTAATGGTATATGACCTTGCGACCAAATACGCTTTTGGGCATCTAACTGGCCTGCTTCATTCCTTGTACTCACAATGTCTGTAAACTGAGCAGAGCATGGCAAAGCCGATTTTACTCAGCGTCGATGACGATTCGGACGTTTTGCGGGCCATTGAACGCGATCTGCGTTCGCATTACGGCGCCGAATATCGCGTGCTGGCCAGCGATTCTCCGCATGCAGCGCTCGACCTGCTGAAGCAGCTCAAGATACGCAATGACAGCGTGGCGTTGCTGCTGGCAGATCAGCGCATGCCCAAAATGGATGGCGTGGGATTTTTGCAGGAAGCGCAGCAAATTTATCCCAATGCGAAGCGCGCCCTGCTGACCGCCTATGCGGACACCAACGCTGCCATCAGCGCCATCAATGAAGCCAGCATTAATTATTTTTTCCTGAAGCCATGGGACCCGCCGGAAGAGCATCTTTATCCGCAACTGGATGATCTGCTCGATGACTGGCTGGCAGCTTACAAGCCCGCGTTTGAGGGAATTCGCGTGCTGGGTACGCGCTGGTCGCCGCGATGCTATGAGCTGCGCGACTTTCTGGCGAGAAACCACGTGCCTTACCAGTGGATTGATGCCGAACTCTCCGCTAATGATCCGGAGACCAAGCGGCTGCTGGAAGCACTGGGACCGGAAGCGGCAAACCTTCCGGTGGTGCTCTTTCCTGACGGCACCAAGCTGCTGGAGGGAGCGCCGGCGGACGTGGCGCAGAAAGTTGGCTTGCGCACCAGGGCGCAAACAAACTTTTATGATTTGGCAATCGTGGGCGGCGGGCCGGCTGGGTTGGCAGCAGCGGTCTATGGCGCGTCAGAAGGCCTGCATACGGTGATCATTGAGCGTGAAGCCCCCGGAGGCCAGGCGGGAATGAGCTCACGCATTGAGAATTACCTGGGATTTCCCAGCGGGCTTAGTGGCGGCGATCTGGCGCGGCGTGCGGTAGCGCAGGCACTGCGATTTGGCGTGGAAATTCTGGCGCCGCAGGAAGTAGTGAGCGTCCGCACTGAAGGCTCTTATCGCATCATCAAGCTGGCGGATGGAAGTGAAGTCTCCTGCCATGCGTTGATGATTGCATCCGGCGTGCAATGGCGGAGGCTGGAAGCCCCAGGAGTAGACCGGCTGCAGGGAGCGGGTGTTTATTACGGCGGCGGAGCAACAGAAGCGCTGGCCTGCAAAGGCGAAATCGTTTATGTGGTGGGTGGAGCGAACTCCGCAGGCCAGGCAGCCATGAACTTTTCCCGCTATGCAGAGCGCGTTGTCATTCTTGTGCGCGGTGAATCGCTTTCCAGCACGATGTCACAGTACCTGATCGACCAAATCAAGGAAACGCCCAACATCCAGATATGGACTCACGCCAGCGTGGCAGAAGTCCACGGCGGTACGCATCTGGAGGAAGTTTCTGTTTTGTGTTCAGACACCAGCAAGGTTGAGCGCGTGCCGGCCAGCTCCATGTTCATCTTTATTGGCGCGTTGCCACGCACAGATTGGCTGGGAGAGCTGGTTGAACGTGATGATCGCGGCTTCATCCTGACCGGGCCAGATCTTTTGTGGGATGACGCGCACCCCAAAGGATGGACCTTGGAGCGCGATCCGTTCCTGCTGGAAACCAATGTCCCCGGTATTTTTGCCGTGGGGGACGTGCGCCACGGATCAGTGAAGCGAGTGGCTTCAGGCGTGGGTGAAGGCTCCGTAGCCGTTCAGTTTATTCATCAATACTTAAGCAAGGTATAGCAATGGCGGAAAAATCAGAGCTGCTGCGCTTGCCGATCTTTACCGGCCTGCCGGAAGACCAGATTGACTGGTTCATTCAACATTCGCAAGAGCTTGTGCTGAAGTCGGGCGAATCGTTCATGCACCAGGGTGAGCCAGCGGACTCAATGTTGGTCGTGCTGGAAGGGCAGTCACAGGCACGCGGGGAGATTGCCGGCGAAGTGGTAACCCTCATCGGCAAGCCGGGAGACGTGACCGGGGTGCTGCCATATTCGCGTATGAAGGAGTTTCCGCTCACTGCCAGAGCTGTCACAGACAGCCGCCTGCTGCGCTTTCCTGCGTCATCATTCCACGATCTTGTGCAGAAAATGCCTGAGCTGGCCAGCCGGCTGGTGGCGCTGATGTCTGACAGGATCCGCGAAACCACCCGTCTGGAACAGCAAAAAGACCGGTTGGCTGGGTTGGGCAAGCTTTCCGCGGGGCTGGCGCATGAGCTGAATAATCCGGCGTCTGCAGCCAAGCGCGCCGCCAGCCAGCTGCGCGGTTTGCTAAAGCAAATCAAAGAAGCAGCGCACACGCTGGGTGCGTGCGAGCTTATGCCCGCGCAGAAAGCTGAGATCGATAGATTGGAAGCCTCACTCATCCAGCAGGACGGGCCGCCGCCGGACACGCTTACCGTAAGCGCGTTGGAAGATCAGCTAGACGCTTTGTTGCGCAGCCACGGACAGAGCGATCTGTGGCAACTCTCAGCCAACCTGGCCCGTAAAAACGCGAAGCCGGAGCTGCTGGAATCGCTTTTTGACTCTCTTGATGCTCAAACAGCGCGGGCCGCGCTGGTGCGGATTTCCGCGTCGCTGGAGGTTTGGGGCCTGCTGACTGAGATTGAGAGCAGCACCTCGCGCATCTCCGATCTGGTTCGCGCAATCAAGGAATATACGTTCATGGACCAGTCGCCGGTGCAGAACGTGGATATTGTAAAGAGCCTGGAGACCACGCTGACCATCCTGAACCATAAGCTCAAAAAAGGCGTGGAGGTGGAGCGCGATTACCAGCCTGTACCGCTGCTGGTGGATTCATTCGGCAGCGAGCTGAACCAGGTATGGACCAATATTATTGACAATGCAATTGATGCGATGGACGGCAAGGGAGAACTGCGAGTCCGTACGTATCGTGATGATGGCTGCGTGGTGATTGAGATTCGCGACAACGGCCCGGGAATTCCAGAGAGCGTGCAGCCGCATATCTTTGAGCCATTCTTTACCACGAAAGGAGTGGGTCAAGGCACAGGCCTTGGCCTGGATACGGTGCAACGCATCGTAAGGAAGCACAAGGGCAGCGTCCAGGTGACCTCAAAGCCGGGGGATACATGTTTCCAAGTGTGGCTGCCTGTGGCCGAAGCCCATGCGTAACAAAGGGCAGACAACCGGCTGCAATCAGACCCGCCTCTGATCTTAGGAATCCTTTTTCCCGCTGCAAAGGCACATTCGTACTTACCTAAAAAGTGCAAGGAACGCAGCGCAGAGTTAGGATAAGAGTTGCCGGGCCTGAACTTTTCCGCACTAATTTTTACCCCATTCATGCCCGCCTAAAAGGACCACCATGGCGACGATTACTCTGCTTATCAATGGAAGTGAACGCAAGGTTGAAGCCACGGAAGATGAACCGTTGCTCTCAGTCCTGCGTAACCGGCTGGGATTGACTGGCACAAAATTTGGCTGCGGCGTCGGCCAATGCGGCGCTTGCACCGTGATGCTAGATGGCAAGGCAGTACGCTCCTGCCGCTTGCCGGCAACCAAAGTGAAAGGCAAGATCGTTACCATTGAAGGGCTGTCAGCGAATGGCAGCCTGCAGCCGATACAGCAGGCTTTTCTGGAAGAAGAAGCCTTCCAGTGCGGGTACTGCACTTCAGGCATGATTATGTCCGCGCAGGCGCTGCTTTCCGCAGTGCCCAAACCTTCTGACGATGACATTCTGGAGTACATGAACGGCAACATCTGCCGGTGCGGAACTTATCAGCGGATCATGGCTGCTGTCCATCGGGCCGCGGAGAAAGGCGGCAAAGCATGAAGACCGAACAAACAAAGAACGCAGCCATCATTGAGCCATCCGCTGAAGCCCAGTTGCTTGAACTTGAACAGCACACTGTGGAGCCCTTGCGGCATTTCTTTGAGGTCAGCCGGCGTGACCTATTCAAATTGCTGGGCTCAGGATTGATAGTAGGTATCTGCGTGAAGAAGGGTCTGACGCAGGAATCAGGCAGAGCGACCAACAGTGAAGATGCCGCCACGGATCTGGCTTCATGGCTGCACATTGGCGAAGATGGAAAAGTTACGGTCTTTACCGGCAAAGCGGAGATGGGGCAGAACATACGCACTTCACTGACGCAGCAGGTATCGGAGGAACTGCGCGTGCCGATGGCCTCCATCACGCTGGTCATGGGCGATACCGATCTCACGCCGTTTGACATGGGAACTTTTGGCAGCCGGACCACGCCGCAGATGGGAACACGTTTGCGCAGTGTCGCAGCTAATGCGCGAGGATTGCTGGTGGAGATGGCGGCAAAACATTGGAGCGTGGATCCTGCAACGCTGCTTGCTAAAGACGGCATGGTAGTGAGTTCCAAGGCGGGCAAGAGGATTTCCTATGGCGAGCTGACGCAGGGAAAAAAGCTGGTAGAGATTAGTGAAAGCGATCCTGAGCCGGAGAGTCCCACGCAGTGGCACATTGCAGGTTCTTCTGCGAGCAAGGTGGATGGCAAAGCTTTCGTGACCGGTGTGCATCAGTACACGTCTGACATAATCCGCCCTGGGATGCTGCATGGAAAAGTCTTCCGGCCACCAGCCTTCAATTCCAAGCTGATCTCGGTTGACACCAAGAAGGCGGAGCAGGTTCCCAATGTAGCGGTGGTGCACGATGGAGATTTCATCGGCGTGGCAGCGCCTGAGCCAGAGCTGGCGCAGAAAACGCTGGCGCTGGTGGATGTCCAGACGCAGGCGCCTCCGCAAATTGATGATGCGGCTTTGTTCGACTATTTGCGCAAAAACCCTGACACTGAAGAACACGGCAGGCCTGGTGGACGAGGCAACAACACAGCCGGTTCAGTGGAAACGGGCATGGCTTCCGCCGCCAAAACCCTATCGCAGACCTATACGGCGTCTTATATCCAACACGCACCTTTGGAGCCTAGAGCAGCCGTGGCGGAGTGGCAGGACGGCAAGCTAACGGTGTGGACAGGAACCCAACGGCCCTTTGCTGTGAAAGAAGATTTGGCTTCAGCTTTTCACATTTCCCAGGACCACGTGCGCGTGATTGTGCCGGACACAGGTGCAGCATACGGCGGCAAGCATACTGGTGAGTGCGCGGTGGAAGCGGCGCGGCTGGCCAAAGGCGCCGGTAAGCCGGTAAAACTGGTGTGGACTCGCGAAGAGGAGTTCACGTGGGCATATTTTCGTCCGGCGGGCGTGATTGACGTAAAGAGCGGAATTGCCGCGGACGGAAAACTGGTGGCCTGGGAATTTCATAACTACAACTCCGGCCCTTCGGCCATTGATACGCCTTACAACGTGCCCAACAAGAAAATTGAATTTCATCCGGTAAAGAACCCGCCGCTGCGACAGGGATCGTACCGCGGTCTGGCAGCCACAGCCAATCACTTTGCGCGTGAGAGCCACATGGATGAGCTGGCACACCTGGCCGGTATTGATCCACTGCAATTTCGTTTGAAAAACATCACCGATCCGCGGCTGCGCGCCGTATTTGAAGCTGCAGCACAGCGCTTTGGCTGGAGCAAGCAGAAAGCCACGCCGGAACTCGGCTTTGGCATCGGCGGCGGCTTTGAAAAGAACGGATACTTTGCCACATGCGCCGAGGTTGCCATTGATCGGGCGCACGGACAGGTGCGCATTGTGCGTGTTGCGCAAGCGTTTGATTGCGGCGCGGTGGTAAATCCCAACGGCCTGCGGAACCAGATTGAAGGCGCAATTACTCAGGGGATTGGCGGAGCTTTGGTTGAAGCCATACATTTTGCCGACGGCAAGGTGTTGAATGGGCGCTTCCGGGATTATCATGTGCCCCGCTTCCGCGACTTGCCGAAGATCGAGGTAGAGTTGGTTGACCGCAAAGATATTCCGCCTGCTGGTGCAGGAGAGACGCCGATCATGGGGATCGCTCCGGCTACGGCGAATGCAATCTTCAGTGCAACCGCCATCAGACTGCGCGGGCTGCCGCTGATGGCCAAGCCGCTGGAGTTGAAAGCGTAAAAGTTTTCGGGCTGTAAAGCTCTCAGTCAAAATGCTATCAATGGCCCGACGAAAAAGTCGGCCTGACACTGCCTTCTATCTCGACGGCTTTTTTAATCCTCTCGTCCTGCCCAAATACTCAATCTGCCAGACTTACCTGCGAAAATAATTTGAGAAAAAACAGACGAACCTGCTCGGCTGGTTTGTCTTACTGGTGAAGGCGGAGATCTTGCAATCCAGGAACACCAGCATCATGGAAATTGAGCGGCTATACCGCCAGCATGGCCCGGCGCTGTTGCTATTTGCCAAGGCGATTACGGGCGAGCAAAGCCGGGCGCAAGACGCGATCCACCAGGTGTTCCTAAAGCTGCTGGAAGATGAGAAGCTGCGGCAAGCAACGGATGTGAAAGCGTACCTATTTGCGTGCGTGCGCAACGCCGCCTTGAATGACGTTCGGGTCCGCGGACGGAATATTGAGCTGGCAAATGAGGAACTCGCGTGGTTTGAGCCGCCGTTACGCGACTACGCTGAAGAAGCAAGCCTTCGTCACGCACTGGCAGAGCTACCTGACGATCAGCGACAGGTCACGGTACTACATATTTGGGGTGAGCTTACATTTGCCCAAATCGCAGACCTCTTAGATATCAGTGCCAATACAGCAGCCTCACGCTACCGCTACGCGCTCTCTAAGCTGCGTGAATCAATGTGCGCCAAGGAGAATCCCTGTGCCGATCCGCGATGACGAGCAATTTGAAAAATATCTGAAACAGTTTCAGCCAGTGTCGCCGGAGCCACTGCTGGCCAAGGAACAGGTCAAGGCTCGACGGAGGCCAGTGGGTTTTGCGGCGTGGGCAGCGGTAGCAGCAGCGATTGTGATTGCTCTCATGATGTCAGCGCTCCTCCACAGGCATGCTCTTCCGGTAAAAGAAACCGGACCGAGCATGCCACCCGTGGAGGAGTTTAACAATCCGCAGCCGCTCACGATCGGGCGCGCCGACGCCCTCCTAGCTAACGCTCCGTCATTCAAGGCTGCGGTGGACGACATGGCCTTCCGGCCTGAATCCAAACCAATTTCAGCGGGCAGGTACAGCGCGCTGGCTCTGCTCAGCAAGGAGGAAGTAAACCAATGAACGCACTACGAATGACAGCAACGATCATTCTGGGCGTCGCAATAGCAAGCAGCAGCGCGACAGCACAGCAGAGCCAGAAAGCCAGTGACAATGCAGCCTTGCGATACTGGTCAGCCTTCGCTCAGATGCAGGACACTGGAATCACCGAGCAACAGGCGAAGGAGGCCCATGCCATCCTGGACGGCACCGTTCCGTACGATGATTTGAAATACAAGGACATTGTGGAGAAGAACAAACCTGCGCTGGAGACGATGGCGCGCGGAACCGCGCTCCCATATTGCGACTGGGGTCTGGAGTTGCAAATGGGGTCTGAAGCACCGGTGGATTACGCGCGCAAAGCAGCCTTTCTTGGCCGGTTGAATGTATTCTATGCGCTTCACTTACTTACTACGGGTGACAAAGATGCAGCGGTGCGCGCGCTGCAGGCGGGTTTGCGCTTCTCTCACGATGTTGCCAATGGCGGAACGCTGTTTGCAACCGTCGTTGCTCAGTCGCTGATCGTCGCACACCTGCAAGCTGTGGCAGGTTTTCAGCATGTGGCGGGACTGTCTGCGGCACAGCGGGCGGTGCTGCTGAAGTCCATCGAGCAGCTTGGACCAGACGGTCTGGACTGGCACTCAGCAATGAAACGAGAGCTGGAGATTCTTCCCACGCACGATCCTCAAGCCAATGCAGCACGCGACAAGATTGAGGTAGCTTACCTGAAGCTGCTCAGTAATCCGGGAACGCTGCCGGAGTTGCAGCAGATGATTAGCGATGCTCCGAAGCAGGTTGCTGACATTATTCCGAACCCAAAGCGTGTGCTCGCTCAGAAGCAGAACCTGATTGACAAGTGGCAACAGACTCGAGCGCTGTTGCAGTGAGGGGGCGGTAAGTAAAACAATTATTGTGGCATGAGGCGGCTGCTTTCGAGCGAATCGGGCCGCCTCATTTTGTTACAATCTCCATTTGCCTTTACGCCTTTACAACACGCTTTCCGGCAAGATGGAAGAATTCGCCCCTGAACGGGACAACACCGTTCGCATGTATGCCTGCGGCCCCACGGTGTATGACTACGGCCATATCGGCAATTTCCGCACGTTTGTAGCGGTCGATATTCTGCGGCGCTATCTGCGCCAGAGCGGCTTCAAGCTGCAGCACGTAATGAATATTACTGACGTGGATGACAAGATCATCCGCAACGCCGCGCGGGAGAAAAAGACCGTTCAGGAATACACAAAAAAGTACGAGGAGGCG
>DASRDW010000113.1:0-11554 GCA_035652415.1 Candidatus Angelobacter sp. | reverse complement strand
CGCCTGGGTTTTGTTCAGGCATTCCTGATACTCGCTCTCGGGGACTGAGTCGGCCACGATGCCCGCTCCGGCCTGGACGTAAGCCTTCTTGCCTTTCACCAGCATGGTGCGGATGGCGATGCAGGAATCGAGATTGCCGGCGAAATCGGCGTAGAGAACGGAGCCGCCGTAGATACCGCGGCGCACCGGCTCAACCTCTTCAATGATCTCCATGGCCCGCACTTTGGGCGCGCCGGTGAGAGTGCCGGCGGGAAAGCAGGCGGCAAGGGCATCCACGGGGCTTAGGTCCTGGCGCAGCGTTCCTTCCACGGCTGAGACCAGGTGCATGACGTGCGAGTAGCGCTCCACGAACATCAGGTCGCGGACTTTGACGGAGCCGAACTCGCTGACGCGGCCCACGTCATTGCGGCCAAGATCGACCAGCATTACGTGTTCGGCGCGCTCTTTTTCGTCGTGGCGAAGCTCATGCTCAAGCTTTTGGTCTTCGGCTTCATCCTTGCCGCGCTTGCGGGTGCCGGCGATAGGCCGGTATTCCAGCTTGCGGCCGGTGACGCGCACCAGCATCTCCGGAGAAGAGCCAAGGACGGTGAGATCGTCCATGCGGAGAAAATACATGTACGGCGAAGGATTCACGCGGCGCAGAGCGCGATACGCATTGAACGGCGGAACTCCCGGCTCAAGTTCCAGGCGCAGTGATGGCACGGCCTGAAAGACGTCGCCGGCCATGATGTAGTCCTTGATCTTCTCCACTGTGCTAAGAAAATGCTTTTTGCTGACGGAAATATTGACCTTCAGCTTGCCCTTCTGTGCTTCGGGCGGCTGCAGATATTTTTTAGGCAGCGGGGCCGAAAGCTGCTTTTCGATTCGCGCAATATCGCGCACTGCCTGGTCATAAGCCTGGCGTGGCGATTGCCGGCGGACATCGGCGGTGGCGATGATGAAGATCTCATGGCGAACGTGGTCAAAAGCCAGCAGGCGGTTAAAGAACATCAGCGTGCAGTCTGCGAGTTTTAGATCGTCTTTGCCGATCTCTGGGAGCTTTTCCAACTGGCGGACGGCATCATGAGCGAAGAAACCAACTGCACCGGCGGTAAATGGCGGCAATCCGGGAACGTGGGCAGGCGTATGCTCGCGTAATAAGCGATCGACCACCTGGAAAACGCTGCCTTCCATCTGCTGCTTTTTGCCGTCGTGCTCCAGGAAGATTTGCCGGCCGCGAGCGCGCAACACCATGTATGGCCTCGCGCCAAGAAATGTATAACGGCCGATTTTTTCTCCGCCTTCCACGGATTCCAGCAGGAAGGCGCGAGGCTCCTGCGCGGCAATGCTCAAAAAAGCCGAAACCGGCGTGCGCAGGTCTGCCGCAACGGTTTTGGCCACTGGAACCAGCGTTGATTGTTTCGCCAGCCGGGAAAATTCCCTGTAATCAGGAAACTGCATGGACTTTTATCTTAATTGATTCCTACGGCCATAAATCGTAAAGGAAACGAACGTACACGTACCGGATGTTCACCAAAAGTACACATTCGATTGTCCGTGAAAGCCGCAAGTTGGACTATACTTCTTGCTAAACGTAAGAGTAACCAGTACTTCCCGCAAGCTTGTTTTACCCCCTTGAATCTTGCGGTAAGGGATCACATGGCGTTTTTGGACCAATTTAGGACGCCACAGGTGAATACGAATGCTTGTCAGATTCTGGGGTGTCCGCGGCTCAACGCCGACCCCTCAGTCAGAAAATCTGCGCTATGGCGGCAATACCTCCTGTGTTGAGGTGCGTCTCAACGGGAGCCTCTACGTCTTTGACTGCGGCACAGGGTTCCGCAACCTGGGCAAGCAACTCTCGCAGGAAAACAACGGCAACCCCATCTGCGCTCACATTTTTCTTTCTCACTTCCACTGGGACCACATTCAGGGTATTCCGTTTTTCAGCCCGCTCTATGGCAGCCGGGAGAGTTCTTTCATCTTTCATTCATCCAGCCGGACACATGGATTGCAACGGGCCGTGGAAGAGCAAATGTCAGCGCCCTATTTCCCCGTGAACATGAATGAGATGGCGGCACACCGCCAGTTTTCTAATATCGATGAAGGCAGGCTTGAGCTGGACGATGTCTCAATCCAATCGATGTGGCTCAACCATCCGCAGGGCTGTCTTGGCTTCCGGCTTGAAGCCAAGGGAAAGGTCCTGGTTTATGCCACAGACAATGAGCCTGGCGATCCTGTCTTCGATAAAAATCTGCGCAAGCTGGCGGAAGGCGCTGACGTCTTGATTTATGACGCACAGTATCTCCCCGAAGAATACAGAGCGCACAAGCAAGGCTGGGGACACAGCCACTGGCGTGAGGCCGTGAATGTGGTGATGGAAAGCGGCGCCAAAGAATTAATTCTGTATCATCACGATCCTGACCATACTGACGCTTGCATTGACGCTGTAGTAACGCAAGCGCGCGAATACTATCCCAAAGTGCGCGCAGCTTCTGAGGGGATGGAGATTCTGCTGTAGCAAGCTTTTTCCAAAGTCCCGACGCTGAGCTTGCGAAGCGGAGTGATCGCTATTGCCACGTTGTCGGGTCGGTCAGAATAGATGCAAACCTAAATCATGAAGCAATGCGATTGTCATTGCCTAACCTTTAAATTCTTTCTTGCAATAGGGATCCCTCGCTCTGCTCGGGATGATAGAAAAAAATCAGCTGAGTGCTGATGGCCGATAGCTTTTTTGTATACTGATTCCGGGAATCCTTCCCTTCCGCAGGTGCTAATCATGAGCCAGTCCTTACAGCCAGAGCAGGCCAGTTTGATCTTCCAGACGATCTTTCTGCACGCCTTGCAGAATGAGCATCCCATGACGAGAAGGGTTATTGAAGCTATCCCGTTGGACAAAGGCGACTATCGTCCGGAACCAGTCGCAAAGTCCGCTCTCGAACTCGCCTGGCACATTGTGGCCGCTGAAAAGCGCTTCTTTGAAGGAATCCTCAACGGAGAGTTTAATTTTGCCCCGATTAACCGGCCCGATTCCGTGCGCAATTCTGCCGATATCGCCGCCTGGTACGGCGAGATGTTCCAGACGGTCTTCAGCCGCTTGAAGAACATCTCTGGCGAGCAGCTGGCCAAAACGATCGACTTTCGCGGAGTGCTGCAGCTTCCGGCTGTAGCATTTTTGCGGTTGGCGTTGAGCCACTCCATTCACCATCGCGGCCAGCTCTCAACTTACTTGCGGCCCATGGGCGCGAAAGTGCCTGCGATCTATGGCGAAAGCTACGACTCCGCCGAGGCGCGCAAAGCGGCAGAGGCGAAAACAGCGTAGAGTAATTTGACACCCAAGCTTACTGGGCGAACTGCGTTTTTAAAACCCACGATCCAAGTTTGTGTATCGCATCCAATTTCACATATCCGGCAGCGCTCGTTTTAAGCCATCTCTCACATTGCGCGGCACGTCTTATCTCTTTGAATCATTCCATCAGAGGGGGACGTACAGATGGCCAACAATGAAAAAATTCTCGATGTTCTGGACGAGTTGATTGAAGTCTGCAAGGACGGAGAGACCGGATACACGCACGCTGCGGGAATCGTAACCGATCCCAATTTGAAGTCCTATTTCCAAATGCAAAGCCTTGATCGCGCCCGTTTTGTGCAGGAGCTCAGAGAGGTTGCCAAAGGGTTGGGCCAGAAACCTGACACCTCCGGCAGCGTTGCCGCAGCTCTGCACCGCCTGTGGTTTGAGGCCAAGGCTGATCTGGGCATGGGAGACCAAGCCATTCTGAATAGCGTGGAACAAGGTGAGGACAGGGCCAAGCACGCGTATGAAAAAGTATTGAAAGAAGACTTGCCGGCGGATGTCCGCGGCTTGCTGCAACAGCAGGCGCAGAGCGTCTTTGCCGCGCATGACTATGTTCGCGACCTTCGCGATAAACAAAAAGCGGCTTGAACCAACCCAAAACCCAGCTTTGCCCGCAATGCTTTCGCAGGTTGCGGGTTTTGCTTTCTGGCGATGCGGGCTTCGCGGTCAGAGGAACTCGGATTCAATATCCGCATTGACTTAAGTTTGTCCGGTGCAAGCATGCGACAATCATTGGCGGATCGATTGAAATGCAAACAGCTTTCAAGTTTGACACCCTCCGCGAGCTCTTCGCCAAGGCCAATGAAGAGAAATCCGGCGACCAGTTGGCCGGCATCGCGGCCCGATCTGAGCAGGAACGTGTCGCGGCCAAGCATGCGCTGGCCGATGTGACGTTGCGGGAAATTGTCGAAAACCCGCTGATTCCTCCTGAAGAAGACGACGTAACCCGGCTTATTCTGGAAACCCACGACCAGGCGGGGTTCAAAACTATCAGCAGCATGACCGTGGGCGAGTTGCGCGAGTTCATCCTGCGCGACGAGACAATTGAGTCTGACTTGAAACGCCTGCACTGGGCCATTACTCCGGAAATTGCTGCTGCTGTAGCGAAATTGATGAGCAACAAAGACCTGGTGCTGGCCGCAGCCAAGGTGCGCGTGATCACGCGCTGCCGCAACACCATGGGCGAACGCGGCGTGCTGGGCATCAGATTGCAACCCAACCATCCGGCCGATGACGTTGCCGGAATCCTGTTAGCCGCCTTTGATGGTCTGCTTTATGGCTGTGGCGATGCGGTGATCGGCGTAAACCCTGCCACCGACTCTGTTGAGACCGTCAGCGCGATTCTGCACGCGCTGAATCGGCTGATCGACGCCTACAAGATTCCGACGCAGGCGTGCTGCCTGGCGCATATCTCTACACAACTCGCCGCGATGGAGAGAGGCGCGCCCATTGATCTGCTGTTTCAATCCGTGGCGGGTACGCAGAAAGCGAATGAGAGCTTTGGGATCACGTTGAGCATGTTGAAAGAAGGACGAGAGCGTGCGCTTGAGTACCACCGGGATCGGACCATCGGATCATCGGGAAATCGGGCGATCGGCAAATCAGAATCTGCCGGCCCATCCATGGATCACTCAGGCCAAAAGCCAACAGCCAAAGGCCAAGAGCCACACGCTAACCGCCAATTGCCAGTTGCTAATTGCATGTACTTTGAAACTGGCCAGGGCAGCGCTCTTTCTGCCGATGCGCATCATGGCGTGGATCAGTTGACGCTGGAAGCGCGGGCTTACGGTGTGGCCCGCATGTTTGAGCCGTTCCTGGTTAATAGTGTGGTGGGATTTATTGGGCCGGAATATCTTTATGACGAGCGGCAGATCATTCGCGCCGGGCTGGAAGACCATTTCATGGGCAAGCTGCTCGGCCTGCCCATGGGTTGTGATGTCTGCTATACCAATCATGCCGCAGCCGACCAGAACTCAGCTGACAATTTGCTGGTGCTGCTAACCGCTGCCGGCTGCAACTATTTTATGGGCGTGCCCTGCGCTGACGATGTGATGCTCAACTACCAATCCACCAGCTTTCATGATGCGCTGGCCATGCGCCGCCTGTTCAACTTGCGTCCGGCGCCGGAGTTTCTGGAGTGGTTGCAGCAGATGGGGATATTCGAAGCCAACGAGCCTGCACAAATCGATAGCGGCACGCGCAAACAACTGGCTGCAGGACTCCAGCCACTCATCTGAGCGGCGCTCAGTTTCAAAATTTGAAATTTTGAATTTACAATTTCAGGCTATGAACATAGTCAATCATCAGTTCCGCCTTGCTGCCCGACCCAAGGGCCTGCCTAAACGCAGTGACTGGAATTACACAGAAGAACCAGCGCGCGATCCCGGCCCGGGACAATTCGTCGTCAAGAACCTATATATCTCAGTTGATCCGGCGATGCGCGGCTGGATGAATGAAGGCCGCTCTTATATTGAGCCGGTCAAGATCGGAGACGTAATGCGCGCCGGTGCAGTGGGTCGCGTAGTGGCTTCGCAAAATCCTAACTTCAAAACCGGCGAACACGTCTTTGGCATGTTGGGCATGCAGGAGTATGCCATGTCGGACGGAAGCGGAATTATCAAGATCGATCCGAACCTGGCGCCGCTGCCTGTGTATCTGGGCGGATTGGGAATTACCGGCCTGACCGCGTATTTTGGCCTGCTTGAAATTGGCAAGCCGGTGGCGGGCGATACCGTAGTAGTCTCCGGCGCCGCGGGCGCTACCGGAATGGTCGTGGGCCAGATCGCCAAGATCAAAGGTTGCCGCGCCATTGGCATTGCCGGCGGGCCAGACAAGTGCAACTACGCGGTGCGTGAACTTGGGTTTGATGCCTGCATCGACTACAAGTCAGAAAATGTTTTGGAAGCACTGCACCGCCATTGCCCCAAAGGCATTAACGTGTATTTTGACAACGTTGGCGGCGAAATCCTTGACGCTGCCCTGGCCCTGCTTGCGCGTGGTGCGCGTGTAGTGCTTTGCGGCGCGATTTCGCAGTACAACTCCACTTCCGAGATTAAAGGCCCGGCCAACTATCTTTCTTTGCTGGTTAACAGCGCGCGGATGGAAGGGTTTATCGTATTTAACTTTGCTACGCGCTATGGCGAAGGTATGCGCGAGCTGGCCACCTGGCGCGCCCAGGGAAAGCTGAAGACGAAGGAAGACATTGTGGAAGGGCTCCAGACTTTTCCTGAAACCCTGTTGAAACTCTTCAGCGGTGAAAACTTCGGCAAGCTGATGATTAAGTGCGCCGACTAAAACTTTAATTTCTGTCGCTTCGCTTTAAACCGCTGCAACAAAGTTGTATGAGTTTGAAATTCGCCGCCCTCTGGCACCGGGCTCGCCGCGTGGTCGGGCTCGCCCTCATCGCTACGCCTTCAACTTAGGCCTGGCCGCCATCCAGCACGTCGCGAATTTGCTTCGCATATTCCGCGCTTTCTTTATCGCCGGTTACCAGCTCAATTTGTTTGGGGCTGGTCACGCCAATCTTCAACTGCACGGCGCGGGCAATCTGCTCCTGATCAAAAATCGCGCCCTGGCTTACCTCTGGCGTGGTGCCAAAGTGGCGCAGCAAAGCGACGCCAACAGCATCAATGGCCACGCGATCCGTGCCGGCCAGTATCACATTTGACTGCACCATCTTGCCCTGATCAGGACCGCCGTTGGTAAACGCCTGCACGCCATCCAGCACAATCAGGTCGGGTTTATACGCGGTATTGATCTCGGCAATCATGCGGCGCTGGTCCGGAGAGGAATGCAGCTCACGCATAAAGTTATAAGGGTTGCCGGGCACATACTTGGCGGCAAAGCCAACAGAATTTTGAGTGACAACGTGAAGTGACCGCCGTATATCAGCGCTGCTCCCACGGTGGTTGAGGCATCTTTCAAGAATTCTCTGCGGTTCAAGGCTGGACCTCCTTGCTCAACTTTCTTATTGGACACCTATTGTCAGGCAAGGGCAAGGGACGAAACGCAGTCGCGCTACTTCACAGCAAGATGATGCGTGAGGCTCTCGATAAGCACGGGAACATAGCTGTTTCATTGGTTCCAATCGCGCCCGACGGTGTGAAATCACATTTGCCCAGGCAAACGAAGAAAGAGGCTATACATCAGTGCGCGAACATGGCCGTTCCATTGGTTCCAATCGTGCCCGCCATGGCCTGTGTGGAATTCATACCTGAAGTTGCGCTCGTGCAGAAGAGCGGCAAATTTCCGGTTGGCTGGGAGCAGGCCTTCCTGATCGCCGCAGGTGAGAAAAAAGTACGGCATTTTCCCAGGATCGGCAGACCTTGCCAAAACAAACGGATCATTTTCCTGCTGATGCTGGCCCTTCCAGGGACCAAAAATCGATCTATGGTGCCGCCATTGGCCAATCCGCTTGGCAGAGAATGGACGAGTGGGAACGTCAAGCGCTGAGCTGAGGCCTCCGGCAAACATGAATAAATCAGGGTGCTTCAGGGCCAACGTAACTGCGCCAAATCCGCCCATGGAGACGCCTGCAATGGCGCGGCTTGATCGGTCTCTCGCCACGGGAAACCGGCTCTCAACGTCGGCAATCAAATCATGCACAATGTAGTCTTCATAGCGGTCTTCCGGATGGTCAGCAGAATTCATATAGTACGATTCATTCCCTTCCGGCATAATCAGAATCATGCCTTCAGCGTAGCCGGCCACGTCAGAGTAGTTTGACCAATCACGAAAGCTGCCGCCACCACCGCCATGCAGCAGATACAACGCCGAAAATCTGTGGCCTGATGGCATGTCTGCCGGAAGAATCACGCGGTATGGCATCTGGCGATTAAGCGCGTTGGAATGGAAAGTTACATCCACCATCTTTACCCCAGCGGTGAGGCGGGGATGGTCTGGAGACTCAGCGGGCTTTTTACCGCAGGAAAGCAAAGATAACGTGAAGACCGCCACCAGGAATCCGAGGCAATCGCGCAAGAATGAACCGCGATGCCGAAAGGGCTTTACTGATGGCTCGTGTCTGTTGCAAACGGCGTGAGTTGCAGATGGGTCAACCAAGGCTGGAATGGAAGAATCGCTCCTGAGCAGCTTTATTGTAGCGTGCTACCAATGGAATTCAGATAAATATCCTGATCAAGAGGCAAGCTGGTAGGCTGAGCAGTACCAGATCAAATGCGTCAGCGTTCCATGGCAGAAAACATCCTTAAATCCGCAGGCTGGCCTGAGCTGATAGAGAAAATCCGGGCGCGCACACCGGCGCGGGTGCTGGTGGACCGCGCAGGCGCAGCTTACAAAACCCGAATCCAGCTTGAGCTGCGTGAAGCCCACGCTGCTGCGCGGGATGCCGTGCGCACAGAGTTTGATCTGGAGCGTGATCTGGGAGCGGAGTTTGTACAGCGGTGGAAGCTGTTTGCGGTCTCAACCCTGGCAGCGAACAAGGATGAATATCTTCTTCGGCCTGACCTGGGCAGACAGCTTAGTCAGGCAGGGCGCGATCTGGTATTGCAGCGCTGCTCGCCGGAGCCTGACCTACAGATTGTGATTGGCGATGGGCTTTCAGTTACGGCGGTTCAGACGCAGGTCCCGCGATTGCTGCCTCTGATCGCAGAACAGGCGCAGGCAAAAGGCTGGCGGCTGGGGCAGGCATTTGCTGTCCGTTATTGCCGGGTGGGCGTGATGAATACCGTAGGCGAATTGCTGCGCCCGAAAGTTGTTGTGCTCCTGATTGGAGAGCGCCCTGGGCTGGCGACGGCGGAGAGTCTTTCTGCTTACATGGCCTTTCAGCCGGATGCAGGCCACAATGATTCGCAGCGCAACCTGATCTCAAATATCCATGGGCGCGGCGTAACGGCAGAAGCCGCTGCCGGCAGGATTGTAGATTTGGCAAGCCAGATGATGCTGCGCAAGATCAGCGGCGTGCAGTTAAAAGAAGAACTGCCTCCGGCAAAGTGGTTGGAGAAATAATTTTTGCTGCAGATTTGCGCTGTGGCGCAGATCAGAATTGGCCGCGAATAAACGCGAGGCTCGCGGATTGAATCCATTGCTTTGGAGTTCGGGAATGTCTAGCGAAGAACCAGTGCTGTTTGAAGTTCGTGACAATGTTGGTTACGTCACGCTGAACCGGCCTCATGCCGGAAACTCCATTGACCTTAGGATGGCGAAGGAATTGATGGCTGTCGCTCTGGAGTGCGAGCGAGACAAACGTGTGCGGGCCGTGCTGCTGCGCGGCGCCGGAAATGACTTCTGCTTTGGCGGCGATGTAAAGGTCTTTGCCGCGCAAGCGGAGCTTGAGAGCTATCTGCGCGAGGTCACGTCGTATCTTCACCTGGCGGTTTCACGGTTTGCGCGGATGGACGCGCCGGTAATTGCCGCCGTGCAAGGCGCAGCCGCAGGCGGAGGATTCAGCCTGGCAATCTCATGCGATCTGGTGTTGGCTGCCGACTCAGCCACCTTCCTGATGGCTTATACCAAGATCGGCATGGCGCCCGACGGAGGCTCAAGTTATTTTCTGCCGCGATTGGTCGGCCTTAAGCGAGCCATGGAGCTTACGCTGACCAATCGTGTGCTCTCTGCGCGCGAAGCTTGCGAGTGGGGATTGGTAACAGAGGTCATTGCAGTGGACAAATTGACAGAGCGCGCAGAAGAGTTGGCGCGGTCTCTGGCCCAAGGCCCGACCGGCGCATTTGGCGCAGCCAAGCGTCTGCTGCACAGCGGCTGGAACCAGTCACTGGAGACGCAGATGGAATGGGAGAGCCGCGCCATTGCTGAAGCAGGCAGAACAGCGGATGGAAAAGAAGGGATCAGGGCGTTTGTGGAGAAACGGAAAGCTAAATTTATTGGGTAATTTAGTAATTTGGTAATTTGGTAAATGAAACCCATCCGCAGAATTCTGCTTCGTCAATTTCTCCAATTACCAAATTACCCAATTACCAAATGCTTCACTGAACCTTCCCGCCCGGCATTGCTTCCAGCTTCGCTTTCACCATTTTGTAAAATGACCACAAATTGTCGCCTTCGCCAGCAGTAAGACGTCGGTGGACCTTCATGGAAGGAAAAAGCTTGGTCCCGGCCACGGTCAAGGTAAGCGTGGCGAATTGTTTTCCTGGATAAGTTTCAATGCTCCAGTCACCACCAAAGCGCCGGCGCACTACTTCTCCAAAGTAGCTGCCCCACAGCTTGCACATCTCAGTCAATTCATCGCCAGGTGCGCCGTTGGGCGGCAGGTCCAGGGCAAGCTGGCCCACAATGGTCTCCAGTTCCATCACGGAGTTCTCGCTGTAGTCAAGCGTGGCCTTGAACTCATGAGCGAGTGTAACCGCCTGGTCCGCATAGGCGCCTGCCATGGCATTGACTGAGTCGTGGGCTTCCATCGCATCAGTCTAGCAGGAAGGGATTTGGTAATTGGGTAAGTTGGTAATTTAGTAATTGAAAAACCAAAGACCTTACCGGATGAACGCGAATTTTGTGCGGATCGGAAAAGAATGAGCGCACGGATTACCGAAATTGAAAAACAAAAAAATCTCAATCTCAGAGCGCGCACAGAAACCAAAAGCTCCACAGCGACTGACCGAAACTCATTAAGAGGATAGAATCTTAGTTTGGCTACCAATCCCAAACCCGCGCAGAAGGGTCGAGTCTTTCTTATGGACTCAATGTCCTTCATCTTTCGCGCCTATCACGCCATGGCGCGGCAACGGCCCATGTCCACCAAGAAGGGCGTTCCCACGGCGGCCACTTATGTTTTTGTGAACATGCTGCGCAAGCTGCGGGCGGACTTCAATCCGGAATACCTGGCAGCCGTGTTTGACGTGGCTGGGCCGACTTTCCGCGATGAGCAGGCCAAGGCTGTGACTTCGGTCCGCAAGTTTGACATCAAGACCCAAACGTTTAAAGAAGTGGAGTACCACGGCTACAAAGCGCAGCGCAAAGAAATGCCGCCGGACCTGGCGCAGCAGGTGCCCTACATACGGCGCGCGCTGGAGGCGTATCGAATCCCGATCCTGGAGCAAAAGGGCTTTGAAGCCGACGATGTGATTGGCACGCTGGCGCGCAAAGCGGCGGCGCAATCTTTTGAAGTGTTTGTCGTCTCCAGTGACAAGGACATGCTGCAACTGGTGAACGACCGCGTGCAGGTGCTGAATCCGCCGAAAGATAACTTGATCTGTGACGCAGGTAAGGTAGAAGAAATTCTCGGCGTGCCTCCGAACCGCGTGATCG
>DASRDW010000112.1:0-11556 GCA_035652415.1 Candidatus Angelobacter sp. | reverse complement strand
TAAACCTGGCGCGTAAGGATACTGTCCGCCTGGTGCCGAAAGCTAATGCCACGATTCGCATGCGTTTCCGTGATTGGCTTGGCCGCTACGTGATGCACTGCCACAACGTGATTCACGAAGACCACGCCATGATGTTGCGTTGGGACATTGGCACAACCGGCGACACCAAGACAAATCCGTAATCCCGGCCGGCAGCAGCATGCGGCAAGGGTGCTGCTGCCCCGCAACAACGATTGAAAAGGAGTTTCAAAATGTCTGAAGTCAGCAGAAGAAAGTTGTTCGCCGGATTTGCCGCCGCGCCATTTATCGGCGCCCTGTCGTTCGGCGATGAAACACCCGCTGCACCAGCGCCTGCCCACAAGTTCGCGCCACGCGTCTCAGGCCGGGAACTGATGCGGCGGCGTTACTTCCCCAATTTCGAACTGGTGAGCCAGAGCGGCAAAAAGATGAAGTTTTATGACGACATGCTGAAGGACAAAATCGTCGTCGTTAACTTTATGTATGCGGATTGCCAGGGCGTCTGTCCCACCATCACAGCGAACCTGAAGCACGTGCAGAGAATCCTGCGCGAGCAAATCAATCACGAGATCTTTTTCTATTCCATTACGGTGAAGCCGGAAGTGGATACGACCGGCAAGCTCAAGGAATATGCGCAGATGCACAGTATTAATGACAAATACTGGAGCTTTATGACCGGGAAGCCGGAGGAGGTGGACATGATTCGCCACTCTTTGGGCTTCGCCGATCCTAACCCGGAACTTGATAAAGACAAAGCCCGCCATAGCGGAATGGTCCGCTACGGTAACGAGCCGATGACGCTCTGGGGCATGTGCCAGGGCAGTGGCGAACCAAAGTGGATGGCCCAGGAAATCGGCTTCGCCATCCCGCGCCAGTTCAAAAAATATCCGGCGATCAACGAGTAGTTCTCTTCACCAAAAATTCCCACCCTTTTGCGCTTCTTTGCAAAAGGGTGGGGATGTACACATCAAAAACATCGCCGAAATTTAGTTTCTGAGGTGAACCCATGATCTTGCTTCAACCGAATTTTCGGCGTAAAACCCCAAAGTAAAGACAAAATGTAGATGAATTTGAGGCGGCGAAAGCCTCCAACTTCAATAAAGAACAATAGACTGCAGCCGGCGGCGCACAAAGAATTCAATATCAATCACTTAAGAACCTCAAATTTCAAACTTCAATAGGCATTCTCTTTTGGTTCGGGACAGGGAGTGGCCACCCTGGATCAGCCATTCGGGATTAGGATATCTACAACTTTGAGCGTTTTTTTCTTGAAATAATTTCCGCCCCTCAGCGCGCCCAGGGAACCAGCGGATGTCCCAGCGCGGCCTGCACAAATGTTCCGCCTACTGCGGCGGCCACGGCCAAGGCCACAATCGCGATAGCAAGTTTGCGGTGCTTGTGCGTCGGTACGGGAGCCATCTGAGAAAGAATGTAAGCAAACAGCGGCACGATCTGGATGGCATGGATGGCGATGAAGTGGGCAATCCTCAGATCACCGCCGATGATGCTCCAGTTAAGAAAAGGAAGGCCCGGGGCAGTATCTGAAGCGCTGACCGTGTGAGAGCCGCGGGCAAGCATGTATCCGCCAATCGCGTTGCCCAGAAGAAAAATCACAATGCTGTAACGCAGGGCAGAGAGCATTGGGCGGTCCACCATTTGAGTCTTTACGCGACTGAGGAAGAAGAGCACCAGCATCCAGGTGACGATCGCGGTGTTGACCATGACCATGCTGTTGGTCATCTGGGTAAAAACGCGATCAGTGAATGTGTGGCTGCCGGCTGCGAAGACGCTGCGCCAGGCCTGCGCACCCAGACTAAAGATCTCCAGCGCCACGCTTACGGCGATTGCACGCCGCGCCAGCCTGAGCTGCCACTGAGGAATTGCAAGCGCAAGCAAAAACACGCTAATGGTGGACGCGAAGGTGGAGAAGGAGAGCGAGAATTTGATTGGCTTGATCCAGGGATTGATTAGGGGAGCCATTGCGTGTCCTGCGCCTGAAGCAAAGAAGGCTAGCGCGGCAAAAACCGGAATCACCGCCATCAGCGCCCAGCTTAAAAGCGAAAGCGTGCGATCTTTGACGTACATCTCACGGAAAAACTTCATGGCGTTTGCAGGTAAGACGGTCACCATCGCTGCGCGTAGGAATCCTGATGCCCAAGTCCTAGCCACGCCGGTGCGCGATGGTGTGCGCAACGCCGCCGGCTCAGTCCACAGCTCAACTTGCCGCGTGGTTGTCTGCTCTCTGTATGTAGTTCCCCTGAGATACGTCATAGCTGCAAATCCATCCTTTTCAAAATGCTGTTCTTCGGGGCAAGCTTTGGGGACACACGTCTCCTCTTGCTGCCACATCTGCATTTGTGGCGACAAGAAAACGAGGCCGACCTGGTGATGCACTAACAGCCGGCAGGTGATTGTGGATGGGAAAAACTGAGATTTTGCCGGGAACTGCGCAAGATCGCAAAGAGTTTCCTGCTTTGCGCGCACACGAATCCCTTGCACTCTTCAGCACCCTTTACAACCAAGCCCGCTTAGCCTGATTGCCCGGAGCGGGAACTTTTGAGTCTGCCGTTTACGCGCAGAAGCAGCGCGCAAACAGAATCCTTGAAATAGGCTGGACCTATGGCTCTAAACACAGGTCGCAACGTTACTAAAGTAAGCCGCCGAACAATGCCAGAATGCGTTTGCAGAATTAAAGCTTTGTTGGAAGCAGATTAGACTTGTTAAGAATCGCAGAATTTTTGATGGCTGCCATAGTTTTTGCCTTTGCTTGAGAGGATCATGGCCAGAACTGGCAGCTATAGGCGTTAAGTCTGGCAATAAGGGATGTGAACAATAACTGCAATAGGCTGCAGATATAGATGATTCTTAGAAAAGCTGCAGGTCGCTGCATATAGTTTGTTGAATAACTGCAAACTGACAGCGGCTTGAGACAATTTTGGGTACTGGCCTATTCAGGGCAGTACCCAATTTTGGTCTAAGCTGAATCAATCGGCGATTATTCCTTAATCAACCTCAATATCGCCGGAGCCGGTATGCACGTCGAGCAATACGCCGCCGTTTCCTACCTTGCCGTGAATGTGATTGTGCGAGAGCGAGCCCTGCATGGTTACCGGGTGGTTCACCTTTAGCGATCCTGAAGAAGTACGGGCATCAATGTTGAAAGAAGCCTGGTTGGGAACTCTCAGCGTAATGTTGCCGGAGCCTGCGCCGAGCTGCCAGTCACTGGTAGGCTCGCCTTCAGCATGGATATCACCACTGCCGGCAGAGGCACGCAGACCGCCTTTTACGCCATATAACTTGACGTTACCCGATCCGGTTTCCGCCTTTACGCTGCCACCGCCGGTCTGGCGAACTTCAATATTTCCGCTGCCGGTATTGGCGAACACGTCGCCAGTGATGTCATCGGCATGGATGTTGCCGCTGCCGGTATCACAATAAAGCACGCCCTTAGTGGTGGAGATTTTTAGATCGCCGGAGCCGGAGCTTGCACGCACTTCAGCGCTTACATGGTCCACAGTGACGTTGCCGGAGCCGGTCTTGGCTATGGCGGGTGATTGCAGGCCGCTGATGCTGAGATCGCCGGAGCCGGAGTGCGAATTTACGTGCGTCTGCGCTGGAACGGTGACGTCATAATCAATGGAGATATTGCGAGTCAGGTCGCGGTCTTCAATCTTGCCGATGGTGATGGAGTTGCCGTTCTGGACGACTGGCGGGTTCTGCTCAATGCGATGGATTCGCTCATCCACGTTTCCGCTGCCGAAGAGCCATGAAGTGCCGTTGTTGGCATGGATCTTGGCGGAAACGTTCACTGAGCCGCTGCCGCCCGCGTGGACGGTGATGTTACCTGAGCCTGACATGACTTCAAGGTCAACTGGGCCGTTCACCTGCAGCGTGCGTTCAAAGTGACCGGTTGTGGCAGCGCTAAGCGGAAGCGCGGAAAGTGCTACCGCTACGAAGAGGAAGACCAGAGTTTTGGCTGATTTCATAAAGGCCTCCGATTTGGATTTTTTTGATTTACTGCAGGATCACCTGCTGGCCCTCTTTCAGGCCGGATAAAAGCTCCGTTTTGGAGCCATTAGAAATTCCTACGGCTACGTCCACCTTCTTGCGCCCGTCTTTTGCGGCTGGATCGGGCACCTGGACTGACGCTTTGCGATCTTTGTCATAGATCAGCGCGCCTTCCGGGACCATCAAAATGCCCTTGTGTTCTTCCAGCAGAATTTCAGCATTGGCCGTCATCTGCGATTTCAATTCGCCGGACGAGTTATCAATGGAGGCGCGAACTTCAAATGTGGTGACGTTATCTTTTTCAACGCCCATGGGCGAAATCTTGGTTACTTTGCCTGAAAAAGTTTTGTCTTTGTACGATTCAACTTTGATTCGCGCCGGCTGGCCCAAAAAGACCTTACCAATATCAGATTCGTCGACCTTTCCCTTGACATAAACCTGGTGAATATCGCCCAGCGTCATCACAAGCGTCGCGGAAGAGCCCAATATCAGAATGGAGCTGACTGCCGTGCCGACCTCAACATCACGCGAGAGCACTACTCCATCAATCGGGGAGACGATAGTAGAGTTCTCATACTCTTTTTGCTTTTCATCAAGCTGCGCCTTGGCTTGCGCTACCTGTGCTTCCGCCTGCTTCAGCTTTGAATTTGCAGAGACCACGTTGGCGCGACCAAGTTCCTGCTTGTTCACTGCCATTTCATAATTCTTCTGCGCATCGTCCAGCGTGGATTGCGAAACCACACCTTCTTTGGCCATGCTCTGTGCACGCTCATAAGCGCGCTTCAGCATCGGGATATCCGGTCCTTCGGCATCAACTTTGGCATGTTGCAGATCGGCATCGGCGGCGCGAGCAGCAGCTTCCGCCGCCTGCAAAGAAGCTTTTTGCTGATCGACCTCAGCCAGGATCTGTTCTTTATCCAGTTCAGCCAATACCTGCCCTTTTTTTACCGGATCGCCATAATCCACCAACAGCTTCTGCACAATACCGCTGGCCTTGGATTTAACTTCTACGTTGGTAATGGGCTCGATTTTGCCCGTTGCGACCACGCTTTTGGCCAGGTCGCCGCGCTCCACCTTGGCTAGTTTTGAAGGATCAATTTTTGTGCTGCCGCGGGTGGCGGCCACTAATCCCACAACAATAATGACAATGACTGCAAAACTGCCCAGTATATAAATGAGCCGTCTGCTCTTTTTTTTGCCGTTTGGCATCGGCCACCTCTCCCTACACTTCTTATTTTTTGTTGAATACGCTGGGTTAAACAAAGAAGTTCCCGGAAAACGCACTTATTCTCTTCTTAAGATAACCATATAGACCGTTCGTCCCTGAAAAAGACAGCAAAACTCTCTGAAAGCATTGGACTTTCGCTGGTACTCAGCTTGAGGCCTGGCGGTATATCATAAGAACTTCATGGTTACCTTGGTCCTACTAAGGATCATCCTGGTAGTGCTGCTCGTGGCAGCCAACGCCTTTTTTGTTGCCGCGGAATTCGCCATGGTCAGCGTGCGCGATACGCGCATCCAGCAACTGATCGAGGCGCACCGCATCGGCGCCCGTACTGTCCGCAAAATCCAGCAGCGGCTCGATGAATTTCTCCCCGCCGTTCAGTTTGGCGTAACCTTGGCCAGCCTTGGTCTTGGCTGGGTTGGCGAAGGCACCATCGCCCGGGTTCTTGAGCCATGGATGGGCAACATCCCCTATGCCAAATTCTATGCTCACGGAACAGCCGCCACCCTCTCTTTCATCCTGATTACTTATCTTCTGGTGATTCTCGGCGAACTGGTGCCGAAATCCCTGGCATTAGAACGCGCAGAGCGGGTTGCTCTTGCAGTCGCCGGGCCTATGGATTTCTTCATGACTCTGGCCCATCCGTTCCTGGTCTTTATGAACAAGTCGGCGAACCTGGTGCTTCGCGGCTTCGGTTCGCGATTGCGCCGGGATGGCGGCGCACATTCTCCGGATGAACTAAAGCTGATCGTTACCGCCAGCCGTCGGCTCGGTCTGCTGCCTGAAGCCGAAGAAGAAATGATCCATCACGCCTTGGAACTTGGGCATACCACCGTGCGCGAGATCATGGTGCCCCGGCACAAAATTTTCTCGCTCTCGGCCGAAATGCCGCTGGAAGAAGCCATGGCCAAGGTCGTGGACGAGCAGCACTCGCGGGTGCCTGTTTTCGATCCGGAGAAGGGAAGAGAAAACATCGTCGGCCTGCTCTATTCCAAAGACCTTTCCCGCATGATGCAGTTGCGTCTCTCCTCGGCTGATCTCTTTTCCCGCAAGTCCGGCGAGCTGAAGGTGCGCCACATCATGCGTGAGGTGCTCTTTGTTCCGGAAAGTAAGACGCTCGATGACCTGCTGCTGGAATTTCAAAATCGTAAGCGCCACCTCGCCATCGTGGTCGATGAGTTTGGCTCCGTCAGCGGCCTGGTTACCGTGGAAGATGTGCTTGAGCAGATCGTTGGCGAACTGGAAGACGAATTTGACGTGGCCCAGCGCACCGCCATCCCGCTGGCCTCCGGCGCCGTAGTGCTTGACGGTGGGTCCAACCTCCGCGATTTGGAAACGCAGTATGAGATCGTCTTGCCGCGCGAAGAAGGCTTTGAAACCCTCGCCGGATTTGTAATGTCCCAACTGGGCAAAATCCCCAAAGCCGGCGAACGCTTTGAATACGACGGCCGCCGCTACACCGTCCTGCAAATGGACGGCCACAGGATTGTGCGCGTAAAGATTGAGAGCCTCAACCAACCTACTTCGTTAGAAACAGCCATCTGACTTTCTCCTTAATTCGGTTTTTTCTGCAATCCCGAACCCACGTGCTTTGCGGGTGAGGGAACCCTATAGCCTTGTTCCGTTTTTCGGTTCTTCGGGACATCGAGACAAGTGTCAGGGCACCACTCTGCAATGTTGCCCGTGATGATCGCCCGATTCTTTCCCCTCTGTGCCTTCTGTGGTAAACGGGTTTAGTTCTCCCGATCCCAATCTGTTAATCCGTGGTAGGGTTTTCCGATGCCCCAGCAATATGACTTCGAAACCCTGCCAGACTATCTCCGTTCCGGTCTGGACCTCGTTTTCATCGGCATCAATCCGGGCCTTTATTCCGTCAGCCACGGACATTACTTTGCTCGCAACACCAGCCGATTCTGGCCGGCACTCTCCCGCTCCAAGCTGAGCGCGCGCATCCGCCATGAGCTTGGCATTGACATGCTCACCCCGGAACACGATGCACAATTGCTGCGCTTCGGTATCGGCCTTACTGACGTCGTAAAGCGCCCATCTGCGAATGCCTCAGAACTCACCAGTGATGACTTTGCCCAGTGGATTCCGGTTCTGCTGGAAAAACTACGTCGCTACACTCCGCGTGTGGCCTGCTTTCACGGGCTCACCGCGTATCGTCCTTTTCACGCTTTCGTCTTCAAATCTGCAGCCATCCGGCCAGTTTTAGGCGAGCAGGCAGAAACAATAGGCAGTACACAGCTCTTTGTAGTGCCCAATCCCAGTCCAGCTAACGCCCACTTCACGCCTGCCGACCAAACAGCCTTGTATGACCGGCTCGCAGATTTTCTCCGCGCCTCCGCGTCTCCGCGGTGAATTCACCGATTCCCCGCTTTCCCAACGTTGCAACCATGCATCACTGGCAACGGGGGGGGGTGAAAAGCTTTTCACTTTCTGTGACCTAGCACTAGGCTTAGGCAAAGAAATATGTGCGGAGCTTGTTCCGTGGCGCAATCTCTTGTGTCAAACTCGATAGTGGAACAGGTTTTTAGTGCATCGTACTATTTTCAAATCCGGACAATGGCTGCTGATCTCCAGCAACAACTGGCGGTGGCTTCTTTTGCTGGTACTGTTGCTTGCGGGCGCAGCCGACATGCGATCACTAAACGCAGACTTCGATGATGACGACGGCGGCACCCCGCCGGTAGTCGTCACCTTGCAGTCCGAAGCAAAGGCTGAGATGCCCTGCCGGAAATGTCAATTACAGAGCACTTCGGTCATGAGCAGTACGAACGCGGCCGGATCTGATTTGACAATAACCCTGTTCCCGTCAAACACGCAGTCGATCTATCGCGGAGACCCTGCTCCGCTGATTGCGCCTCTGCGCTGCTAGACCAGTCCTACCCCACCCATAGACCAAGCTGATTCTGAAAACACAAAGGATTTCTTCACTGTCCTTCCGGGCAGCAGGAATTCGTGTCCCTGAAGCAGCTGACGTCATTCCGTGTCCTTGCCTCACGGTAAGTCGTATTAACCGCTGCACATCTGTGCCAGCCCGAACCTGCGCGCTTCCGGAAAAAGTGTCGCCCAACAGTCGAAGGAGATCCCTCAAATGAACTGGCCAAAAGCAATACAAGTGTTTCGCAAAAAAACTGTTCTTGCCGTCTTATTAACGCTCTGCGTCTTTACCGGCAATGGATTTAGCCAACTGGCCCGCGTCGGGCCGGTCGATCGCAACAATGGATTCCCCCAGTGGTATCAGGACCAGTCCGGCCTGGTGCTGGACGCATGCCTGCCCAACTCCTCTGAGCTTGCCGATGGCACCTGCCTGGTGGATCCCACACAGCTCACCAATCCCTCATCATCCATTTCGTTTCTGGGCAATTTCCCGGACGAGTTCTTCTTCTTTAACGCAAACTCAAACATGAATGTGAATGGTGGACGCGCACTGCTGGTGCTCGCGCTGGAAGGCGCGTTTGCAAATGGCGGCGTTGTGGCCGGCGACCAGATGGTCTTCGCGCGTTTGCGCATTCGCGTCGATGTTCCTGCACCCGGCGGAACTTACCGCGTGATCCATCCTTTCGGCGTGGAGGAATTCCCCAATCTCTCGCCTGGGCTCAAGTCCATCAACTTCACTAGCGACATCGGGATTGTCGCCGGACAGTTTGACCAGGCGCTGAATGGCTCCATCTCGAACTTCCTGCGCGCCTCCACCAGCGCTGGTGGGCCGCCATCGCCGTTTGTGGTACTGAATGGAGGAAACACATTTATTGCTGATCCGCTGGTGACGACCGCTGTTACAGGCAGCCCTTTCGGCACGAATGTCTTCCGCATAGAAGGACCAAACATCGGTGGCCCGGGAATTGATTCCATAGAGTCTGATCAGTTCACGCTGATGGGTCGTGTGCATCTTGCTCCTGTCCCCAGCCCTGTGCAGGTCACGCGCGCCACATATCGTCGCGACTCCAGTTCCGCGCAGGCCGATGTTTTTGTAACGGCCACTCCAGCCATTGGCCGTCCCACGCCGGTGCTTACTGTCACTGGAGCAGGAGCGCGGGGAACTCTGCTGAAGCGCGACGGCACTCACTACTTCGGCCAGCCTGAGCTGCCGGATCCAATGAATGTTCCCGCGTCCATCACCATCACCAACAGTTCGGATTCGCCAACCACCACTACGGAAGCCGATCTGGTGGATGATGTGGTCATCAGCTCAGCTACCTATGATCCTGGCTCGCAAAAGCTCACCGTGAAAGCGATGTCCGGCGACCAGCTCTCGCCGCCAACACTGCTGGTTTTGGGTTTCGGGCCCATGGAATCCAACGGCGAGTTCACCAAATCCCTGGAGGTGCCGCCTTCTGAAGTCACCGTGCTTTCAAGCCATGGAGGACGTGACACGCATAAGGTAACCATCGGCGCTTTTGTCCGTAACACAGACGCACCGCGCGCCGAAAATGATTCCGTGGGCGAAGTGCCCGCAGATATCGCCACGTCCATCAACATCCTGGGCAATGGCATGCCGAACACCGGCGTAACGCCGCACATCATTGCAAATCCTGCGCACGGTACTGTGAGCATCGACTCTAACGGCGCAGCTAATTACACGCCTGCGCCGGCCTACTCCGGCCCGGATAGCTTCACTTACGCCAATACAAACTCGAGCGGCGTGGAGTCGAACGTCGCGGTAGTTTCGTTCACCGTTGCGTTCGTGAACCATCCGCCGGTCGCAAACCCTGACAGCGCTTCAGCCAGTGTCACAACGCCGATAGTCATCGATGTGCTCGCAAATGACAGAGATCCTGACGCGGGTGACATGCTCAATGCTGCAAGCGTAACCATTGTTGCGCCGCCGGTTGTGGGCACGGCAACTCCCAACAGCAACGGCACCATCACCTTTACTCCCGCGGCTGGAACTTCAGGCAATGTCACCTTCCAATACACGGTGAAGGACAGTCACGGAGCAACCAGCAATCCCGCAACCGTGACGGTGAACGTAGTTGCTCCTGACACGCTCAACGTGACTCAAGCCCAGTTCCGCACGCGCGGCGACTGGAGAATCCGCGGTACCAGCACGATCCCTGGTCCCGGTAACACAATTACCATCCACAACGGACCCACACTCGCCGGGCCGATCATTGGCACCATCGCGGTGGGCGTTGCTGGCGCGTGGGACTTCTCGCTGAAGGGGACCAACATTGTTCCCGATGCTTCGCGCACCATCAGCATTGAGTCCACTAAGGGCGGTCAGCGCCTTGCCGTGCCTGTGACGGCAACAAACTAAACGACGTTCAGGCTCCGTCTTTTCAAAAGGCGGAGCCTGAGCAAAAGCATGCTCCAAGAGGCAGAAAAGAGGGAATAAGCCAGGCAACAAACATTCAAGATGGCTGTTTCCAAGCACCCTGGCGTTCTTACCGGCACATATAAGTTTCGCAGTGTACCCACTGTTCTGTGCCGGCGACACCGTCAATCTGTTTCGCAAAGTTCACAAACTCAGGCTGCGGACCATGCTTGGCAATGCAGGACGTATCGCTCTTTACTGTCTTTTCGCGCCCGTCTATCGAAAGCGATACCACGACCCATGGGCTGTCGAAGCATCCTTCAAACGCCTGATCTTCCAGGGAGTAAAAATGCAGCCTGTCGGCGGTTTCCACCAAAGACAGAATGTTTGCCTGGGAAACCGCCGCCTTCTGCTCACCGTGCACCCGCACAAATCGCTGGCCGAAATACCTAACCGTCCCATCCCCATCCATCTCGACGCGATAGTCGGGGCAGCCGCCGAAACATCCCGGGCGAAACAGGGTGATGCGGACGGAATTTGGGTTGCGGGCATGGATTAAAGCGTGAGAAGGCAACCATGGTAGCGACGCCACCACGATGATGAGCAGGGAAAACGCAAAACGCAATCCTCTCTTCTGCTGCTTCACAAAATGAGTTTCAGATGCGGTCTGGAGTTTTGTAATGTAGGCGAGCCAGCCAAGAATGGCCAGAGCAAAAACAGGCAAGAGCATTGCCAGTGCCCGCAAACGGAAGAAGTGCATAGCCAGGATCGCCCCTTGCCCGCTACTGTTCAGGTACAGCGGAAAATACCAGAAGCAGCAATGGAGCAAGATGAAGAGAACCATGGTCCACGTTGAAAGCCGCCGTTTTCTTGCGAGCAACAGAAGCAGTGCCAGCCCTGCGGCCTCAACCGCAACTATCATCACGCCGATCATTCGCCAGCCGTGCAGGGCTATATCCCCGGCCCATTTGTTGAGGGTGAGAGTTGCAATTGGAAGAGCAAAGAAAGCGCTAAAAGCCGCGGCATACTTCAAGATTGCGCGATG
>DASRDW010000111.1:0-3814 GCA_035652415.1 Candidatus Angelobacter sp. | reverse complement strand
GGGCGCGGTTTATGAAGAGACGCACCTTGCCGGCGGTCGTCTGCGGCATCTGCACACCTCAAAGAACATCTGCCGTGACGCCGAAGGCAACGTGCTCGGCATTGTGGGGATCAGCCGCGATGTAACGGAACTCAAACAGGTGGAAGCGGCGTTGAGCGCCAGCGAGTTGAATGCTGCTGGCGCGCGCATGGCCCATGCTCTGGCACATGAAATCAACAATCCTTTGGCGGCGCTCACGAATGCCCTTTACCTTATCCAGCACAAGGGCCAGGCAAATGCCAACTTTCTTAATTCGGCCCAGGACGCTCTTGCCCGGATCACCAAGATCACGCGTCAGATGATTGGCCTTTATAACCGCAATGCACCCGCGCGGCAGATTCACGTACGTGAAGTCGTGGAAGACACGCTGGCCAGCCGTGAATCGCGTTTCCGTGGTATTCGAGTGGAAAAAGAGCTGGAGCACTGTGAGTTCAGCGCGATCGAGACGGATGTGCGGCAACTGATTGCCGTGCTGATGGAAAATACTTTGGAGCAGGCCCGCAGCATGGTAAAGATTCGGCTCTACAATCGCAGCGCGCTCGGAACCCGGTTCCGCTCCGGATTCAGATTGATCATCGCCGATGATGGCCCAGGTATTCCGCGGGAGCACCTCAACCTGATCTTTGAGCCCTTCTTCTCCACCAAAGAAGAGAAGGGCAGCGGTCTGGGACTATGGATTGCGCGCGGAATTGTGGGCAAATACGGCGGATCAGTTCGCATCCGGACCTCCACACGCGCAGGCGCGTCCGGCACCTGCCTGCAAGTGGTGATGCCTTCGCATTCAGCAGGGCGATAATCGCCATCTCGTCCCGGCTTGATTGTTGGCCGCAGGCCCACAGCTTTCGAAATCGCTTTTTATGCTGCGCTCACCACGCTGGTGCAAAATGCACACCGGCGTGCAGCAATTGGAATTTCGCTCAGGCACTCCGGACATTTCTTGCTGGTTGGGTCGGCGGGAACGGCATTGCGTGCGGCGCGCGCCTTCCACGCATTCATCGGGGCGACCATAAAGAAATAGACCGCTGCCGAGATCAGCAGGAACGAGATCAGCGCGTTCAAAAAGATGCCATAAGAAATGACCCCGCCGTTAATGGTCGCATTGAACGCTGAGAAGTCAGGTTTGCCCACAATCGCAGAGATCAGTGGAGTAAGAATATTGGTGACAAATGAAGCCACAACCGCGCCAAAGGCAGCGCCAATCACGACCGCTACAGCCAGGTCCATTACGTTGCCACGCATGATGAACTGCCGGAACCCTTTGAACATATTCCCTCCTATAGTCCGAATGATGATAGATGATACAGGATTGGCGCGCTATGGCGGCGGGCCACATGGGCGCATCTCTCATTTATAATCAATGGTTTATACCCACGAGGTCAGACCAAACAGTGTCATTTGAAGAGAGTGTTTACCAGTTGCGGCAGCAGAAGTTGCGCGAAATTGAAGCCCTGGGCCAGCAGGCGTATCCGCACAAATTCGCCGCTACCCACACCGTCCCGCAAATCCTGGATGAGTACAACCAGAAAACGGCTGAGCAACTGGAGAACCCGCGCGTCACGGTAAAAGCTGCCGGGCGCATCATCTCTCTGCGCTTGCAGGGCAAGGCCGGCTTCGCGCACTTGCAGCAGGGCGGCCAGCGGCTGCAGATTTATGTGAAGCTCGACTTCGTCGGCGAGAAAGGTTTCGCGCTGTACAAATTGCTCGATCTCGGCGATCACATCGGCGTGGGCGGATATCTCTTCCGCACGCGCACAGGGGAGCTGACGATTCATGTGGAAGAAATCACCTTCCTGGCCAAGGATTTTCTGCCGCTGCCGGAAAAGTGGCACGGCCTGAGCGATGTGGAACTGCGCTATCGCCAGCGCTATGTTGACCTAGTAATGAACCAGGAGGTGCGCGAGGTTTTCGTAAAGCGCAGCAAGGTCGTGCAGGCGATCCGGCGCTTTCTGGATGCGCGTGGCTATGTAGAGGTAGAAACGCCGATGATGCAGCCCATCGCCGGCGGCGCAACTGCGCGCCCGTTTGTTACGCACCATAACACGCTTGATGTCGATCTCTACCTACGCATTGCCCCGGAGCTTTATCTCAAGCGGCTGGTGGTGGGCGGGCTGGAGCGAGTGTATGAGATCAATCGTAACTTCCGTAATGAAGGGATCTCCACGCAGCACAACCCTGAGTTCACCATGCTGGAGTTTTACCAGGCTTACGCTGATTACCACGACATGATGCAGCTTACAGAAGACATGCTGGCACAGGTGGCGCGCGAGGTGAACGGCACAACCAAGGCCAGCTTTGATGGCAAGGAATTTGACTTTGCCGACTGGCAGCGCCTCTCCATGCGTGAAGCCATCATCAAGTATTGGCCGGAAGCTGCGGCTCCCAAGCCGGAGATTTCAGATTTTGCCACACACGAACCTGTCGGCAAGCTGATTGCGCGGCTGAATGCCCACCACACGCCGCACATGCCTTACGATCCGAAGGAGCCGGCGGGCAAGACGATTGCCGCGATGTTTGAGCATGTGGCGGAGCATCACCTGATCCAGCCGACGATCCTGTATGACTTCCCGGTCGCGATCTCGCCGCTCTCAAAGAACAAGCGCGACGAACCAGACTGGGTGGAACGATTTGAAGTATTTGTCGGCGGGCTGGAAATCGGCAATGCCTTCAGCGAATTGAACGATCCTGAAGAGCAGCGTCGCCGCTTTGAGCAACAGCTCAAAGAAAAAGAGCGTGGCGATGAAGAAGCCCACGCCATGGATGAAGACTACATTCGCGCGCTCTCGTACGGCCTGCCGCCAACCGGAGGCGAGGGTATCGGCATTGATCGGCTGACCATGCTGCTGACGGATTCGCGCTCAATCCGCGATGTAATTCTCTTTCCGCTGTTGCGCAAGCAGCAGGACACCGTGGAAGAAGGCGATAAGCCAGTGGAATCGTGAAATCTTTTTCTGCAATCTCGAACCCGTGTTCTTTGTGGGTGAGAGAGCCCTATGGCCTTCGATAATTTTGGGGTCTCAAACTTCTGAGCCCAAAAGTTATTTCGGCGATAGGATCCCCTCGCTACGCGAGGGATTTCAGAAAGAAGACTCTGCGCACTCGGCATTCTCTGCGGGGAGAAACACGCGTCACGCTACAATAGACTCATGCCAACAGGCTCTGAAATTCGCGAGAAATTCCTGCGCTTTTTTGAAAGCAAAGGGCACAAGCGCGTGCATTCATCATCACTGGTGCCCGCCAACGATCCCACGCTGCTCTTTACCAACGCAGGCATGAACCAGTTTAAAGACACGTTCCTGGGCGTGGAGAAGCGCGACTACAACAAGGCCACCACGTCGCAGAAGTGTGTGCGCGCCGGTGGAAAGCACAATGATCTTGAAAACGTGGGCTTCACCAAGCGCCACCATACGTTCTTTGAGATGCTGGGCAATTTCAGCTTTGGCAGCTATTTCAAGGCTGAGGCCATCTCCTATGCATGGGAGTTGGTGACTGCTTCAGAGTGGTTCGGCATTCCGCGCGACAGGCTCTATGCAACCATCTTTATGGGCGAGCAGGGAATCCCGCGCGATGACGAAGCGGAAAAGCACTGGCTAGAAGTGGGCGTTCCAAAAGAACGCATCTTTGCCATGGACATGAAAGACAATTTCTGGTCTATGGGCGATACCGGCCCCTGCGGTCCATGCAGTGAAATTCATTATGACATGGGTCCGGTGGCGTCAGACGACGGGCACACCGATTGCAAGTTTCCCTGCGATTGCGGCCGTTACGTGGAGATCTG
>DASRDW010000110.1:0-4591 GCA_035652415.1 Candidatus Angelobacter sp. | reverse complement strand
AAAAACATCCGAGTCGTCAATTACGCCCTTCTTGATGCTGTGCCAGTTCTTGCCGCCATCGTCTGTCTTCCACGGTAAATGCCACGTACCGGCATAAATTACGTCAGCGTTCTGGGGATCAATGGCGATGGATTCAATGTTCTTGATCTCCGCATGGTTCTCTGGTGAAATGCGCTCCCAGTTATGGCCGCCATCGCGGCTGTGATAGATGCCATCCAGCGCGCCTGCAACCAGCACCTTGGGATTAGCAGAAGAAATACTCAGTGCGCGCAGAGATTTGCCATGCAGATCAGCCACAATCTCCCAGCTCTTGCCCCCATCCTGGCTGCGGAAGAGATCGCCATCACTATTGGGCATTTGCGCATTCCAGGCGGCTACAAACATGTTTTTAGAATCGCTGGGATCGATGACAATATGGTCCAGCACCATCTCCGCTGAACTACCCAGGCGGGCAAAACGCGACCAACTCTTGCCATTGTCTGTAGAGAGATAAAGAGTGCCTGCGCTTGTGCCCAGATAAACACGATCAGGATTGTTGGGATCTAAGGCAAGGCTGCGAACCGTGCCGCCATCTGGCCCAACCGGCTGCCATGGCTGCTCCGCTGCCAGAGAGGCTGTGAACGCCGCCAGTACCAAGGCCAGAATGGTTCGCGCAAAACGCATGAGCAGACGGGAATCTCCCCCGAAGATGGTAATGAGATTGCCATGCTCGTTTTATATCAACAAGTTACTGAAGGACAATTTGAATTGCAGGAGTTTTGTTTTTGCGACGTAATCAATACGGTTCCCTTGCGTGGCACAATTTAGGCGAGGTTGATCTTCGCAAAACAGAAAAGCACGACCCGTTTCGAGTCGTGCCTGGTTCTTTAAAAATCGGCCTGCGTTATTGCGCGGCCGCAGCACCGGCTACTTGCAAAACCATTTGCGTACCGCTATCCAGCTTCACGGTTTTATCAGCGGAGCTGATCACAGAACCTTGTGCGCTGCCGGCAGCTGCAGTATTGAGTGCCAGACCTTGCAATCCAACAACGCCACGGCTGGTGTTATTGAGCGTGGCATGAGCAGCCCCGCCCACCGTGTTGTTTACCGCTCCTGTAGCAGAACCAGTGGTACGATCCACTGTGCCGACGGCTGATCCAACTGCGGGGTTAACAGCGCCGGGCGCTGCGCCAACAGCGCCTCCACCGCGTGCGCCGCCTCCCATGGCAGGGCCGCTGGGAGCGCTCATTCCACCCATGTTGCTGCTTTCATCGCCGGCAGAAGAGAGCGATCCCGATACAGGCGGGGCCAGGGCCTGGATCACGCCATTGAATGCAATTTCCTGCCCGCCTTTTAGCTCGGCCTTGTCAAACACAACGCCCAGCTTTGACTCGGCGTTTTCTTTGCTTTTTGCCTGCGCTTCCGTTACATGACCTATCAGCTTTGAACCCTTATGCAGGACGACTGTACCGTTCTCTTTTACATCCTGCGTCAGCTTGGCGGTTACTCGATCTCCAGATTTTGCCTTCTTCGCGTCGATCGATTTTGTAAGCTCCGCCTGCATGGTTGTGCCGCTGCTCAGAGCGGCTGAAGAACCCACGTTGGCTGATTGGCTTGCACTGGCGCTGGCCCCTGCCTGCCCTGGCGTGATTGATGCATTACCTGAAGCCGAGCCACCGGCAGAAACCTGCGCTAAAGCTCCTATGGAGATCATGCTGGCCGCTATTGCGGCAATCCAATACTTCTTGAGTGTCATCGCTATCTTGCTCCTCATTTTGAACTTTATAATTTGAAAACCTGGAACCTGGCCCGGTAGAACCCTTTTTCCAGTCAGATGCAATTCGCACCAATAGCGTCTATCCAAAGGATATAAGCCTAATTTATTCAGTGGGTTATTAAGCGTATGGACTTTTTTACACAGTTTCTCATCTAACCCACGGGCCCGAATTCCAAAGTGGTGTAATCTCTAATTGATGAGAGGGGAAGCGGCGTTTGAGCATACAAGAGAAGGTCCTCATTGTAGAAGATGAAGAAAACGAACGCAGTGGGCTTGCGGAACTGATCTCTGCATGGGGCTACAGAACTGAAACGGCAAAGGACGGCCTTGATGGGCTGGAGAAAGTCGCCACGTGGTCACCCGGCATTGTAGTAACTGACTTTAAAATGCCGCGAATGGATGGCATGGAGTTACTGCAGCGGATCTCTGAACAGCCTCAACAGATCGCCGTGGTGCTGCTTACCGCTCAAGGCAGTATTGATGTTGCGGTTGATGCCATGAAGGCCGGCGCTTATGACTTTATCCAGAAGCCGGTAGATACTTCCCGGCTCAAGCAAATCCTGCAGAATGCGGCGCGGCAGCGCGGAACCACACTGGAACTTGAGGCCACCAAGCGCAAGCTTCGCGATACAGGATTGTTCGGGCAGATGGTGGGTTCTTCACGGGAGATGCAGGAAATTTTTCATCTGGTTGAGATGGTGGCGCCCAGCACCGCTTCTGTGTTGATCACGGGTGAAAGCGGCACGGGAAAAGAAATGGTAGCGCGGACCATTCACGAGATGAGCCCACGCAAGAGCAAGCCGTTTGTCGCCATTAACTGCTCGGCCATTCCTGAAACGCTGATCGAAAGCGAAATTTTTGGCCACGAGAAAGGTGCGTTTACCGGCGCCATGGAGCGTCGCGCCGGCTGTTTTGAGCTGGCGGAAGAAGGGACGCTGCTGCTGGATGAAATTGGCGAGATGCCGGCAGCAACGCAAGCTAAACTGCTCCGCGTGCTGGAAGACCGCAAGCTGCGCCGGCTGGGCAGCAAAGTGGAAACCCCAGTTGATGTTCGTGTGCTGGCGGCCACCAACAAAGTTCCTGAAGAAGCTGTGTCTCGCGGCGAACTGCGCGGTGATCTTTACTATCGTCTCAACGTTTTCAACATTCATCTACCTCCGTTGCGTGACCACAAAGAAGATATCCCCCAACTGGTTTCAGCGCTCCTGGCCGATATGAATACCAAGCATGGGCGCGAAGTAGGTGGCGTTGCCGAGGGCGTGCTGCAAATGTTCCACAGCCATAATTGGCCAGGGAATGTGCGCGAGCTAAGAAATACCATGGAGCGGGCGGTTATCGTTTGTGATACTCCCCTGGTAGAGGCACGGCATCTGCCGCCAAACTTTGGCAACACCGGATTAAAAACCGCAGCGCACGATGGCGAAGGTATCCGCCTGGAAGTGGGAACCACCGTGGGAGAGGCAGAAAAACTGCTGATTTTAAAGACCCTGGCAGCCAGCAACAACAATAAGACCCGCGCGGCGGAAATCCTGGGCATCAGCCTGAAGACCCTGCACAATAAGCTGAAGGAATACGGCAATGCAGCGGCCATGGCCAATGACGCCGCAAGCTGAAATCAGCCTTTGCATTTACCGCTGGGATAGCTGAAAATTTTAAAAGACCATTTTAAGAGACCTGGAACGCGACCCGGACTTAAGAAGTGACTCATGCCCTCTTTGCGCTTGAGAACCAAGCTAGTCTTCGCCTTTACCGCCATGGTGGTGGTGATTGTCTCCGTTTTGGCGGCGCTCTATATCTCTGAAATCGTCCGGCAACGCATCAAGGAAACGTACGACGTAGCCACACTTGTTGACAATCAAATCTATGCAGTGGCAAAGCCTTCACTGGAAGTGGACCTGAGCAGCACACGCATTGATCTGAACGATACCAAGAAAGTAGACGAGGCGGTCCAGAATGAGCTTGAAACTGATGCCAGCCTTAATTCTTTGCTGGATTCAGTGCTCGGCCAGTGGCCCGCAATTCAGGATGTCTCTATCTCCAGCGCCAACGGTCAGGCGCTACTGCACACGAATCCTTCAATGGTTGGCCAGCCTATAGAGCAGCGTGGCAACTGGGAATCTGTGAAGAATGCCGGCATTCGCCGGCAATTGCGTGTGATCTTTGGGCCGCCTGCGGTTTACGATGTGCCTTTTTCACTTACTCGCGATGGCAGGGCTTTTGGCGAAATCCGGGTTGGCATTTCCACACACTATCTCCAGAACAACCTGCAGCCGCAAATCAAAACCGCGTTGATTCTTTCCGGTTCAGTCGTGCTGGCATGCCTGCTGCTGGTGGCTGGCATTTCCAGCCTGGCTTTGCGTCCGCTTGCGGTCATCAATCGGCGTCTTGATGTCATCAGTTCCGGCAAAGCTGATGCGGTCGAGGCACCTGCCACGCGTTCCGATGAATACGGTGCTGTCTCCACCAAGATTGAACGCCTGGGCCGGCAGATGCGCGACGTAAAAGAAGTGTTCTCTGCTCTGAAGGAAAATCTGGACCAGATGATGGCCAACCTGCAGGACGGCGTCATGCTCTTTACCAGCGACCTCAATGTAGTTCTGGTAAGCGCTTCGGCGGAGCGGTTTATCGGTAAGCCGCGTGGAGAGATGCTGGGACGGAAGCCTGCAGAGATCTTTTCCCGCAATTCACGCCTTGGGCGCGCCATTCTGGAAGCTTTCGATTCGCATGTTCCGCTGGGCGCGGAAGAAATTGAAAATGAACAGGGCCGCCACGTCCAGATTGCGCTTGATTTCATTGAAGAGCGCGGCGAACGCATTGGGGCACTGCTCACTTTGC
>DASRDW010000109.1:0-15066 GCA_035652415.1 Candidatus Angelobacter sp. | reverse complement strand
CCATACATCTGTGCCACAAGTCCTTCGAGCTGGTCCTTCACAGATTCCCCTCTCTTTCCAGACGCGCCTAATCCTTAGTTTTTGTCGCTCCGCTCCACACCGCCGGGCAGCTTCTTTCGACGGCAGCTCTTTTTGCTCCTGCTGCGCGCCGCTCGGCGCGTGGTCGGCCTCGCGACTTATTATTTGTCTATCGCTCCGCTCCACACCGCCGGGCAGCTTTCTTTCGACGGCAGCTCTTCTTGCTCGCTGCACGCCGCTCGGCGCGTGGTTTAGTCCCTTGCGACTTAATTATTTGTTTATCGTCCCCGAACCTGACCCGCTGCGGAGTTTGACGATTCCAGCGCGAAATTTCTGGCGAACATCAGCCGGGGCCAGCCAGCTTGCACCACGTCCTGCCACCAGAAAATAACCCGCCAATTGAGAGCCGGAAAGCTCTGTTGATTCCGGCGCAAAAGCCGTGATCGCCAGAACTCCGGCAGTCACAATCACCATTCCGCGAATAAAGCCAAATGCAGCCCCCAGCACACGGTCAACCGATCTTAGCCCTGCTTCATGGACCATCCAACGGACGATCCTGGCGATGGCCCCCGCCAGCAGCACAACTGACACAAAAATTGTAAGGAACCCCGCCAAGTCAGCAAAAGCCGGCAGCTTGACGTACTGTACAAACCATGGAGAAAGCTTTCCATATCCCCATGATGCCAGCAGGAACCCAAGAACGGCCCCTGCCAGGCAGATGATCTCAAAGAAAAAACCCTGTGCCGCCGCCAGCAACGCTGAAAACAGCATGATCACCAAAATGATCCAGTCCAGCGCGTTCATGCTGTTTCCCAGCTCAACCCGTGGGCAGCTCGCGCCCAGCAATCACTCTGTACGCCTGAACGTACTTCTCGCTTGTTTTATGCGCTACATCTTCCGGCAAACCCGGAGCAGGCGGTTGCTTGTTCCACTTGATCTCTTCCAGATAGTCGCGAACATATTGCTTATCAAACGATTCCTGCGCTTTCCCCGGCTGGTATTTATCCGCCGGCCAGAAGCGCGAAGAATCGGGCGTAAGGACCTCATCCGCCAGAATGATGCCCTGGTCCGTTTGCCCGAATTCAAATTTCGTATCGGCGATGATGATGCCACGACCGGCAGCGTAATCCGCTGCCTTGGTATAAATCTTTAACGTAAGATCGCGCAGTTTCTCTGCCAGATCATTACCGGTATGGCGGGCCATCTCTTCAAAAGAGATGTTTTCATCGTGGCCAGTAAGCGCCTTGGTGGCAGGCGTAAAGATCGGCTCCGGCAGCTTGTCTGATTCTTTTAGGCCTGCGGGGAGTTTAATGCCGCAAACCGCGCCGGTCTGCTTGTATTCCTTCCAGCCAGAGCCGGAAAGATAGCCGCGCGCTACGCATTCAAAGTCGATCATCTGCGCTTTGGTCACGAGCATGGAGCGTCCGCGCAGATCGTCAGCACGGTTCTGGAGCGGCGCGGGATAATCTTCTACGTGTGCCGTGATCAAATGGTTCTTGACCGTGTCTTTCAGGAAATCAAACCAGAAAAGCGAGAGCTGTGTAAGCACGCGGCCTTTTTCTGGAATGCCTGTTGCCAGCACATAGTCAAATGCTGAGATGCGGTCAGTGGCCACAAACAGGAGTTGTCCATTCACGCTGTACAAGTCGCGCACTTTGCCGCGGGCATGTAATGTGAGTTCAGGGAAATTGGTCTGTAAAAGAATTCGGCTTTGCATTGCTTGAGTTGTCATGGCAGAAATTAACGTGGGCGAGGCTGTATTCTAGCTTCTCAACTTTTTTTGTCAACCGCAGAAAAAACAAAATTTTGCGGAAGAAAAAAATTATGTTCCAAAAAATTTGCAGAGAAATGCACAATTGAGAAAACCCGCATGGAATGCGGATTAAATTGCATTGATTTTCCCCACGCTTTGTAGTACCGGTTACTAAAAATTAAACTCCGGTCACAAAAATATTTTTTTAGAACGATGCTTTTACGCTCGCCCAAACTTCGTCCCTCCTATATTTGTGCGCCAGCGCTTAGGGACGAATCTCCACCCGCGTCCCCACCGGCACCAGCTTCCAGATTTCTTCAATCTCCGCGTTGGTAACGGCCACACATCCGTCAGTCCAGTCCACCTTCCGGTGTAACGCGCCCAGGTAAGCGAAGCTTGGAGGCAAACCGTGAATCATAATCGCGCCGCCAGGCCTTGCCGAGCTTGCGCGCCCGCTCTCGGTCCGCTGCATCGGGATACGAAATATGCAGCGAGAGATGAAACTGGCTCTGCGGATTCTTGGCGTCAATCGTATAGATGCCTTCCGGCGTTTTGTGGTCGCCTTCCACGCGCTTGGGCCCAATAGGCACTGTTCCAAGCGCTACCTTATATGTGCGCAGAACTTTGTTTCCGCTATAGAGGGTCATGGTGCGGGTGGATTTGGTGATCAGGATCTTATTGGCAAGAGGTTTTGCCGCCGGCGAGGCAAAAGACACTGCTGCCAGCAACAATAAAAAGAGAAAAATGCTGCGACGCATAGTGATTGTTTAGGATTTTACGCCGAAACCGCTCTCGGTCCAGCGGTTTCCGCGCCAAACTTGACCGAGACTATCTTGGAAACGCCCGGCTCCTGCATGGTTACGCCATACATCACCGGCGCAATCGACATGGTCTTCTTGCTGTGCGTGATGATGATGAACTGCGTCCCTACCGCCATCTCTCTCACCAACTCAGTAAAGCGGCCGATGTTGGCTTCATCCAGCGGCGCATCCACTTCGTCCAAGATGCAGAATGGACTGGGCTGATACTGGAAGATGCCGACCAGCAATGACAGCGCCGTCAGAGCCTTTTCACCGCCGGAGAGCAAGAGCACGTTTTGCAATTTCTTGCCCGGAGGCGAGGCGACAACGTCAATGCCGCTTTCGGCGGTGTTGATCTCATCCGTCAGGCGCATGAACGCCTGGCCGCCACCAAAGAGTTTACGGAAGGTGAACTGGAAATTCTCATTAATGCGGTCAAAGGCTTCCTGGAATTTCTGCCGCGAAAACTCGTCGATCTCTTTGATCGTGGCCTGCGTGTTCTCGATTGATTCCAGCAGGTCTTTGCGCTGCGTTTCCAGAAATTGATGGCGCTGCTCGGTCTCTTTGAACTCTTCCAGGGCCATCATGTTGACGGGCCCCATGTTGTCGAGCTTTGTGCGCATCTCGCGATACGTGGTTTCTTCCAGCGCAAGCTGCTCGCCTTCCACCAGGGGGATCTCGGCGTTTGTGCGCAGTTCGTCGGCGCTGATGCCCAGCTCGTTCATGCACGATTCAGCCATGTGAGCAAGATCAGATTGCAGCTTTGCTAGTTGTGTACCCAATTCGCTCTTGCGCTCGCGTGTGGCATCAAGTTCGATGCGAGCGGTCTTCAACTCCTGGTCGATCTCTGCGATGCGGGCGCGCACCTGCTCTGACTCATGCTGCAATTGCACGCCGGTGGCTTCCGCAGCAGTCTTCTCTGCGGCCAGAGATTGGAGCCGTTCCGCAATCTGCAGGTTCTCAGCTTCACGCTGTACTTTTTCCGCTGCCGCTGACTGGATCTGCGTTTGCAGCGAGTCAACGCGCTGCTTTGCTTCCGCTGAGAGTGCTTCAATCCTTTCAAGAGCTGAAGCAGCGGTTCTGCGGCGCTCTTCTACCACGGCCAGCCGGGATGCGGCCTCAGACGCGCTCTGCGCTGCGCCATCACGCGATGCGCGCAATGAGACAAGCCGCTGCTGCGCGATCTTCATCTCATCTTCCAGCGCCTGGCGTTTCTGCTCCAGAGCCTCCGCCTGCTCGCGCTTCTCCGCCACAATCTGGCTCTTCTCATCGCGTTCGGAGCGCGTGCGCTCGTATTCCAGTCTGTAAGTATTCAGGCGCTGCTCGGTGCGGGCCAGTTCGGTTTCCATCTGCTTGAGCGCGTGGCCCTGGGTCAGAGCTTGCTTCTCAGCTTCGCGGCGCTCTTCTTCCAGGTTGCTCAGCAGCTTGCTTAGTTCGGTGAGTTCGCGGGCCAATGTCTGAACACTTGCCTGCTCGCTCTGAATAGCGGTCTCAAGATCGCCGGCCAGCTTGGCCAGCTCGCGCAGCTCACGCTTGAGCGAAAGCGGGCCTTCTTTGCGCTGCTTGCCGCCGGTGACGGTGACGTTATGGAAGCACTCGCCAGTGGAAGAAAGGAAGTATGCGTCAGGATTTTCCAGCGCCAGGTTGCGAGCGATGTTTGAATCCTGCGTGATGTAGCCATCGCGCAGCTTGGGCAGAACCACTTCCAGCGAGCGGCCAAAGCCATCCAGCACGCGGATACAGTTTTTAAGGGAAACAATCTCTTCATGTCGCGCAGAGGTTGGAGGTGGTGCGTCACTTGCGATAAATGAAAAACGGGCCTGTGCGTCTTCCGGGTGAACAAGGAAGGTCGCGCGGCCATCGACATCCGACTGCAGCAACCGCATGCCTTCATTGGCGGAATCCCATGACTTCACCACGACGTAGTTCAGCTCGTCACGCAGAAATTCTTCGACAACGCTTTCATAGCGAGTCTCGACTTCAAGAAAATCGGCCAGCACGCCGGCGGGAGTAAAGCCGTTGCCGACTGCGTCCGACTGGAACAGGCGCTTTACGGATTCGGTGGAGTAGCCGTGCTCGTTGATTACGGATTCCAGAGAACTCTTCTTGCCCTGGGCTGTAGCGTATTCGGCGCGAAGCGTATCCAGGTTGCGTTTGCGCTCTTCTTCTTCTTTGCGCTTGCTCTCGATCTGGCTGCGAATATCGCTGATTCGCGTGCCCAGCGCCGCAGCGGTTTGCGTGATGGACTCAAATTCAAAAGCAATTTGCCCGCGCTTGCCACCGAAGGCTTCAATATCGACCTGGGCAGCAGCGGATTCACGCTCCAGCCGTTGTGCTTCGCGCTCCAGCGCAGTAATGTGCTCTTCCGACTGGATGATCTGGTTGCGCACCTGCGAAGCCGAAGCCATGGCTTCCATTACGTTCTGACGACGCGCTTCCTGCTGGCGCTCAAGATCAGTAAGCGAAATGGCTACGTCTTGCGAAGCCTGCTGCAGCGCCTGCCATTCATGTTGCGCTGTGGCAACTTCTGATGCCGCAGATTCAACAAACCTGCGGCTGGTCTGGACCTCTTCTGCCAGTGAAAGCGATTGCCCTTGGGCCCGCTCCAATTCAGCCTGCGCAGCGGCGGAGCGTGCATCCAGCTCTGCGCAGCGCTCTTCATTGGCGCCACGGCGGGAGATAGCGCGTTCCGTCTCAACGGCAAGGGCGTTCATTACCTGGCTGTTGTGCGCGATCTCACTCTCAATGGCGTAGCCGCGCTGCGTGCGCTCAGTATGCTCGGCTTCTTTCGCGGTCAGCGACTCACTGCGCGCGCGAATCTCTTCCCCCATCGCTTCGAGCGAGGCATTCAGCCCGGCTTCATCGCGGCCCATCTGGGCAAACTTGCTGGCCAGCACGACGCGCAGTTTTTCTTTCATTTCGTCGCGCAGGCGGGCATAGCGCTCAGCCTTTGAGGCTTGGCGCTTGAGCGAGTTCATCTGCCGCGTGACTTCGTCAAAAATGTCATTGATACGGGCCAGGTTCAGCCTAGCCTGTTCCAGCCGAGCTTCTGCCAGGCGTTTGCGCGTCTTGAACTTGGTGATGCCGGCAGCTTCTTCAATAATGGCACGGCGGTCATGCGGCTTGCTGCTGAGGATCTGGCCTATTCTGCCCTGCTCAATAATGGCGTATGACTCCGGCCCCAGACCGGTGCCCATAAAGATGTCCTGAATGTCGCGCAGGCGGCAGAGCTTGCCGTTGAGAAGATATTCGCTCTCACCGGTGCGGAAGAGCCGGCGCGTAACCATGATTTCGCCCTTGGCAAAGACCATAGGCTTGAACTTGCGGCGGCGGATTTTGAGGACGACAGGGTTCGCGGCATTCTGTGCGGCTTGAGCGTCTGATTCTGCTGCGGGTGATGGCGATTCTGCTGAAGCGGTTTGTGCTTCTTCACTCGTTGGCTGTTGCTCGGCTGCTTCTACCTGAGCTTCTGCTGGAGTTCCATCTTCGGCGACTTCAGCGGTGCCTTCGCTGCCAGCCTCTGCGGCTTCGCCTTCAGCAGTCGCCTCTACTCCTTCTTTCCAATCGAGCGGCCCCGGCTGTACTTCGGCAACATGGGCTTCTGTGGCATCAGCGGCGGCAGCGCGAACGGAAGCCTCATCCCAGTCGTCTTCGCCGAGTGGCATCTCATCCTGAATCTCGATCTCAGGAACGCCGCTTACCTGACCTTCATAGACCTGAGGATCGATCAGCGTGAGAGAAACCTCAGCCATGCCTGTGGGCTTACGGTCGCGGGTGCCGGCAAAGATCACATCTTCCATGCGCACGCCGCGCAGGCTCTTGGCGGACTGTTCACCCAGCACCCAGGAGATGGAGTCGGCTATGTTCGACTTTCCGCATCCGTTAGGTCCAACCACAGCGGCAACACCTTCGCCGGGGAACTTGAGCTCTGTGCGATCACAGAAGGACTTGAAACCGAGGATTTGCAGCTTCTTAAGTTTGAGCAACTTCCTACTCCTTCAGGATTGACCAAATGCTCGCACGGCTGTGGCTGGCAGAAGTGCGTTTTTCTGCAAATCTTTGGGTTTCCTGGCTCCTTAATTCACGGAGCCTGCTGGAGGATATACCCGCGTTCCAGCTAATGTACCCAGAGAGTTACCGGGGGTCAAGAGCAAAGCCTACTAGATATTGTGGATAAATGCTCTTAACCACAGGATATCGCACCGGTTTTGCAGCAATTGGTCAAAATACTCCTGTACGGGTGGGGTTATGAGGTCGGGGAGAGATGATCAGAGCTAAAACAAACTGTAGCGCGATTGGTGCAATCAAGCAAGGTGGTTTAAAGCGAAAATTAGTACACCGAGATAACGGACGAAAGGATTAAGGCGGATAACAAAAATCAGGGTGATCATGAGGTCGGATGATCGGAAAGCAATAATGCCTACTGCGGATAATTAAAGAGCGCAACGCGTTCAACCAATCGGCTGTTTCTTAACGCGATCCTCATACTCCAGCCACGCCGCTGACTTCCCGAAATAGCTGCGCAGGTTGGTGGAGAGATGGCGGGTCCATTTCGGATTTCGTTCTTCGCGTGCGTGAGCGAATCGGGCAAGAGCGTAGCCGTAGACTTCTTCCGGCAGGTAGCCAAGACGTTGCATCGACCATCCTTGATTGGTCTCAGTCTGCCACTGGCGGAAGCGCCCGGAACAATTTGCGGTGAAGATGCCGAAACCCAGATAGATCGTAAGCAGATCGGTGAGCGGCTCCATATCTTTTACGCTGTGGTCAATCAAACCGCCGCCCAGCAGAATGACGTGGCCAAGCTCGTGCGCCAGAGTGGCAACAACCGTAAGCGGATCGTCCATGTTTGATTGCCGTATGGCGACGACCATTTTGTGGTTCTCATCGTCCGGATGGAAATACAGGCCGGCGCAACTGCTCCCTGCTCCGCCACTCCAGTAAGGCATGAGTTCCTTTAACTCAGAAGTTTCATCAGGAAAGATCTCAAGCTCAATCTGGCTGCGGTCAACCTGCATGTAATCGCAAATGCGGCAGAACATTTTTTCCGCAGCGCGGTCGCTCTTGTCATAAGGATCAGGAAAGTGTTCAGCGTCAGGCAAGATGACGCGGGCCTGTAGCAGGCGCTTGTGGCCGAGAACACGGCGTAGGTGGTCAAAGCCGTTCTCAACCCGGCTCTCGATTCAAAGAAAATGGTGTATCCGCCGGTGGGATAGTAACAGGTGGCAAACAAATAAAGCACAGCTGGACCCTTCCCCTGGAATGAACGGGCAAAGGCCTTATATTCAATGGCTGATCCATGGCTAAGCTCAGGTTTCGGCACTGGTTTGGTGGCCATTTTTTCTCCTTTCACATGGCTGGGAATTGCCTCGCGATAAAAGATCATTCGAAATTGAGGCACTAATAAAGTTTTTGAAAAATATGAGGATCTGCGAGTTTAGGATCGATATTCGTCGGAAATAGGACAAACGTAAAACACCGATTGGTTTTTCAGTCTGTCCACGCCGAAAACAGAAATCCCAATTCACACAAGGTAGCGTCGTGCATTTGCCGAATGGGTGCACGTTGATCTTTTGATCTACGACCGCATCATGTCAGACTTGCTTATCTGCTGGCGCTCCTGTTTTTATAGTGACAAAGCGAGCCAATTTGTTACAGGACTTGTAATCAGAGGAACCTAAGTTTTGTCTTATGGGACTAGCGTCTGATACGCCGAGGCTGACCTGTGAGAAATTGCAACGCCAGAGCTGCTGTGCTAGCGTTGATGAGGATTGCGAGGCGGTTTTGCGAACCATTCCTTCAGGGCTGGATCGAAAGGAAGCTGAACTCTACAGCCAGCTTGACCCTACCCAGTTCCCTAAACATATCGCTATCATTATGGACGGCAATGGACGCTGGGCCAAACGCCGCCATCTGCCTCGCGTGGCTGGACATCGCAAGGGCGTGGAAGCCGTCCGCCTGGTCGTGGAGACTGCTGCTCGCATCAACCTGCCTGCTCTTACGTTGTACGCCTTTTCGGCTGAAAATTTTGTCCGCCGCCCGGCCACGGAAATCCACTTCCTCATGAAGCTGCTGCACCGGTACTTAAAGAACGAGCTGCCACTCATGCACCGCAATAACATCCGGCTGCAGTTTATTGGGCGCAGCCAGATGCTACCTCAGGAAGTGCAGGAGCGTATGGCCTGGGCCAAAGAGCAGACCTCGCACAATACCGGCATGGTGCTCACGCTGGCGCTGAACTATGGCTCGCGCTCAGAGATTGTGGATGCGTTCAAAGCCATGGTGCACGCCGCAGCCAATAATGGCGGCCTGGAGCACCTGCTGAAGATGGATGAAGAGACGGTCAACCGGCACATGTACACCAGCCATCTGCCGGAGCTTGATCTGGTGATCCGCACCAGCGGTGAGATGCGCCTGAGTAACTTTCTTCTTTGGCAGGCTGCCTATGCGGAAATCTACGTCACCAAGCTGTTCTGGCCTGACTTCAACGGATTCCATCTGCTTGAATCCATTCAGGAGTTCCAGAAGCGCGAGCGCCGTTACGGCGGCCTGAACGAACCTTCTCCCGGAAGTTCCAATTAATCAGATGAAACGCGTCCTGACCGCTGTAGCGCTGATACCGGTGGTAGTGCTGCTCGTGTTTAGGGCGCCATTGTGGCTGTTTGCACTGGTGATTGCGGCCCTTATCGTGATTACGCTACGCGAATACCTTGATATTGCGAAAGCAGCGGGAATCAAGCCCTTCAGATGCTTGTCATATATAGCCGCTTTACTGCCGATCGGATTCCTGCTTTACGTAATTGTGACTGCGGCATTTCTGGGGCATGCGCGTCACTACTGGTTCTATTCACCAGAAAACGCTCTCATGACTATCTGGCGAAATCTTGCTCTGCTTGCGCCAGTAATTTTTGGGATACCGTTGGTGTTTCAAAAAGATTTAAGCGGCGGGCTCTCCTCGGCCGCAGTCTCCGCTTTCGGCATTTTCTACATTGGCGCGTCTTTGTCCACGCTAATTGTGCTCCGCTCGGAGGCTTCGCAGGCAATTCTGGTCATCTTCGTTCTTTTCTCGGTCTGGGCCGGCGATATTGCCGCCTATTATATTGGCAAAAACTTTGGACGCCATAAGCTGGCTCCCATCGTGAGCCCGAATAAGAGTTGGGAAGGGGCAATTGCCTCAGTCGTGGCAAGTGTAGGCATGGCATTTCTTGTGCTCCATTATCGCCATGACCTGAACGAATGGTTTGCTCCGTCGGGATCTTTCAGGTTTGCCTTCGGAACTTCGTATATGCCGATTGGCACGATAAGGCTGGTTCATGTGATTGCGCTCGGAGTTCTTACCAACATCGCAGCACAGTTCGGAGACCTGTTTGAATCCGCACTCAAACGCGGTGCCGGCGTAAAAGACTCAGGAACTCTTTTGCCAGGCCACGGAGGTCTGCTCGATCGCATTGATGCGCTGCTCTTCGCTATTCCGGTGGTGTGGTACTATGCGAATCTGACCGGATTTCTCCTGCCATAATTCTCTTTGATGAAGCGAATCGCCATCCTTGGTTCCACCGGCTCCATAGGCCGCAGCACGCTCAACGTGATTGAAAATAATCCGGAGCGCTTTCAACTGCTCACCATGGCTGCCGGCTCAAACGTTGAAGCCGCGCTTAACGATGCGCGCCGCTGGAAGCCAAAAGTTCTTTCACTGGCGGCAGAGCAGGATGCAGAAAAAGCCCGCAAGCAGCTCAGAGCTGAAGGCCTGAGTGAGATTGAAGTTGTTCATGGCCAGGCTGGTACCGTCCGCGTGTCGACGCACCCTGAAGTCGATTTTGTGGTCAGCGCGATTGTCGGCGTTGCGGGTCTTAAAGCCACGTATGAAGCAGTCCGGGCAGGCAAAGAAGTTGGCTTGGCCAACAAAGAGTGCTTAGTCGCCGCGGGTGAGTTGATCACCGCTGAAGCTCGCAAGCAAGGCAAGCCTCTGCTGCCCATCGACAGCGAACACAACGCAGTACACCAGTGCATGCGCGGCGGACGAATCAACGAGGTGGAACGCGTGTGGCTCACCGCCAGCGGTGGGCCGTTCCTCAACACGCCCAAATCGGAGTTCGAGAAAATCACGGTTGAGCAGGCGCTGAACCATCCCACATGGAAGATGGGCCAGCGCATCACCATTGATTCAGCCACGTTAATGAACAAAGGTTTTGAGGTGATTGAGGCTTGCCGATTGTTTAACCTGCCAGCAAAGCAGGTGAGCGTGGTGGTGCACCCGCAATCGACCATTCACTCGCTGGTTGAGTTCAATGACGGCAGCATTCTGGCGCAGCTCTCAGTTACAGACATGCGTCTACCTATCCTCTACGCTCTGACTTACCCAGAACGGATCTCTTCCGACCTGCGCTTCAATGTCCTGGACCTGAAGCGTTTGGATTTCTGCCCTCCCGATTTGGGAAAATTTTCCTGCCTGCGCCTGGCCTATGAGGCGGCAGAGGCCGGCGGGGCCAAGCCCATTGCTCTCAATGCCGCCGACGAAATAGCCGTGGCCGCTTTCCTTAAGCGAGAGATCGGTTTTACTGATATTTCTAAGGTTGTGGGAGAGACAATCAGTGAAACAAAAGACCACTATCCTGAATCTATAGAAGAGGTACTGGCCATTGATGCGGAGGCCAGGGAAAGGGCGCGGCATCGCTTGCCGCACCAGCTTACTCGCTAGCTGGCGTAGTTTTTTGCAGTTACAATAACAAGACTATTTCTTATGCAATCATTACCAATCACCGTTGTTGCCTTTATTTTTGTTCTGGGTGTGCTCGTCTTTGTCCATGAATTTGGCCATTATGCGGTGGCAAAGCTGTTCAAAGTTCGGATAGATGTTTTCAGCCTGGGATTTGGCAAACGGCTCGTCGGCTTCCGCCGCGGTGATACTGACTATCGCATCAGCCTGCTGCCCTTGGGCGGTTACGTAAAGATGGCGGGAGAGAACCCCATGGAGACCCGCACCGGCGATCCGGGCGAGTTTATGAGCCATCCGCGCTGGCAGCGTTTTCTGGTGGCCATTGCCGGCCCAGCGATGAACATCATTTTAGCCATTGTGGTGCTTACCGGCGTTTACATGGTCCGGCATGAGTATCCTGCCTATTTTGATAAGGCTCCCGAACTGGGCTGGGTGCTGGATGGCTCTCCTGCGCAGAAAGCGGGTTTCCAGACTGGGGACAAAATTATCGCGATCCAGGGCAAACAAAGTTCCACCTGGGACGATGTTCGTTACCAGATTTTTGGAAACATGAACCAGAACCTTGCCATAGACGTGCAGCGCGGATCACAAATTCTCCATTTACACCTGACGGCCAGTTTTCCCGATAGAGATGATGTGGATGTTCTGGGATCGTTAGGGCTGATTCCGGCCGGGCCTGCGGTTGTGGGCCTGGTTGAAAAAGGAAAACCTGCAGACCAAGCCGGCATGCAGGTAGGGGATGAAATACGCAAGATTAACGATATTCCGGTGCAATCTGGAAATGCGATTGCGCTCTTCTCTGTTTTACAGACCACAAAAGATAATCCGGTCCACATTTCTGTCCTGCGCAATGGCCAGATCAAGGACTTGGTGCTGAAACCCGAGTTGCTCCCTGGACCAACCGGGAATGCATACCGCATTGGCATAGAAGTGCCGCCGGAAGTCCGCACAGAAAAACTTCCTTTTACAGCGGCATTCAATACCGCCTATGTGGAATGCAAAAAGAACTCCACTCTGATTTTCCGCTTGCTGGGCCAGTTATTTACCGGCAAAGCTTCCATCAAGCAATTCAGCGGCCCGGTGGGAATCATGGAAGAATCAGGCCGCGCCGCAGAAGCTGGTTTTATGGTGTTGCTGGAGTTTATGACGCTGATTAGCCTGAACCTGGCCATCTTCAATCTTCTGCCCATTCCCATTCTGGATGGCGGTCTGATACTGATGTTGCTGGTGGAAGGCATCATGCGCCGCGATATCAAGCAGGAAGTGAAAGAACGCGTGTACCAGGCAGCGTTTGTTTTTCTGGTTATCTTTATTGCAGTCGTCATCTTTAATGACGTTGCAAGAACATTGCCCAGTTGGGCGCACTTGAAGCAATAAGCAATCTGGAAAGCCCGCTTCGCGATTTTTAGCGCCAAGCCTAAGTAACCACCTTATTGCTGTTGTCATCCCATCGCCATTGTGGCTGCTGGCCATTAAGATGGACGCCCCCAAGCCAGCGATCAATGCCGCCGCTCAGCTTGATCCAGTCTGCTTTGGCATCTAGCAGTTTTTGACCCGCGTCGGTAACGGCATATTCGTTCTTCTGCACTTCCACTAGGGCCGGATTTGGCGCGGAAGTCAGCGCATCGAGGCGTAGATAAACTGAAGCGTCTCCCCAGGGCGAATCTTCCTGCTTTTGCGACTCCAGGTAAATGTCTTGTCGTTTGCGCCGTTTGATTCCTACGGCCTGCAGGATTTGGCGTTCCGTGCGCGAAAGCCCATCAGTGATCCAGGGATATTCCTGCAAGAAGCGTTGCAGCGCCGCAGCTAGAAACGGCAGTGGCGATGACTTTTCCGGCGTCCGGTGTGTAAGATCGACCAGGGCCGTTGGCACTGGAGCGCGGAATGCCTGCCAAGCCTCGCGTCCGGCCGTTAGATGCTCTGCGGTCACAGCAGTGCGAATGGGAAAGAGTCGCGCCAATTGCGTGCCGCTCAATTGTCCCAAACCATAAAACGGCTTTACGCCGGGATAAGAATCTATCTGGATCAGAGACAGCTTTACTTTGCCGAGATCCTGTTGCGCGAACCAGTCGAGAAGTTGAATAAGCTGTAATTGGTCGTATAGATCATGCTCAAACCAGAGCACAACCTCCTCATGTTTGCGAAAGCCTTCCAGCGTTTGATCGCGTGCGGCAAAGTCAGCACGGATTTCGTTATAGGTGCCCGCGCCAAAACTGGCCAAGGTCTGCGCCCGGACATCGGAAAGCTCGCTTAGTGTCGCAGTCTGTGGCACTGGGCCATCATGCAGGACGTCGCGCCAGGGGAGGTAAACACCCGGAAACCGGACTTGCCGGAAGGTACCAACGACTGAATCTCCGTTGGTGATGTGCAACATAAGAGAAAAGGCTATCACAGCATTCCCAAAGGGGATCAATAGCTTGGATCGAAGCTGATTTCGTGTCCACTCGTCAACGCTTCTCAGCTAAACTTGTTCTAGCAGCGAAAATCATGGTTTTTGTTCTCGACAACTACGACTCCTTTACTTACAACTTGGTCCAGTATCTGGGCGAACTGGGCGAGAAGGTGGAAGTGCGCCGCAATGATCAGGTCACGACGCAGGAAATCGAGGAAATGAAGCCGGACCACATCGTCGTCTCCCCTGGGCCGTGTACTCCGCAGAAGGCTGGCATAAGTATTGAGCTAATCAAATATTTTGCCGGCAAGCGTCCGGTGCTGGGCGTGTGCCTGGGACATCAGGCCATTGGAGCTGCTTTTGGCGGCAACGTGGTGCGCGCCCGCCAGATCATGCACGGCAAAGTCAGCCAGATTGAACACGATGGCAGGACCGTTTTTCACAAAGCGCCTCTGCCAATGACGGCTACACGCTATCACTCGTTGATTGTGGCTGAAGAGGGTCTGCCCAAAGAGCTGGAAATCAGCGCGGAGACCCACGAAGCCGATGGTACCCGTGTGATTATGGGGCTACGTCACCGTCAATTCCCTATTGAGGGCGTGCAGTTCCACCCTGAGAGTGTCCTGACAGATTCAGGACGGTTGCTGCTCAAAAATTTTCTGGCCCTCTGAAATACCCGGCAACATGCTCGCACGAATAAAAGAATCAAGGCATTGATTCACCGCGCACCTTTCTTACCACCAGGTGCGCGTTATTCGCCTGAAACAATCGGATTCCTGCAATTCCTTGAGCGCCGGCCTCCAGGCACAGATGTGCGTTCTGCAGCGTGATGCCGCCCAGAGCAAAAACCGGCATGGCTGACGATGCAGTTTGAGAGCGGCTGCAAATCTGTCGTAGTCGCTCCAGCCCTTCAGGGTTTGCGGTGCTGCCTTTTGCGAATACTGGAGCGAAGACCGCAAAGTCTGCTCCGTGGGCTTCAGCGTATGCGACCTCAGCCGCTGAGTGGGCCGAAACCCCAATGATCGGCCAAGCCGTGTTGACGCGGGCTTGATTGACAACAGAAAAAATGGCGCGAACTTCGCTGGCAGGCAGATCATTGCTGGGCAGGTGTACGCCATGAGCGCCGCAAGCCAGCGCAACGTCAGTCCGGGAGTTGATAAGCAGCTTGGTCTGCGAGCCAGCTAGGGCAGCCGTTGCTTTATTTGCCAGCTCTTCCAGCGCGCGGGTGCTCAAGTCCTTTTCCCGCAGTTGAATATAATCCACTCCAGCTGCAGTGCATTCGACAATTTTGTCGAGCAAACGGCGCTCCTGCTCCTTGCTGTCTCTTGAAAATTGCTTGCGTTCAGTAATGTAATAGAGCAAAGGGCGCATCGATGAGCATTGTAATTGC
>DASRDW010000108.1:0-14538 GCA_035652415.1 Candidatus Angelobacter sp. | reverse complement strand
GGATCGACTGATGACTGAAGGCCACAACCCTGCACATTTTGCCAAACAACTTGTCCGCTTTTTGCGCAATGCGGTTGTAGCAAAAGTTGCCGGAGCAGATTCTCCGCTGCTGCAAATCTCTTCTGACGAGCGTGCCCGTGTGGGCCGGGTTGCGGAACTATTCTCTGAAGAAGATCTGGCGCGCTTTTTGCAGATCATGCTGCGTACCTTTGATGAGCTTGGGTATCGGCAGGAGCAGCGTTTTCACCTGGAGTTGGGCGTGCTGAAGCTGGTCCATGCGCAACGCATGATTCCGTTGGAACAAATCCTCAGTTCTGTAGCCGGCGATGCGCCAAAAACTGGGCCGCAGAAAAGCCCAGCATTGCCGCAACCTACAGCAATATGCTCTTCAACACCTTCATCGGCAAGTGTGCCTGTGGGCGGAGGCCCTGCGCCAAAGCAAGATCATGTTTCTCCGTTTGAGGCTGATCGCGCACGCAAAGGCCACAGCTTTGATCCTGAGCTTTCCACTGAGACACAGCCTCATTCTCAAACAACTGCAACAGCGGTAGCTGTTGCTGTGGAAGAGCCGGAGCGAAGCAGCGATCCAGGCGTGATCCTGGGTCGGGTGCTTGATGCTTTAGAGAAGAACCCAACAGCCGGCAACTTGATAGCAACCTTGTCTGAGGGAACCGTTGTCATTCAGGGAAGCGATCTGGTTGTAACCATATCTCAACCTGCATCGGTCGTGCAGTTCCTCATCAACGCGGAGCAGAGACAAATTGCAAACACTGCCGCCACAGCGGCTGCAGGCTATCCTCTAAAGCTTAACATTATAGGTGGCGCAAAGAAAGAAACCAACGGATCGGCAACCACGGTTGTTCGTCCGCACAATGGCGCCAGCGCGCGCAGCCGTGCGGCGGAAGATCCAGTAGTACAGCGCATGAAGGAAAAATTCGGAGCGGAGATTCGCACCGTCATTGATCATCGGGCGAAGAATTAGGAGAGCATATGGACGGGTTTGATCCACGCCAGTTTCAGGAAATGCTGGAGAATGCGCAGAAGCAGGCCCAGGATTTACAACAAAAGATGAAGCAGACCGTGGTTGAGGCTTCCTCTGGCGGTGGCACTGTAACCGTGAAGATGAACGGCCAGAAGCACGTGCTCGGAACCAAAATTGACCCGGATGCAGTGAAGTCCGGCGATGTGGAGATGCTGCAGGACCTTGTAACCGCCGCTTTCAACGCTGCCGCGCAAAAAGTGGATGAAGCCATGCAATCCACTGTGGGCGGAATGCTGGGCGGGATGGGCCTTCCCGGTCTTTAGAGGAACCTGTGTCTAAGTTTGCCGAGCCGATGGCTCAACTCATCGATGAATTGAAAAAGCTTCCGGGTGTTGGCAGCAAGAGCGCGCAACGCATGGCGTTCCATATCTTGCGCTCCAGTGAAGAGGATGCCGCAGCACTTGCGGCGGCCATTCATAATCTTAAAGAAAAACTTCATCTTTGTTCTGTATGCAATAACATCACAGATATTGATCCATGCAGCTATTGCGGCAGCGCAACCCGCAACCAGCGCCTGGTTTGCGTGGTGGAAGAGCCTACCAACATCGCGTCCATTGAAAAAGCGCGTTTTTACAACGGCGTCTATCACGTTTTGCATGGCGCCATTTCACCTTTGCATGGTGTTGGCCCAGAGCAGCTTCGGATTCCATCATTGCTTAAGCGCATTGAGAGCGGAAGCTTGGATGAAGTGATCATTGCCACCAATCCCACCATCGAAGGTGAAGCGACAGCGGTTCATCTCAGTGGATTGCTGAAGCGTCCTGGCCTGAAAGTGACGCGCATCGCCACAGGAATTCCAGCCGGCAGCGATATTGAATACGCTGATGAAGTAACCATGCTGAAAGCCATGGAAGGCCGCAGAGAACTTTGACTCGTTCTTTTCTTGGATTAGGTCCGCAATTTTGCCAGCAAATCCTGCGGATGCACTGGCTTGGCCAGGATGTCAAACTCATGGCCCTGGGCGCGGGCTTTTTCCAGCAGGTCGGCGGTCGCCGCCTGTCCTGAGAAGAGCAGGATCTTGCAACCGGGAAGAATCTGCCGGATGCGGATTGCCGCTTCAATGCCGTTCATGTCTGGCATAATCACATCGCTAATAATCAGGTCTGGCTTGGTATCACGCGCGCGGTCAACAGCGGCAGTGCCTGTATAGACTGCGGAAGCGTCAAATCCATTTTGGTTCAGGATGATCGCCAGAGTATCTGCGATCACTCGTTCATCGTCCACCACCAACACTCTGGGCTTAGCGGGTTGGCCATTCATTGACGTCAAATCTGAACTCCACGGGTTAGAGACCCAAAAGGGATTATACGCGAGGCGTGCCGTCACTAGCAGAGATGCCGATTTTCAGAAAAAAGTGATCTGGCAAAAGCCAACCCCAAGGTTTTAAACCGGCTTCTCACCTGTTGGATTTTTGTTTAGAGGGAGTTGGTAAATGCGCAGAGCAGTCGCGGTGGCGTGGTTCTTACTGCTTGCCATGGGCGTAGTATTTGCCCAGACCTCAGTTGGCCAAGTTGATAATTTTTCACCTACGTCACAAACACAGACTCCCTCTGCCCCGCCTGCACAGCAGAGTGCCCCGCCTGCACAGAATCCAGGCACTACTAGCCAGCCGGTGAATCAAAATCCATCGCCAGGCAATCCCAATCCGGCTACAGCGCAAACTGCCCCTTCACCTGGAGTTGTGGATCATATTGCAGCTGGGACTGAAATTCGCGCAATGCTGGATACACCTCTTTCCACCAAAACGTCACGGCCAGGAGATAGATTTACTGCGACCATCGCGGAATCCGCTCTGGGTAATAGCGGACAAGTTGTCATTCCAACCGGTGCACGGATTGAAGGCGAGGTTGCAGAAGCCGAGGACGACAAGACTCTTGCTGCATTAAAAGATAAAAATGCATTGAGCGTGCGCTTTCGCGATCTTGTGCTGCCTGATGGGCAAACGCTCCCGTTGACCGCAACCCTAATCTCAGTGAATGACACTACTGGAAAAGGCGCTAAGAAGGCCGATGAAGAAAACCGGTCAGAGGCACGTAACCGAAATGTTGCTAAGGGTATTGGGATGGGCAATCGGACAGGCACCGCTTTTGGGAATCAGCTCAAAGGGTTGGCCACTGGAGCGCTTGCTAACGGCGGGTACGTTCTTTCCACCAAGAACAAAGAAGTGAATCTTCCCGCACAGACCGGCATGGTAATTCGGCTGGACCAACCGGTTACTGCAACGGCAACGCCAACCCCGCCACAGCCATAATCTTGATTGCCTGCGAACTCTGAGGTGATGTTCTTTTAGCGCGGTTTGCGCATCTGTCGCCGGCGGGCTTTAGCTGCGGCGCGGCGCTTCTTTCGCTGGCGAAGAATTTTCTTATGCCGCGCAATCTCTTCTTCTGAAAACATGGTCCGTCTGCAGCCTTTCATGCCGCAGTAGCACGGCGCTTCCTCACCCGGTTCGCCATCAAACAGGTTGTAGTCGTAAGTCAGTTCTTCTCCGGCTGCAATGTCGCGTGCGGCCAAAATCCAGATGCTGTCATCAATCTGGTCAGTTTCACAGTTGGGATCGCAGGTGTGGTTCACGAAAGCGGCTATGCCAAAGCCATCGATGATAATGTTGGGATCATCCATGGCAAACAGATATGTGACTTCAGTATCCGCGTACATGCCTTCGCACGCTTTTGCGGTCAGGCGCGGGCCTGTGTATTCCAGAACGCGCGCGCCTTTCTTGATGGGAGCCGTTGTGTAAACTCCGGCGCCGTGCAGCGATGAAGATTTAACGATCAAGCCCATGAGGTGAGTTTATCTTGTCCTACGAAAGCTAGCACCGCGAATGTTTATTTTGCCTTCGCAGAGGACGACCGATGTACCGCGCGTTGCAGGGTCTTATCCAGCGCTGCTTTGGCGGTTTGATAGTCCTGGGGTGAAATCTTCCCCTGCAAGCGGTCTGATTCCAATTGGAAGACTTCTTCCTTCATTGCTTCCAGCAGAACTCCTGCACGGTCCTGCGGCTTTGAAGTCCCGGTTACAACGGCCGTTTTGTGACTCGTGGTGAAAACGAAAACCGCTCCCGCTGCCAGAAAGAGTGACAGCACACCTAAAAAGAGCCACTGGCCGGAGTGTAAAGGATCGGGCATTTCATTGGGCACGCCCAGGCCGCCGCCAGGACGATTGTTGGCCGTGCCTTGGCTTCCTTGCCCGCCTGTATTAGCCGCCGCAGTTTCCTGCGGCATATCGCCTGTACCTGAAATCTCAAATGATGCTTGTTGCTTTGTCGTAACGCTCTTGGCCACAAAGAAATTTACGCCTTTGAATTGCGGGTTGTTCTTTGTCTGGTAAAGAGTTTTGTCCGCAGGCGCAAACTTCATAGGATCTGGCGCCGCAACCACCAGCGTGTCAATGGGCATATCTGATTTTGGTTCAATCGTAAGGCTGCCGGTGTAAGGCAGCGTATAGACAACGTGGAACTGTGTTTCCCCCGGACGAATGGGAAATTTAAAGGCATACTTATTCTTTTCCGACTCAGGGATCACAGGCGATTTCAATTCAGTGCCGGCGCTGGTCCGCACGCTCGATTCAGCGATGGTCACTCCCTCAGGCAAATAAAATTCCAGCGTGTGATCATTCATCAGGGTACGCGGCGGGTTGGATGCGTTGCCGACAGTGTAAATTTCTTCTCCAATCAGCGTGTTGGGTTTGTCTCCGGTATGGAACAGCATTACGTGCTCTTGAATGCTGATTTCCTTGATGGCAGTGGCGGCGTCAAACACTCTGACCGGTACCGGCGGGCCACCGGGAACGGCCCGCTGCGGATAGATCACGCCCTGATGTTGGATCCAGAGAACATAAGGTTGTGCTGCGGGTGGAACGTTGAAGGTGAACTCGCCTCTGGCATTGGTCTTGGTCTTGCCCGCGTCCTCCATGCCATTGCCAATCCTCTTGAGCGTCACCTCATCCCCGGCAGAAGGCTTATTCGTGGTGCCGTTTCGTACGACGCCTTTAATAGATTGCGCTGTCGCTGCCAGGGAACAGGCCAGCAGGAAAACAAAGATAGTAGAAATACGCTTCAATGGAATGGGCTCCTTCAGGCTCCGGCAATCTCGAGAGCATCGATTTCGGCCAGAATCCTGGCTGCTTCAGCTTCCATGCCGATCCGCATGGCGTCATAATCCGCCTGGGTAAACTTGCCGGCTTTGAACTCGAAATTTAAGTCGCGCAAATTCTCATAAACAACTTCTTTGCGTTCGTAGAGATAGGTTGTGCGCGTTTTATCGGTGCCGGATTCCGTGTCGCGGCTGGGCAGGAAAATATAGATCAGAATGCCAGCGGCAAATATGCTGCAGAAAATCTGCACCAGCACCAGGAACTGCTGCTGATTCATATCTCCGTCTCCCGGTGAGCGCGTGCACGCAAAGCTTCAAGCTCTGGATTAAGGTGGATATCCGCCGAAGCTACAGGCGCCGTGCGCAACTTCCAGTTGCGAATCAGCACGATGACCAGCAGCAGGCCCAATCCCAAACCGGCTACAGGCAAAACCCAGGCCATCAACTCAAAGCCATGAGTGGAAGGTTCCACCACTGCGGTTACGCCCCATTTTTTTCGAAACCAGTTCAGCACCGCTTCATCGTTGCTGGTGTTCTGCACGTTGGTTCGCAACTCGCTGATCATGCGGGCCGAGTTGGGGCATCCGACGTGATTGCACTTCAGCAGCATCTGTTCGCAACTGCAAGTGCACATAATCTTGCCGCCAAGATTTTGGAACCGCGCTTCCTGATTGTCGGCTCCCATGAACAGCAACACCATGCAGGGAAGGAGCAGTAGTCTGACCAGTTGCTTCATTTGCTTACTCCTGCGGGCTGCATGTCTTGTTTTTCCAGGGCTGCCACAGCTACTGCTTTGGGTACCTGGGCTGCAATCGGCGCAGCATTGGGGACAAGAGCCAAACCGGTGCCAAAGGTAACAATAAGCACTCCAATCCACACCCAGGAAACCAATGGATTTACAAGAGCTTTTACAATCGGATGGCCCGTATCCTGATTCAAGCCGGCATAAATAACGTAAAGGTCTTCGCCCAGAGTGGAATACTTGGCCGGGATGGTGCTGGGCTGGCCGCTGGCGTGAAACAAACGCCGCTCAGGGTTAAGCCGCGTCAGGAACTTGCCGTCTTTATAAACATCCAGCAGGGCCGCTTCTGAAGTGTAATTGGCATTATCGTCCTGCGTGTATTCCTGCCCCACCAGCGTGTAATGGCCGATCTTCAACTGTGTGCCAGGAGCCATTTCCTGTTCCTGTTCTTTATTGAATGCCAAGCCGGCAACACCAATGAACAGAACCACAATGCCGAGATGCACCACGTATCCGCCATAGCGCCGCATGTTGCGCCGCATGAGGTGGTACATGGCAAAGACGATGTTTGTATTCAGCTTGCTTTGCAGCACTCGGCCGCCGCGGAAAAATTCTGAGGCAATGGTTGCTGCTACCAGGGTGCCAATTACAAACGCCAGCCAGGAATAGAACTTCGCCAAGTCCCATCCGGAAAACCAGCCAGAGGCGATCAGCCCAATGCCAACAATGGCCGCCAGAATCGCCGGTACGGTGAAGTTCCTTCTGATGCTACCCACTGAAGTGCTGCGCCAAGCCAGCAGAGGGCCAACTCCGGTAAGGAAGAGAAGAAACAACCCCATTGGGATCGTCACCTTGTTGAAGAATGGGGCACCCACGGTGATCTTGTACCCGCGAATCGCTTCAGAAAGGATTGGGAACAGCGTCCCGCAAAGAATGGCGAAGGTCACGCCAAGCAGCAGCAGGTTGTTGAACATGAAGCTGGACTCGCGTGAAACCAGCGATTCCAGCTTGTTCTCTGACCGCAGGTGGTCGCGGTTCTTGATATAGAACCACAGACAGACCGCAAAAATAATCTCAAGAAATCCCGGATAAGCCCACGGCATGGAGTGCCACGGCTCGCCAAACCAGCCATAATCGCCGGCAAACCAAGCGCCAATGCTGGATTGAGCAAAAGCGTGCACTGAGCTCACCATGCCGGAACGTGTAAGCAGGGTGCCCAGAATCGAGAGCATAAACGTTGTAAAGATGAGCCAGACGTTCCAGACCTTCATCATGCCGCGCTTTTCCTGCATCATCACAGAGTGCAGAAAAGCAGTGGCGGAGAGCCACGGTAAGAAAGAAGCGTTTTCTACTGGGTCCCATCCCCAATAGCCGCCCCATCCAAGCACGTTGTACGCCCAATGTCCGCCCAAAGAAATTCCAAAGGTAAGAAACAGCCAGGCCACCATGGTCCAGCGACGGGTAATGTGTATCCACTTCTCGCCTGGATACCGCATGATGAGCGCAGCCAGCCCAAAGGCAAATGGTACCGCCACGCCCACATAGCCCAGATAAAGCATGGGAGGATGAATGACCATCTCCGGATACTGCAGCAGGGGATTGAGGCCATTGCCGTCAGGCGGAATCGTACGCATCATGCCAAACGGGTTGGCGACAAAATTGACCAGAACCAGGAAAAAGATCTGAATCCCGGCCAGTACCATTGAGGCGGCTGCTACCAGCCGTTGATCCACCTTATGCCGCAGACGCAGCACAAAGCCGTAAGCGGAAAGCAAAAGGCACCAGAAGAGAATTGAGCCTTCCTGGCCAGACCAAAGCGCTGCGAATTTATAAGGTCCTGGCAGTGCGCGATTGGAGTGGTTCACTACGTACGCAACAGAAAAATCATCTGTAAGTGCGGCATAGACCAGGGCGCAAGCAGCCAGAAAGACAGCGGCAAAGCAGGCAATCCCAGCCCGTCGTGCTGTCTCCGCCAGCCGGGTGCCAACTAAATCTTTACGCACTACCCCTAGAATCCCTACTACAAAGCAGTATAGAGATAGAACTAAAGCGAATAAGAGACAAAAGCTACCTAATAATGGCATTTTCTGGAGCTTAATATCCTTTCATGCCCAGCGCAACGATTCAATTAGGCGGAAGCCTTACCTTGGGGATCTTTTAGGGCAGCCCTGACGAGTGCAATCAGGTCTTCCGGGTCACAGGGCTTATTGCGAAAAACCACGTCCAACCCAGCGTATTCAGTGTCGGCATCGGGCTGGCCGCTGATCACAATCACCGGAACCTCGCGGTTAAAAGCGCGTAATTGCTTTACAAACTCAACACCGTCCATGTCTGGCATAAAGTGGTCTGTAATGACCACGCCGATCCGTTCGCGCCCCGGTTCACTGCGCAGCAGTGCCAGGGCGCTCTGTCCCTGGGTGGCCACATGGCTTTGAATCTGCGCCTGGCGCAGCACCATTTCGCGAATCGTTAATTGCGCCGAATTGTCGTCGAGCAGTAACGCCTGCTTCATGCTTTCTATGCGCTTTTTTCCTGTTGAAATTTGGCCAGAATCTCTGCTTCAGCCCTGGCCCAATCTTCCTGGTCGAATCCGTGCAACCGGCCCCGCTCTATAAAAAGTTCATAAGCACGGAAGCGAATCTGCTCCACAAGCACAAACTCCGTCGGCCGCGTCTTGATTTCATTTGTTTCTGGATTGGTTGCGTTCTGCGGCAAGCTGCCCTGATTGATAGGTGTTACGTTTGCAGGGTTTGACGGTGTTGTTTTCTTGCTTGAAGTGCTCTTGCGGGTTCTTCCGGAAGTTTTTTCTGCCATGATTGCTGGGGTCTCCCTATAACTGGATTTCAAAAATGAAGGCGTACACCAGATTATAGAGAATCTCAAAACACTTTTGTGACGGATCGAAGCAAAAACACACAAATTTCTTCACGTATTCACATGATTAAGGCTGCTTAAGAAGCGGGATTACTCCGGGTACGCCAACTTGCGCAAAATCCCGCATTGCGCGACTAAGGATGCATAAATCACATCAGGATGGATCGTGAATTGCCTCGGGGACTACCAAAGCGGTTTTTCAGCCGTAAACCCTTGCCAGTTCTTCCATTGTGGGTTGTGACCATGCCTTCACAAAGGTATTTTCAGGTGGTTGCGCTCCGGTGCGTATGCTGCGGATCAGCATTTCCAGTGCGGTATCCAAGGTGAGGGAAGTGATGATTGCCGCTGAAAGCGTGCCATCATCCAGTAGCGGCTTAGTCTGGTTAAGAACGCCAACGCCGCAAAACGGCAAGGCCAGCCATTTAGCGCGCTCCGCGCCTTCGGTATTTTCAGAAAAAGCACGGCGCGCCGCCAGGATGAAGTCAATGTTCTGCGCCGCAATCAGGTGAGTATCTGCCGCGTGCACGGTGGAGAGCTTCAGCCACGAAGTAACCGAGTGGAAAGCGCTCTCTCCTGTCCATTGGATCTTCAGGCTCTTGCAATGGATATTGGATCCCAAAATGCTCTCCAAGCCTTCATAGCGTTGTGTCGCCAGAAAGTTTGTTCCCGGCCCACGCAGATAAAGAATGGAACCACCCCGCGGCAGGATTGTGCCAAACTGGCGGCCCTGCATCCGGCCGATTTCCGTATGGTCCTGTGAGACAGCGAACACCGGCGACTTAGCTGCCTTGCGCAGTGACTCTAAATAATCGACACGTGCATTGCTTACCACCCAGCCAATGCCAGCCCTTGCTGCTGCTTCAGCCACCCGCGGCAAGCCTTGATTATTGACCGGCTCAACAATAATTCCGTCCGGCAGGTTGGTGCGTGACTGTATTACCTCAAGCACCTGCTGGCTTTGCGTAACCGGATCGCTCTTGGCATTTATTACTCGCAGCTCAATTCCCAGCCGCTGCGCAGTGCTCTTGGCGGCTGCTTCCTGCTCGCGCAGATAGTAGTTGTCACCGGGCAATGAAACCAAAATATTCAGCTTCTTCATACCGTTTTCCCTCAGGGCTGGAGGCACAAAGACGGTTGCTCAGCCACAGCATTGAACAGACAAGGCTCAAATCAAACACTGCTTCGCAGCCTGCAAGTCGCCGGACTAACAGATGTTTTTGATTTCGAACTAAGGCACCCGGAAAATGTGAGCGACTAATTCTATGTGCTCAGCCGGAGTTTAGCTATGGAAAGTTGTGCTGTGCGTCGCCATCGCTGGTACCACGAAAGATACTGACCAAGAGAGTCTTGGTTGAACAACAACGCTTGAGTGTATCTATTGCTCGGCGGCTCTCTATTGACCGTTATCGCCTGCCTCTGTTTTCCTAGAAGTAGCATGGAATTGCGCAAAGACCCGATTACGCGCTCCTGGGTCATCGTGGGTGATGATGTGGAGCGGCAAAGCCAGCCCGGCTATTGCCCGTTTTGTCCTGGATCGCAGAACGCGCCCCAGGTGATTGCCACCCTGAATTCAACCGATCATGGCGCAGGCCCGGTGATGGCCATGGTGCATCCAGCGCCTCTCTACCGCATTGAAGGCGAGCCGCATCGCCACGCCGAGGGCATTTATGACGCCATGAATACCGTGGGCGCGCATGAGGTCTTGGTGCAGAGCATTCGCCACGATATTGAGCTATGGCAATCTTCTGACGCTGAGATCTCGCAGTTCCTGCTGCTTGCCGCCCAGCGCATTCAAGATCTAAAAGGCGACCTGCGCTTCAAGTATGTGACCATGTTCAAGAATCACGGCACTTCCGCAGGACAGGAATTTGACCATCCTGTTTCTGAGCTTACAGCTACTACATTTGTCCCTCGGCGCGTGCTCTATGAGTTGCGGGCTTCACGCGATTACTACATGGAGAAAGAGCGCTGCGTTTTTTGTGACACACTCCTGCAGGAATTTCGGACAAACCTGCGCATTGTTGAGGCACACAGCCACTTTGTTTCTCTATGCCCATTTGCTTCGCGCGTGCCATATGAGATATGGATTATGCCGCGCAAGCACGACTCTTCTTTTGAGCGCTCGATTACTTCCAAATCAGCTCATCTGGCGGAGTTGGCTGCGCTGATCCGCCGTACACTGCAACGGGTGATGAGCATCTCTGAATCGTTCCATCTGGTCCTGCATACCGTGCCCAACACCTACCAGAAATCAAATATCCTGCAATACTGGAAGACCGTGGACGAGGACTACCACTGGCACATTGAAATTCTTCCCATCCTGGGCAGCCGGGCCAAGCCGTATTTCCTGAAAGAGGTGTATTACACACACATCTCCTCTGAAGCCGCGGCGGAGAAATATCGCAAGCTGGCTATTCGCTAGCCATACCACGAATTGCTTTCTCTGGCGTAGCGGCGGCCAGGTAGCTATTAACCCCCTCAATCAGCTGGTTCCACATGAGAGGTGAAGTCTGCTCGCTATTAGTTTTATTGCCAGGAGCATTTCCACCCCACGACTCAACGGCGCTGCTCACCAGGAGCATCGGCACGCGCTGAAGGTTTTCAATCTTGCGAATCTCGCGGCATGCTTCTATGTTTTGTGGCGTTGCATCCATCAGGATCAGGTTGGGTTGCTCGCTCATCGCTTTCTGAATGGCTTCTCTGCCATCCCGGGCAAATATGAGGCTGTAATTTGAGCGCCCATCAAAGCGCATCTGTTCCAGCAGCAGCGTCGTGCTGCAGTCATTCACAAAAAGAATTTTGTGGTCCATAACCCCTGTTGCCACCATGGGCTTACGATGAGACACCTCTAGCCAGGCTGCAAACACGAGTGCAGCTCTTTGAGATGCAGCACAAAATAGTCGCCGGCGTGATGGACTCACAAGGGCACACTCCGGCCTTACAACTCTTTCGTTATGCTCGCAAAATTTGTGTTGTGTCACAGTCGCGGCATTTGCGTCCGTCGAGCTGAAAATGCCCAAAGCGGCTGGCTTCCAATAATTGCCATCAAATGTAGACCAGAGCGCTGCTCTTGCAAACGTTACGTGGGTACCCTGTCCCGGCACCTTTAAGGAAACGCGATTTTCGGCCAATGCGGCTTATAATCGATTATGCTTCCGCTGTTCTGGTTGCGCGTAGCCCTGTGCCTTTATGGGGTTGGCCTGATTTACGCTCTGGCATCCCTTTGGGGTGGGAGGAGAGTCCTGACCCGCATCACTCTGCCTGCGGTCGGGCTGGGCACGGTATTTCATTTCGTTTCACTCGTAGAAAACGCGATGTTCAGCGGCACCTGGGCCCCGACTTCAATGCATGGTTTGGAGTCATTGCTGGCCTTTGTGCTCATGATGTTTTTCTTTGTCATCTATGCGCGATTCGGCGCTACTTCGCCGGGGCTGGCTGTGTTTCCGCTGGTCTTCTGGCTGACATTTTCTGCTTCGTCATACGCTGAGCCTACGGAACCCTCTGCGCCCATCTTTGTCAGCGTGCAGTGGATTTATATCCATGTCGCGCTAATCTTCATTGGATATTCAGCGCTGTTTTTCAGCTTTGTAGCCAGCATTTTGTATCTGATCCAGGAACGCAACCTCAAGAGCAAGAGCGGGATTAGCAGCTTCTGGTCACGCCTGCCGGCGCTGGCCACTATCGATGAGATCGGCTTCAAGTGCCTGATCTGGGGCTTTCCGTTCATGACGCTGGGATTGATTGCTGGCTCTATCCTGGCTGAAGCCCGCTACGGGACCCGCTATTTTGCCGATCCTAAAATTCTGCTCTCCGGCCTGATGTGGGTGGTGTACATGGTGCTTTTGTACACGCGTTGGAGCGCTGGCTGGCGCGGGCGCAGGGCCGCTTATCTGGCTACGTTTGCTTTTGGCGCTGCCATGCTGGCCTGGGCTGCCAACAATTTCAGCCAGATGCACAGGTTTATTGCTCCATGAACTTTCACCTCATTGGCGTGAACCACAACAGCGCGCCTCTTGAGGTGCGGGAGCGGCTTGCTGTTTCTGAAGCGCAGTTGCCAGACGCAATCCGTAGCCTGGTACAGCAGCCCGGTGTGGACGAAGGCATAGTGCTCTCCACCTGCAATCGCGTGGAGGTCCTCACCAGCACCAAGCAAAGTGCTGACCTGCGCGGCTTTCTGGGTAGCTACTTCGGCGTTAGCCCAGCAGCGCTCAACTCTCATATTTATGAATTTGAGCAGCGCGAAGCTATTCGCCACGTCTTCCGGGTGGCTTCAAGCCTGGATTCCATGGTTGTGGGCGAATCGCAGATTCTGGGCCAGGTAAAAGAAGCCTATGCGATAGCTCGTGGCCTGGGCGCCGTTCATTCGGCGCTGGAAGCTTTGCTCTCACGCGCCTTTGCCGTGGCCAAGCGCGTGCGGACAGAGACGGCGATCGGTAGCTCCAGCGTTTCTGTTGCGTCTGTTGCGGTGCAGTTGGCAGAGAAGATTTTCGGCTCGCTGGAAAACAAGACCGTCTATTTGATCGGCGCGGGCAAGATGGCTGAGCTGGCTGCGCGGCACCTGATCGCGCACGGGGCCAAGAACATCATCATCAGCAACCGTACCCATGCACGCGCGGAAGAGCTGGCGGAGAGCTTTGGCGGACGCGCCGTTCCGTTTGAACAGATGTATGAAACTGCCGACCATGCCGATATTGTCCTGACCTCGACCGGAGCAACCGAGCCGATTTTCCGTCGCGAACACGGCGAACGTCTGCGTAAAGAACGTCGCAACCGTCCCATGTTCTTTATCGATATCGCTGTACCGCGCAACGTCCACCCGGACATGAACAAGCTGGACGGAATGTTTGTTTACGACGTGGATGATCTGCAGTCCGTGGCCACTGACAATGCATCTGAGCGCAAAAAGGAAGCCGAGCGCGCGGAAAAAATTATTGAGCTTGAGGTGGATCGCTTTACCTCGCGCATGAAGTCGCTGGCCGTGGTGCCGACGATCCTCTCACTCCAGGAATACTGTGAGACCATCCGGCAGGCGGAGATTGACCGCATCCGTGGCCGGCTGGGATCAATAACACCGGAGCAGGAAGCTGCGATTGAGGCGATGACGCGCGGCATCATCAACAAGCTGCTGCATACGCCCATCACTACGCTCAAATCTTCCACCGATCACCCTGAGGCTGCTACCATCCATGAGATGATCCGGCGGCTATTCAATCTGAATACCGGAAAACCCAAAGAGTAATGTCAACACTTCGTATCGGCTCGCGTGGCTCGCAGCTTGCACTGTGGCAGGCCAATCATGTCGCAGATTTGCTGCGTGGGCAGGGGCACGCCGTCGAAATTGAGGTCATCAAGACCACAGGCGACAAGATCACTGATGTTGCGTTGGCCAAGGTTGGCACCAAAGGCATGTTTACCAAGGAGATTGAAGAAGCCCTGGCTGACAAGCGCGTTGATCTCGCAGTGCACAGCCTAAAAGATGTGCCTACCGAACTGGCCCCTGAGTTTGAACTGGCCGCGATCATGAAACGCGAAGACCCGCGCGATGCATTTATCTCAGTGAAATATTCTGCGATTGATGATCTTCCGCGAGGCGCGAAGGTCGGCACCAGCAGTTTGCGCCGCCAATGTCAGTTGAAGGCGTTGCGGCCTGATCTGGAAATCTTTCCCCTGCGCGGCAATGTGGATACACGTCTGCGCAAGCTTGAGTCTGGCGAATACCACGCTATTATCCTCGCCGCTGCTGGCGTGCACCGGCTGGGATTGGATAAGCATGTCCGCTCACGGATTTC
>DASRDW010000107.1:0-12878 GCA_035652415.1 Candidatus Angelobacter sp. | reverse complement strand
TCGACGGCATGCCCGACGGCCCCATCAAGGCCGACGCTCCAAAAGTCGTTCTTCCTGATCGAGAAGTAATGAAGACGCAGATGGAAGCCCTCATCTATCACTTTAAGATTGTCACGGAAGGCTTTACTGTGCCTGCCGGTGAGGTCTACCACGCGATTGAGTCGCCGCGCGGAGAGATGGGCTATTACATTGTGAGTGACGGTACGGCCAAGCCCATGCGCGTGCACATGCGCTCCCCTTCATACGCCAATCTTCAAGCTTTACCTCAGATGTGCGAAGGAAGGCTCATAGCCGACGTGGTCGCGGCGATTGGCAGCATTGATATTGTGCTTGGAGAAATAGACAGATAGGAGATTTGGTAATTGCGTAATTTGGTAATTTTGTAATTGTGAGCAAAGTTGCAAGACATCATGCAAGAGGCGCGGGAATTGGCGGCTATCTTTTCCGCGTCACAGAAGACGGCAAAGGGTAACAAATGAAATTACCCAATTACCAAATTATTAAATTACCAAATCAACGAAGAGCCTCATGGCAGCAATAAGCGATAAACTCGACGCTTTCTTTACAGAGAAAATGAAGGAGTATCCGACCAAGCGCGGCTTCCTCGTACCCATGCTCCTGTACAGCCAAGATGAGGTTGGATATATATCCGACGCAGTGATTGCTCACTTGGCAAAGAAGACGGAGCTGACCGAATTGGAAGTCCGCAACGTGATCAGCTATTACTCCATGTTGCACACCAAGCCGGTGGGTAAATATCACGTGCAGGTGTGCACCAATATCAGTTGTATGCTGCGCGGCGGCGAGGAAATTCTGGAGCATTGCAAACAAAAGCTTGGCATTGGTAACAAGCAAACCACGTCTGACGGCATTTTTTCTTTGGAAGAAGTGGAGTGTATTGGCGGCTGCAGTTGGGCCCCAGCGGCACAAGTGAATTACGATTTTCATGAAAACCTGACACCGGAAAAGACAGATAGGGTTTTGGAGCAGTATCGCGCGAAAGCAAAGCAATGAATATTGCCAAAATCGCCGGTATTGCCAAAAAATCCAAATTGGTGCGGTAATAACGGCGTGGAATTCTGAAGCGGAGATGAATGGATAGCAGAACGGAAAAGCTGAGAGCTCGAACGAAGGATTTCGCCATACGAATAATACATTTGTTTCAGGCGCTCCCTTCAACCAAGGAGGCCCAGGTCATCGGCAATCAATTGCTGAGATGTGGCACTGCGGTCGGGGCGAATTACCGTTCTGCTTGTCATGCGCGATCCAGAGCTGATTTTATTTCCAAAATCGGAATAGTCACAGAAGAATCCGACGAATGCGTATTCTGGATCGAACTCCTATCTGATTTAGGAATTGTGAAAAAGGAAAAATTACATGAGTTGCTTCAGGAGGCTCGGGAGCTGACTGCTATCTTCAATGCGTCTCGGCAAACCGCAAAACAACGCAGATGATTTTTAATTTGGATTTTTTGACAATTTTGGCATTGTTGGCAATTTGAGAGAAAATGGCCGAATTAACGTCCCATCCCGATGAAGTAAAGATCGTCTCCAAGCGCTTTGGCAAGGGCGCAACCGACATTGAGACCTATTTGAAGCTCGATGGTTACAAGGCCGCGCAAAAAGCCCTGAGCATGACGTCGGACGACATTATTAATGAGGTAAAGGCGTCCAACCTTCGCGGTCGTGGCGGTGCGGGCTTTCCTACCGGCATGAAGTGGAGTTTTGTTCCCAAGGAATCGGCCAAACCAAAATACATCCTGGTCAATGGCGACGAGAGCGAACCCGGCACATGCAAAGATCGCCCGATTCTGGAACAAGATCCACATGCCGTGATTGAGGGCGTGATCATCGCTGGGCTGGCTGTCGGGGCGAAGCAAGGCTTCATCTATATTCGCGGCGAATATCGTTATTTAGTCGACATCATGCGCAAAGCGCTTGAGCAGGCCTACGCCAAGGGTTTTCTGGGTAAAAACATCTTTGGCAGCGGAAAGCAATTTGACTGCTATTGGCACACCGGCGCTGGCGCGTATGAAGTTGGCGAAGAATCCGCGCTGATGGAATCACTGGAAGGCAAGCGCGGCATCCCGCGAATTCGTCCGCCCTTCCCTGCTGTGGTTGGCTTGTGGGGCGGCCCAACGGTCATCAACAACGTCGAAACCATCGCTTCCGTTCCGCACATTATTCTTATGGGCGGTCAGAAATTTGCAGATTACGGCCCTCCCAAGAACGGCGGCACACGCCTTTTCGCGCTGAGCGGACACATTAACAAGCCGGGCGTTTACGAGCTGCCGCTGGGGTATCCGCTTAAAAAGATGATCTATGACGTGGGCGGCGGCATTCCCAACGGGCGCAAGCTGAAGGCCGTGGTGCCCGGAGGGTCTTCCACCTTTATTCTCACTGCAGAAGAGGCGGAGCAAATGAATATGGATTTTGATTCATTTGCCAAGCGTGGTGAGTTCCTGGGTTCCGGCGGGGTGGTCCTGCTTGACGACACTACCTGCATGGTCAAATTTGCACTTCGTATCATGAAGTTTTACCAGCATGAAAGCTGCGGCTGGTGCATTCCCTGCCGAGAAGGCACAGACTGGCTCAAGAAGACGCTCACGCGCTTCCACAATGGCGGCGGCTTGCGCAAAGACATCGACAACATCAAGTACCTGGCGCAAAACATGCTGGGCCGGACCTTCTGTCCGTTGGGCGATGCTGCGGCCATTCCGACCATGTCAATTGTCGATAAATGGCGAAATGAGTTTGAAGCGCATCTGGAAGGCCGTCCGTGTCCTTTTGATCCAGCGGCAAAGATCACCGAACTTCCTGTAGTGGGGGCGCATTAAATCGTGAGCGCACAACCCAATCCGGCACCAGCAGTCGTGATCGACAAGCCATTTCTGCTGGCCCAGTTGCAGGAAACCCGTGGAATATTTCTCAACAGCTTTGCCGGTGTCACTGAAGAGCAAAGCCGGTTGAAACCTGCACCTGATCAATGGTCTGTATTTGATACGGTTGAGCACCTCACAACCGCTGAAACTATCCAGCTCAAACTGATCAGTACGCAGCGCACTCCACGTCCGGCAGATGCACCAAACCGTGAACATGCGTTTCTACAGATGATTCCCAATCGCACTCACAAGATGGAATCTCCGGATGGAGCTAAACCGATTGGGCGCTTTGCTACGCTGGCCGAGGCCGCCGAGCAATTCAAGACCACGCGAGCCGGTGTGATCCGGTTTCTTGAGCAGCACACAGAGAATCTGCGCGCCAGTGAAGTAAAGCATCCACATCCGGCTGCAGGGATGGTGAGCATTTGCGAGATGCTGGTTGCAATGTCCATGCACGCCAAGCGCCATGCAGCGCAGATTGAGGAGATCAGGAAGACGTTGAAGTTGGAATAAAAATATTTGGTAATTGCGTAAATTGGTAATTTGGTAATTGAAATCAAAAGCAAGACTATTACGGACGCTAGCTAATTTACCCAATTACCAAATTACTCATTTACCAAATCAGCTAAACCGCTAAAACAGGGAAAAGCTTAGGACCATGGCCGAAGTAAAAGAAGTCAAAAACGTAACCATCACCGTTGACGGCAAACAGGTCACCGCGCCTGCGGGCACACTGCTGATTGAAGCCTGCAAGGCCGTGGGCATTGAAGTTCCATCGTTCTGCTATTACCCGGGACTCGCTTTGCAAGCCGCATGCCGCATGTGTCTGGTGCGCATTGAAAAAATGCCAAAGCTGCAAACCGCCTGCACAGTGCCGATCACTGACGGCATGGTCGTGGCAACCGATACCGACGAAGTTCGCCAGGCACGCAAGTCAATGATTGAGCTTCTCCTCGGCAATCATCCGCTCGACTGCCCGGTGTGCGACGCCGGTGGCGAATGCGAACTGCAAGACATGACGTTCAAATATGGCGCTGCCGAGTCGCGCTATATGGAAGGCAAGCTACACAAAGAAGAGCAGCAGTGGTCACCGGTGGTCTTCTTTGATCGTCCACGCTGCATTCTCTGCTACCGCTGCGTGCGCGTTTGCGGAGAAGGCATGGACGTCTCCGCTCTCGGCGTACAGCTTCGCGGCTCCAGTTCAGTGATTGCCCCCAACGAAGGCGACCATCTCAACTGCGAAGAGTGCGGCATGTGCATCGATATTTGTCCGGTCGGCGCGTTGACCTCTGGTGCTTATCGTTACAAGACGCGACCGTGGGAGATGAAGCACGTTGGCACCATCTGCACGCATTGCGGCGATGGCTGCAAGACCACGCTGGGCGTGCGCCGCTCTGATACCGGCATGGACATCGTTCGCGGCGACAATCGCGACAAGAGCGGAATTAACGGCGATTTCCTCTGCATCAAGGGCCGCTACGCTTTTGATTTCTTTGATCACCCAGACCGCCTGCGACAGCCGCTGATCCGCAAAGAAGGTAGGCTCACGCCCACCACTTGGGAAGAAGCAATTGAGCACGTCGGCAAGCGCTTGCGTGAAGTCCGCGACAGCAAAGGCGGGCAGGCGATTGGCGTGATTGGCTCCAACCGCGCCACGAACGAAGAAAACTATCTGCTGCAGAAGTTTGCCCGCACGGTGCTGGGTACCAACAATATTGACCATCAGCGCACTACCGACTTCGCCGGCTTTGCCCGCGCGATTGCCGGTAAAGAGAACGTCACTGCCACCATGCGTGAGGTGGCCAGCGCTCCGGCCATTCTGCTGATCGGCAATGATCCCACGGAGCGCCATCCGCTGCTGGCCTGGAACATCCGCAACAATGTGCGGTTGAACCGCGCCAAGCTGTATGTCGTCAATTCACAGCCCATCAAGCTGCGCCGCCAGGCTGCGCAGCTTGTGCAGGTTCCAACAGGCAGCGAAAGCAAACTTATTTCCTTCCTGAATGGCGATGACGCTTCTGCCGGATCGCTCACCAGCGCAGGCGCTTCCAATGATGCGCTTAAGCAACTGCGCGATGAGCTGAAAGCCCAGAAGGGCCTCATCATTATTTTTGGCTCCGAAGTGCAAGGCGCGGACATCGCAGCTTTGGTCAAGTTTGGCTCGGCGCTCGGCGCAAAGTTCATCTGCCTGGGCGACTATGCCAACTCTCGCGGCGCGGCAGATATGGGCCTGTACCCTGACCTGCTCCCCGGCTACATCGCGCCAAATGCGGGCCAAAATTTTATTGAAGAGTGGGGACAGCTTCCTTCTGCCAAAGGCCTGAGCCTGGCGGAGATGAAGCAGGCAATCAAAGAACGTCGCCTGGGCGCGCTGATTGTGGTTGGGCCGGATGCGCCGGACGATCTTGGGCTTGAACTGCTGGAAGCTTCTGACACGTTCATCGTCACGCTGGAGCTGTTCCAGGAACAGACTGCGAACGGAGCTTATGCATCGCCCCAGCGCAACTGGGCCTCAGTGGTCCTGCCTGCGGCTTCCGCTTATGAAAAGGCCGGCACCTTCACCAATACCTGCGGAGACCTGCAGCTTCTGAAAAAAGCAGGCGATATTACCGGCATTAAGAGCGATTTTGAAATCATTGTTCGCATTGCAGAGCGCATGGGCGCCGACGTTCACAAGCTGGTGCCTTTCGGCCAGGGCGTGCGCGCAGATATGGGCCAGACACGCGGAGCGCAGTCGGGTGAAGCCGATCGCCACTCAGTCTGGCTGGCCGCCAACGGCCTTGAGCCGCGGCTGAGCCCCTTTGATCCCATGGCGATTCTGGACGAGATCCAGCGCCTGGTGCCGGGATATGATCTTTCACGGCTGAACCTGCTTGCGGGCAATGACCAGCACATGCACGCCGCCGAACACAGCAACGCCGGTGCAGGCAGCGGATTGGTACAGATTTCTCCAGCCAAAGATTCGCTCTTTACTTCAGGAACGCTGGGGCGTTATTCCAAGGTGCTGAACGATGTGATTGAGAGTCATCGCGCACCTACGAGTAAAGAAGTAATGGCGGATTAGAAACGGCAGTATTTAGTAATCAGTAATTAGTCGTTAGTTCTTGGGTTACCGTTGATTGGCTTTAGCCCTTTTAGGTATCAGGGCATGAGTTTACTCATGCCGTATTGCGTATCAAAAAGATTCAGCCTTTTAGAACCTGTATAGGAATCGTGGACACAACAACCTTCATTATCGTTGCTGTAATCAAGATTGCCATCGTCGTCTTTATCATGCTGACTGGCGTGGCATACACCACATGGCTTGAGCGCAAGCTGGTGGGACGGATACAAAATCGCTGGGGCCCCACACGCGTTGGCCCATTTGGCCTGCTGCAACCGCTGGCCGATGGAATCAAGTTCATCCTGAAAGAAGACATGGTGCCGGATAGCGTCCATAAGGGCCTGTTTATCCTGGCTCCGGCGCTGGCACTGACCATGTCTCTGATTTCGATTGCTGTGATTCCTTTTGGCGGGGACATTACGATTGCAGGCCATACCACCGCGCTGCAGATCAGCGGGATTACGCACGCAGGTGGCGGGATTAGCGACATTAATATTGGCTTGCTGATTATTCTCGGCGTGACGTCCATTGGCGTCTATGGCGTAGCTCTTGCCGGATGGTCATCGAACAGCAAGTATTCCCTGCTCGGCTCTTTGCGGGCCAGCGCCCAGATGATCAGCTACGAGCTTGCGCTTGGCCTGTCATTGGTTGGGATTCTGCTGCTTTCCGGAACGCTGAGCCTGCGCGGGATTGTAGAGGCGCAGATCATAGGCAGTGAACATCCGTGGCTCGGATTCCTGCCGCATTGGTACATCTTTCCCCAGATCATTGGGTTCTTCATCTATCTGCTGGCGGCGTTTGCTGAAACCAACCGCATTCCTTTTGACCTGCCGGAAGCTGAGACTGAACTGGTGGCCGGTTATCACACCGAATACAGCTCTATGAAGTTCGCCATGTTTTTTATGGCGGAATACGTGAACATGTTTACCGTTGCCTGCCTGGCCAGTTTGCTCTTTTTCGGCGGATGGCACGGTCCGACAATCCCCGCTCTGCCACTGTTGCTGCAGCAGTTGCTGCCGGTGCTGTGGTTCGCGATCAAAGTTTTCTTCTTTATCTTTTTATATATATGGATTCGCGGCACGCTGCCGCGCTTCCGCTATGACCAGCTCATGGCTTTTGGCTGGAAATTTCTGCTGCCGCTGGCCATCGCCAACATTATTGTGACTAGCTTCATTGTGGCGTGGAGGGGATAGCTGGATGATTATCCACCAGATACTCTTCATCATCTTCGGCATCATTTGCGTGGCCGGCGCTGTGAACCTGCTGGTGCAGCGCCATCCCATTAACAGCGCGCTTTCGCTGGTGGTGGTGATGGCATCGCTGGCGCTGATCTATCTGCTGCTGGGCGCTGAGTTCGTCGCAGCCATCCAGGTAATCGTTTATGCCGGCGCCATCATGGTGCTGTTCGTCTTTGTCATCATGCTTTTGAATGCTGGCTCAGAAGAGCGTACGCGCGGCAGCCACATTGCGTTTTTTGTCGGTGTGCCCGGAGTTGTGGTGCTGGCCGGGACCGTGGCCTGGCTTCTCATCCACAGTGGCGGTCAGCTTGGCAGCATCAAGATCAGCGCCAGCGATTTTGGCAATACACAGGACATTGCGCATCTGCTCTTCCGCGACTTTTTATTGCCGTTTGAAATCACCTCAGTGCTCATCCTCATCGCCATTATGGGCGCGGTAGTGCTGGGAAGGAAGGAGAGCTGATGGTCCCGCTTTCCTGGTATCTCATCCTCAGCGCGATTTTGTTTTCTCTCGGCGTGTTCGGCTTTTTGCTTAAGCGCAACATCATCACCATCTTCATGTCGATTGAGCTGATGTTGAATGCCGTGAACCTGAGCTTTGTAGCCTTTGCCAACTATTGGAATACACATCCGGCTAAGCTGGCGAGCGGTGCTAACGTTGTCCCATTGAGCGGCCACGTATTCGTATTTTTCGTAATGGTAGTAGCTGCGGCGGAAGCGGCCGTTGGGCTGGCAATCATTATCTCCGTCTTCCGCACTCGTGAAACTTTGAACGTTGACCAGGTGAACCTGTTGAAATTATGAACCAACCGAGCCTGAATCTTTGGGTCATTCCCTTGCTGCCGCTGATTGGTGCGGCCATCAACGGGCTGTTTGGACGGCGCTTCAAGAACGCCGTGGTCAGCACCGTGGCCCTGCTGTTTACCGCGGCTTCACTTGTGTGGGCCGTGCACGCGGTATGGACTCTCTGGCCGGGCGGGGACAGACCATACATTGAAACCGTTGCCACGTGGATCACTGCCGGCTCGTTCTCCGCACCTTTTGGTTTTTATCTTGACCAGCTCTCCATGATCATGGTGCTGGTGGTTACAGGCGTCGGGTTCCTCATCCATGTTTATTCCGTCGGCTACATGGCGCATGAAGGCGGCTTCTACCGGTTCTTCACTTATCTGAACCTCTTCATGTTCTTCATGCTGACGCTGGTCCTGGCCAACAACTATCTGCTGATGTTTGTGGGCTGGGAAGGCGTGGGACTGGCTTCGTACCTGCTGATCGGCTTTTTCTTCCAGAAAGACTCGGCGGCCAATGCAGGTAAAAAAGCATTCATCGTCAACCGTATTGGCGACTTCGGTTTTCTGATTGGGATGTTTCTGATCATTCAGCATTTTGGCACGCTGAACTATGCAGATGTGTTCGGCAAAATCGCCAGCGGCCATTACACACCTGAGCTCGGTTGGGGACTTTTCACTGCTATCGGTCTCTGCCTGTTGTTTGGCGCAACCGGCAAATCAGCCCAGGTTCCGCTCTATGTCTGGCTGCCGGACGCCATGGAAGGCCCAACGCCGGTCTCAGCCCTGATTCACGCAGCCACCATGGTTACGGCGGGCATTTACATGATCGCCCGGTCTCATGCGATCTTTAATCTTGCGCCTCATGCCCTGGAAATTGTGGCCATCATCGGCTGCCTTACCGCCATTTTCGCCGCCACCATGGGCATCACGCAGACCGATATCAAGCGCGTTCTGGCTTACTCCACAATTTCACAGCTTGGCTACATGGTGCTGGCTTGCGGCGTTGCGGCTTACGCTGCGGGCATCTTCCACTTGATGACGCATGCGTTCTTCAAGGCGCTGCTCTTCCTCGGCGCGGGCTCGGTGATTCATGCGGTTGGCGGCGAGCAGGACATGCGCCGCATGGGCGGCCTCCGCAAAAAAATCCCAATCACGTTCTGGGTAATGACTGCCGCAACCTTCGCCATTGCCGGATTCCCGCCATTTTCTGGCTTCTTCAGCAAGGACGAAATTCTTGGCGCGGCATTTCATAATCACTTCGGCGGCCCGGTGCTCTGGGTCATTGGCGTGATTACTGCCGGATTGACGTCCTTCTACATGTTCCGCCTCTGGTTCATGACCTTCTTTGGTGAATACAAACCCGGCGCGATCGATGAAGGTGAAGAGGCGCACGCTGCTTCTGCTCCGGCTCACGTAGCTCATACCGCGGCTTCCCACTCCCACGGCCATGCTGACGATGAAGCTCATGGCCACGGACATGTGCATGAATCGCCCTGGATCATGCTGGCTCCGCTCGTGATTCTGGCCGTGCTGTCAGTGGTTGGGGGTTGGGTAGGCATCCCGCAATTCATGAGTGGTGGACAAAATCATTTTGAACACTTCCTTGCTCCAGTGATGGAGTCGGGACCGCCGACCAGCACCCAAGCCGCCGTACCTGTGACTGGGAATGACACCATATCTACCCATGCTGGACCGCCCTCAGAAGAGAATGCCGGGCAAGAATGGCTGCTTGCCGGCACTTCCGTTGCGGCGGCTGTAATCGGCCTATTCTTTGCTTGGTTACTCTATTTCAAGCGGCGCGATCTGCCCGGACTCATTGCCGCAAAGATCCACGGCATTTACCTTTTGGTCTTGCACAAGTACTACATTGACGAAGGCTATGGAGCGATCTTCGTCAAACCGTTATTGGCGCTCTCCACTGTCGTCTTCTGGCATGGCGTGGACCAGGGCATTATTGACGGGTTGGTGAATGGCGCAGGCAGTACGTCAAAGGGCATTGGCAATGAATTGCGGCGAATGCAATCCGGCAATATACGTTCTTACGCGGCATGGGTGGCCGTGGGCGGCGCGGCGGTAGTGGCCATCATGATCTGGCTGGGGGTGGGCAAATGAACCACGCAATTCTCTCGCTTGTCACCTTCCTTCCTGCCGCCGGCGCAGTCGTCCTGATGCTGATGCCGCGCAATGATCGTGTGCTGCGCTGGACGGCCCTGATTATCTCAATTGTCACCTTCCTGTTCTCGCTGGATATCGTCAAGCTTTTTAATTACAGCGAGCATGGCTTCCAATCGAACATGGATATCAACTATCCGTGGATTCTTCAGGTCATTCATTACCACCTGGGCGTGGATGGCATCTCCATGTGGCTGGTGCTGCTCACCACCTTATTGGTCCCGGTAAGCGTACTGGTCTCGTGGAAGTCGATTCACGATCGCGTAAAAGAGTTCTTCGTCCTGATCCTGGTGTTGGAGACGGCGATGATCGGCGTCTTCCTGTCGCTGGACATGTTCCTCTTCTACGTCTTCTGGGAAGCCACGCTGATTCCCATGGCGCTGCTCATCGGCATGTACGGCCATGAGCGCCGGATTTACGCCGCAGTCAAATTCTTCCTGTACACGATGGTCGCTTCCGTCTTTATGCTGGCTGCGATCATTTGGCTGTACACGCATAATCCACAGCACAACTTTGAATACACAGCGTTCCGTAACGTCGTCGCACAAGGCGGGTTCTCACCGGCAGCTTTGCAATGGCTCTTCCTCGGCTTCTTTATCGCCTTCGCCGTAAAGGTGCCGCTATTCCCGCTGCATACATGGTTACCCGATGCTCACGTAGAAGCGCCAACTGCCGGCTCAGTTTTGCTGGCGGGCGTCCTGCTCAAGATGGGTACCTATGGTCTGCTGCGCTTCAACGTCGGCATGTTCCCTGCCCAGGCAGCGACCAATGCTCAATGGATCGACGTGCTTGCCGTGATCGGCATTATTTATGGCGCGCTGGTCGCCTTGGTGCAGCCGAACCTGAAAAAGCTGATTGCTTACTCCTCGGTAAGCCATCTTGGCTTTGTCGTGCTGGGAATCTTCACATTGACGCAGGTAGGCACGGACGGCGCGGTGTATCAGATGCTGAACCACGGCATCTCCACCGGCGCGCTCTTTATGCTGGCCGGAATGATCTATGAGCGCAAGCACACCTACGAATTTAAAGAGTACGGCGGCCTGGCCACGCCCATGCCGGTTTATGCCACGTTCTTCCTCTTTGCGGTGCTCTCATCGGTTGGCCTGCCGCTGTTGAACGGCTTTGTGGGTGAATTTCTGGTCTTGAGCGGAACGTTCCAGAGCACGTTGCCGCACGCGATGCTGTTCTCCATCCTGGGCGCCAGCGGCGTAATCTGGGGAGCGTGCTACCTGCTGTGGATGTACCAGAAGGTCTTCTACGGCCAGATTCACCGCGCCGAAAATAAAGGCTTGGCGGATATTGACCGCCGTGAGCGCGTCTCACTGGTGCCACTTGTAGTGATGGCCATTATTATGGGAGTTGTCTCGCCGTTCTGGATGAAATCGATTGATCCTTCGGTCAGCAACACCATACCCAAAGCTGACGTCGCGAAAACAAAGACGTGCCCCGGCCAGTGCGCTCCTGCTGCTGAAGCCTCAGTGCTGCATAAAATTTCCGCCACCCTGGCAGGTGAAAAACAATAGATGAACCCGATTCAAACAGTCGACTACATTCGCATCCTGCCTGAGCTGGTGCTCGGCGTCTTCGGCATCATCGTAATGATGGCCGATGCCGTGCTCAAACCGGGCCAGAGCCGCAAGAGCCTGGGCCTGATTTCGCTTGTGGGCGCATGCGCCAGTATTGCAGCCACGTTCTGCCAGATTGCATGGATGCACCGTGACCCCAGCTTCACCAACCCCGGCTGGTTTGGCATGGTTCGGGTTGATAATTTTGCCATCTTCTTTCATCTGTTGATCCCAGCTATCGCCGCCATCTGCATTCTGGCCTCGCTGGAATATCTTGACGCGCAAAACATCCGCAGCGGCGAGTACTACGCGCTGATCCTCTTTGGAACTGTGGGCATGGTCCTCATGTCTTCAGCCATTGAACTGGTGCTGATTTTCATCGCGCTGGAGATCTCCTCCATCTCCACTTACGTTCTGGCTGGATACCGCCGCCGCAACGCCAGCAGCGCCGAATCATCCATCAAGTATTTTCTTCTCGGCTCCTTTGCCACGGCATTTTTCCTTTACGGCGTTGCACTCATGTTCGGCGCAACCGGATCAACCAGCATTCCTGAGATCCGGGCAGCACTTGCAGCCGGCAGCTTCAGCCCCCTGGCAATCGCTGCGACAGCACTGATGATTGTTGGCCTCGGCTTTAAAGTGGCCTCTGCTCCATTCCACATCTGGACGCCGGATGTCTATGAAGGAGCGCCTGCGCCGATTGTGGCTTTGATGTCCACCGGCCCCAAGGCAGCGGCTTTTGCCGTGCTGCTCCGTGTGCTGTTTGCCACCACACAGACGGAATGGTTCTGGCTTATCTGGGTTTCCGCTGCGCTCTCCATGACGCTGGGCAATTTTGGCGCGCTCATGCAGAACAACGTAAAGCGCATGCTGGCGTACTCGTCCATTGCTCATGCCGGATATTTGCTGGTGGCGTTTGCCGCCGCAAACAATGGCGGCATCTCCGCTGCCATCTTTTACACCGCCGCTTACGCTGCCATGAACGTAGGAGCGTTTGCCGTGGTCAGCCACGTTGCTGCCGGGGGCGAACGTTACGTTAGCATCGATGACTACGCGGGCCTGGGCCGGCGCTCTCCGCTGCTGGCTTTTACCCTGACGATCTTTATGCTCTCTCTGATCGGCATACCG
>DASRDW010000106.1:0-3886 GCA_035652415.1 Candidatus Angelobacter sp. | reverse complement strand
ATGCCATAGCGCTTGTATTTTTCATTGATGGCTTTTATCTGGGGCTGGATCCGCTGCATGCGCAAAGACGACTTCATGCTGGAAATGCGCAAAGGCAGCAGAGCCATGGTGATCACGATAGTCAGAAAGGCAATGGCCCATCCCCAATTAGGAATCCAATGCTCATACGTCCACTTAAGCCAGAGGAACAACGGACGGGCAATGAAGCTGAAGAAGCCAAAATCATAGATGCCACGCAAATCAGGGCCACCTGCCTGCGCTTGAGTGCCTTCAAGCAAGTCCACTGCCTTAGGCCCGCCAAAAATACGCACGCGCGTAAGACCGCTTGTGTTGCCGAACGCCGCGCCTACAACATTGGCCTTGTCTTTTGCGTCGTTGGGCTTCTCCGCGTTCTTGGGAGCTTCTGCCTGGCTGTTGAGCGTGACCAGCGTGACGTCTTTGGGATCTTGCGGCATGAAAGCCACGGCAAAGTACTGATCGGCAACGGCAACCCAGCTGTATGGTCCTGGCAGTGTCTCGCCACCAGCAATCCATTTCTTGCTTCTCAGGATGCCGCCGGAAGATACGGCCTTGCGTTCTACGTCGCCATTCTTTTCCCAGTCAATTTTACTGCCGACAAACGATCCAGCCGAAAGCTGGTCACCAAGACCGCTGGGCCACTGCGGAAACGCCTGGATTTTTTGCCCGTCACGCGTGACTTCCGTCTCAAGATCAAGAATATGGCCTTTTTCTAAGTGGAAAACTTTTCTGACCGCCACCTCACCATCAGAATATTCAAATGTGAGCGAGTCTTTGGATAGGCTGGCTACGTAGAGCGCCTCATTCAGCTTCTTTTTTAGCTCATCGTCATAGGTAAAAAGTGAGAAAGGATAACCAAGTTGCGGCGCTATCAACTGGTTAACGAGATCAAAAGGTTTGCCGTTATTGTCAGTGTATCGATATCCGCCGCCACTTTTGTTTTTTCCGATCAGCAGCCACGACTTCAGGACCGCACCGCGGTTGGAGAATGTGATGCGGAAATAATCATTTTCTAAAACTGACTCGGTCTCGCTGGCAGCTCCCTTTACAGGAATTTTGATTGCCGGCGCCGATTTTTTTGACGCCGCAGGCGTGGCGGATGCAGCGGGCAACGGCGCTGTACCTGGCGTGGGCTGCGACTGTTGTTGCTGGCCTTTTTCCTGCGGCTTAGGCTGAGGTTTGGGAAGAAGGTATTGCAAGAGGCCAAGCGCCAGGAAAACGCTTAGTAAGACAAGCATGATTCGCTTGTCTGAGCCGGGTTCGTTATGTGGATTGCGATATTCCAATTTTTTCTTGTCGCTTCGCTCCAAACCGCTTGAGCATTCTTCCTGAAAAACTAATTCACCATGCCTTGTTGCTTGCGGCTCGGTTACCCCTTCAAATTCCACCCGCCTTTAATCATTTGCAACCTGCTTAGCATTCGCATGGCTGCAATTTTTACTTTGCGGTACCGGATCATATCCGCCGCGTGAAAACGGGTGGCAGCGCAAGATACGCCATGCGCCCAAAAGAGTTCCCCGGAAAAACCCGTGCCGCGCTAAAGCTTCAGCAGCATATTCAGAGCAACTGGGAACATAGCGGCACGATGCAGGCAGAAAAGGCGAAATCAACTTCTTGTATAACCGCAGCAGCCATACGGCGAATCGTGCCATCTTGCCTTACCTCGCTGATCCTTTGCTTCGCTGAGCTTTATCACGCTGGACTGCGGCAAAAACCTGGCCAATCTCAGCATCCAACTGCGCAAACTTTAACTGCAACACGCTTTTCCTGGGATGCAACACAACATCGAGCGGCTTGGCCAGTTCTGCCAGACGCCGCTGCACTGCCGCACGCATGCGCCGGCGAATGCGATTGCGCTCTACTGCTCCACCCAAAACCTTGCCCACAGTAAGACCTACGCGCGGAACCGGGCCGCCGCTCTCACGATAAAAGGCGATCATGTTGCCGGAAAAATGTTTCTTGCCCTGCCGGTAAACCGCCTGGAAATCGGCGTGTTTCAGCAGCCGTGAGCTCCTTGGAAACTTGAATGAATCGCTTTCTGTAGAACTATTCACAGCTGGTCTGGCAGGAAGGTTCAACATTCGCTGGGAGGGCTATTCCCGAAACCCGGGCTTTACTGAAACCCGCTTCCTTCCTTTAGCGCGACGGCGGGAAATCACCGCCCTGCCGCTTTTTGTCTTCATACGAGTGCGAAAACCGTGCGTCTTAGACCGGCGGCGACGGTTGGGTTGAAAAGTGCGCTTAGGCATGGATTTGTGGAACTCCTACTCAGGATTGTTCTTGTTGGGCAAATTCTAAGTATAAAGAATCTTGAGGATTCCCGCCACTTTGCCAAAAGTATCTATACAGTTATTGCTGTGGGTAGCTCTTCTAAACATAAACTGTGGCGGCTGCAACGCCCCGGAGTTGCGATCTGAGATTTTTTTAAGGTTCAAATGCACAGAGCTCCGATGCAGGGTCAAAACGCGCGCTAGGCTATGCGTTATACATCAACAGGCTCAAACACGGTTAGCTTCAGTTTTGTAGCCGCGATGCTTCAAGCAACACAATGTGAAATCGCTCCACGTGCGGGTAATACAAGTGTTAGCGGAACTATTGCACCATGGCCGGAGCAAAGAAAAACATGCAGACTTTACGAATGCATGGCTATAGCGGAAAAGGAAAAAAATCTCGTGAATTTTTTTTGCATGAGTTCATTTCCTCAGGGCAAAGTTCGTGCTAGTATGCCGACCAGTCAAGAATTTTTAATTTGCACCACGAAATGTTCAGGCTCTACGTTGCCCAAACGTGGAGCAGGAACAGGGAATCTCTAAGTTAACGAACGGGCCCCTGGCCGGCTCGCATTAGGAAACATCCAGAGAATGTCATTACCCGCTGCGACCGTAACCGCAACCGCAAATCCGTGGCTCCGCATTCTGGCGGCGCTGGAAAAAAAGATTACCCGCCACTCCTATGACACATGGCTCAAGCCGACCCGCTTCAGCCACACAAATGGAAATATTATTTTTGTGCGGGTGCCGAACATAGAATTTCGCGATATCGGCGATAGGTTTGGCGACTTAATCCAGGAAGCCATGGACACGCTGGCGCCGGAATATCAGGACGTAAAATTCATTACGCCGGAAGAAGATCCAACGGTTCCTCCGGTCCGCCCCGATGGTGGTTTTGCTCCAGTTTCAGCCAGCACACCGGCCCAGAACACAGGACGGCAGCAGCGGTTTGACTGGGATTCAGCAGCACAGCTCAGCCCCAAGTACACCTTTGGCGCTTTTGTGATTGGCGCAGGCAATCAGTTTGCCCATGCAGCATCACAGGCCGTGGCTGAGCGTCCATCCAAAGCTTACAACCCGCTGTTTCTCTATGGCGGTGTGGGGATGGGCAAGACCCATTTAATGCAGGCCATTGGACACGAAGTAAAGCGGAGGCAGCCGCATGCTTCCATCTGCTACATCTCCAGCGAAAAGTTCACCAACGAGATGATCAACTCTCTGCGTTACGACCGGATGATCAGCTTCCGTGACAAGTTCCGCAACGTCGACGTGCTGCTGATTGACGACATTCAGTTCCTGGCGCAGAAAGAGCGGACGCAGGAAGAGTTCTTCCATACCTTCAACGCGCTGCATGAGTCGATGAAGCAGATTGTGATTGCCAGTGATCGCCCCCCCAAAGAACTGCCAGAGATTGAAGACCGTCTGCGTTCGCGTTTTGAATGGGGATTGATTGCGGACATTCAACCGCCGGATCTGGAGACAAAGGTCGCCATCCTGCAAAAGAAAGCTGAGTCTGAGCGGGTAACCATTTCAACCGATCTGGCGCTGTACATCGCTTCAAATGTGCGCACCAATGTGCGCGAGCTGGAAGGCGCATT
>DASRDW010000105.1:0-6317 GCA_035652415.1 Candidatus Angelobacter sp. | reverse complement strand
ACCGTTTGTCGCAGCCTTTTTTCTGCCAGCTTCTTGCGGGACTGCTGGCGATACCTCGTCCAGATATTGCTCTTGCGAGAGCTGATCAATTTCCGGCGGCCAGCGGCGCTCAAAATCAACGTTGTTGTATTCCCCAAAAGGCCCAGCAATGCGCCAGCGCGTGAGCAGCCCGGCAGAGCGTGCTGCTTGATCAAGATCGATCTTCGGTTGGCCATCCATTGCGGCAGCCACCAAAGCAAGTTTCAGGTTAAAGGTGCAATCGTTGGCCAGCGTAGCGGCTGCACGTACGCGACGAACAACCGAGTTGAACGCCCGAGTGTTGCCGGCGTGCTCCAATATGCGGTTAGAGGCGACTTCTTGCAGCACGCTGTCAGCGGGCAACGTGCAAAGCCGCAAGGCGGAATCCAAAGCCAGCTCCGGACGCTCCTCAAGCTCAGCAGTCTCCATACGGACAAAGAGCGCCGTAACATCTCTAGGATTGCGTTGTAGTCTAGCCTCGGCTTCCTGGCTAGCGGCTGGCAAATCGAAGTCTGAAATAAAACGCTGTGCCAATTGGCCAGAAGTGTCTTTGATCTGCCAAGGAATTTTGGTCTGCGAAAGTGCAGTGCTACCAGCCAGCGAGCAGCAAAGCAGAATGAGGGAGGATGGAAATCTCATTGGGGGAGGCTCACCGTGATTTCATTGCGGAAGCTCCGTTCCACCTGCGAGCAGAATTGCCGGAAGACAGGATAGTCTTGGGCGCTCACCCGCGCCGTTTCAAATTCAACGTGGCTCTGCACCAGGATCTCGCCGCCGGATTTTTTATAATGCAGCCGTACAGAACCAAATCCGCCGGTAATGTTCTGGTCATGAGGAAGAGTTACTACTTCAGCGCCTTGCGGCAGAGCAATATGAATCTCTTCCTCCGTGGTCCAGGGTGAGGGCAGCACCAGATCCTGCGTGCGCGTGCTGGCTGCGGCCAGCGCAGCCACATAAGAACGCGGCATCCAGGATGAGCTGAGAGAGACCACTCGCTTTTGCTCAAACGAATTCAAGGCACCCTGGAAATCCACGCTTACCGCAGAAGAAAGCTCGTCGGTGCCGCGAACAGCTACGTGATCAACCTGTACGGAAGGGAATACCTCAGCCAGCTCTCGGCGAAACATATCCAGTTGTTGCTCACGCACGGCCAGGTCATGGCGCAATCCGGGAGCATCTTCACCGCGCGTGACTGTAGAGCCGCTGAATTGAATCACGCCCTGGGATGAGATCGATGCACGGATAATGTGCTTGGTGTAATTGTCCGCCGCGCGGCTGATCGGGATGTGCCGCAACTGGGCTGCTCCGCTTAAATTTACTGTCAAAGCCAGGGCACCCTGATCTTCCAGAGGAAGCTCGCGGCCGGCATATTCGGCTGTGGCATCTAGCCAGAGTTCATATCGCGGCACGTAGACGATAGCGTGATCAAACAAAGCGATCGACGCTGGATCGGAAGCAACTTCGCCCAGGGAGCGCGTACGCACCAGCGCAATCTCAGCTTCAATGCCGGCGGCTCGCAGCAGGGCGATCATCAGGCTGGCTTTATCTTTGCAATCGCCAAAACGCCGAGCATAAATCTGGCTCACCGGATAAGGCTTGTAACTGTAAATGCCAAATTCAAGAGCCACGTAGTGTGTGCTGCGCAAAACAAACTCCTGGATTGCGGCAATCTTCTCGCGATCGCTGTGCGCATCCTTGATCGTCTGTTCAAGTTCACTCTCCAGTGATGGATCGAGCGCGAACTGTGGCCGAATCAGATCTGCGTACCAGGCACCGAGCTGTTTCCAATCGCCCATGGTGGAAACGTGAACATAGGGCGAGATCTCAGTGATGCCGGGGCTACGTGGTTCGTGTGGTAACGCGGGAACAGAGCGAGCTTCCCAGGTGAAGACCTGCAGATCGTCCTTTTCAGCAATCACTGCGGGCGCGATTTTTTCGGCATGAACAAAAAGCTTTTGCTTTGTGGGGGCCAGCAGCACATAGCGCTTGAGTCGGGCCGGAGTGCGGCCGGCAAAAAGAACCAGCTCGCCAAAATATCCGTTGTAAGCGCTGGTGCGCAGCTTGGGAGTGATCGAATATTCCAGTTCGACAATGTCGCCCTTCTCCAGACTGGCGTAGCGCAGTTGGCGCGAGCGCATGTCGTAATACATTGAGGAATAATCCGGCAGCTCGCGATCGCCAAGTTCCTGAGCGTCTAATGTGGAGCCATCTTTCTTCCACACCCGCGCACGCACCACTTTCAGTTCTTCCGTAGAGGGCGAGTAGCGAATTGAGCCAGTACGATGGGCGTCTACTGCGGCGTCAGAGCCGAGATAGAAAATCTGCTGTACGTGAACACGATCCAGACCGTTGGAGAGAAGTTCTTGAACACGAATATCAGCCAAGGCCAAGTCAGTCGATGCCGGTGGACTGGTCTGAGCTTCTTTTACCAGCGTTTTTGGATTAACCAGGTACGCTGCATCAGCCTTGAGCGCGTCTCGCTGGGCGACGCCGGAAGCAGCAGCCAACTCCTGTTGCGCTTCACGGGCAAAATGCAACTGCTCATATACCTGAGTCAGGCGGAGATGGGCTTCAGAATTGCTATTGTCGAGCACGAGCAGGTGGAGCAGGGAATTGCGAGCGCCAGCAGCGTCTCCACAATCAATCTGTACCTGCGCCAGGCGTGACCAGATGTCCGGCAAGCCCGGTTCCAGATGCGAGAGAGCAAGATAGTCGGCCTGCAAGTCATATTTCATGTGACGGCGTTCATGGAAGCGCGCCAAAAGCTCAAGCTGTTCGCGATCCTCGCCTTTTTCTGCAATCACTGCAGCAGCCAGGCGTGCAGCATCGTCCAATAGGCCAATCTGCTCGTAGTCGAGCGCCATACGCGCCTGCAACCACAGTGGCGCAGGCCATTGCTTTTCCAAGGCGCGTAATTCCGCCAACGCGGCAGAACGCAAGCCAAGATTCAGATACAGTCCGGCGCGACGCTCGCGGACCACAAAATCATCTGGCGCGGCGAGCGCCGCAGCGTTCAACAGGTCGCGGGCTTTTTCCAACTGTTGCCGCCCAATGTAATACGTGGCCAGTTGCAACTTGATGTATGGATTTTCCGACTCCAGGGCAAGTCCGGATTGCAAAGCAGCAAACTTGCGCAGAGGTTCGTCGCTCAATTCTGCAACACGCAGCCAGCGTTGCGCTGTGGGCGCAAGGCGTGTTGACTGCAGCATGTGATCACCAGCTTCACTGGCTCCAGTTAAGTATTCAAGCTGCGCCAAAGTCTCAAGATTCGCGGGATTGCCTGATTCTGCGCTGTGATTGGCCTCAGCCAGCACTCGCTTGCGTGACTCTGGTTCGGCGTACCAATGCTGCGTTCGAGGTTGCGACGGCAGACGGAAGGCGCGCAGATCATCAAGGCAGGCAGCAGCTTCAGTCTTGATCAATGGCTCTTCTGTGTTCGATTGCCGGATAGAATCCAGTGCGTTCTGGACCTGGTTGGGGTCGTTTACGTAGTCACGCAGATGCTCAATGCCATCAAGTAGCGTCAGCTTTTCCAGCTTGTTAGCGGAAGACCACTCTTTTTGAAGGTGTTGCAGCTCAAGATCGTACGGATTGCGAGGCTGCGCATAGAGCGCCAGACAGGGCGCAAGAAGACAAACCAGCGGCATGTGTCGCAAGCTGAGCATGTCTTTTCCGGAAACTGCTTAACCGCGGGGAGTACGAATGCCCCAGGCGGCTGTTTCACCGCCCAGGGGAAATCGCAAATCAGTTCTGAGCCGCTTTCCTCTCCTGCTCCGTTTCCCCCAGGTTTTTAATCTGCCGGCGCCGGAGAGGCTGCTGACTCTTCAATGATTGGGTTAAGGTGCTGTAAGTATCCAGCTACTTACAATTTACGGCCATTCAGGGAATGTCTTAGAGGGTAGGTAATTTGACCTTAGGCGGCGGGAATTGGCACACATCCCAAGAGTTACTCTGGTTCATCTGACAAGACAGAAGTGGGGTGTCCTTGTGACGAGTATCCTCCGTCAATTATTTCCCTTGGTCATTCTTGCAGCCTGCGCAGCCGCGCAAGCGCCAGCCGCTCAGATTTCGGGGCAGGAATGGCATTTAAAGGAAGCCGGCTCCGCTGTAGTGCTGGAACATTCAACTTTTGCTCACGGATACCGCCACGGCTATGAAGAGGGCTATCACATTGGAAATACAGACATCAATATGGGCCGACCTTTGCGGGAGAAACTTTCAGGAATACATGACTTAAAGACCGGATACTCTTCGCAATTCGGGTCACATTCGGTTTTCGATAAGGGCTTCCAGGCAGGCTTGAAAGCCGGATACAGTGATGGTTATCTGGGACGGAACTTTCGCGTAATCGATACCATGCGCGCCCTGGCCGGTTCTCTGCAACAATCTCCTTTCCCCGCTGATCCGAGACATACCCATTTTGACGAAGGCTTTCTTACCGGTTACAACGATGGATACGAACGCGGAGGTTCTGACGATTCTCCCGCTGCCGCTAAAGATTTTCATTTCGTAAGCTGCGCGCGTTTTAATCCAGCCAAGCAGACCAATGAGGCTGCTGGGGCGAGCTATTGCGAAGGTTATCGTCGTGGCTTTGTATTGGGCCATGGCGATGCTTTTGCGCTGCGACCGGAAACCAGCCGCATGGAAGCCAGCAAGTAACCCCCTAGGCCGAACCCCTCAATCTTGCACTGCAACCTCAGTACATGTACCCTGCTAAGAAATGGGCTTGGGCTGAGGTTCATGATACTTTCAGATCGTGCAAGCCATTTTTTGCTTACAATGCAAATACACGCCACGGTCCTAGAAGGAGCATTGATGAAAGCAGGCGCATCGAAGAGAACGATTCGCATCGCTGTGGTCGAAAGTGACCCGCTGCGTTTTATTGGATTGAAATCTTTGTTCGATACGGAAACCGATCTGGAGTTGGTCTCCTGCAGTCTGGCAGAACTGGGTCCGCGCAAGGATATTGACCTGGTGCTGCTGGGTACGCGCGCAGGGCAAAATCTTTTTGACGTAATGGCCGGGCTCAAAGCAGCGCGCCCTGATCTGCGCATTATCGTCACTGGCAGCGGTGCGGATGATGAGACGATTTTGAAAGCCCTGGCTGCAGGCGCAAAAGGCTATGTGGATGAAGCCGCATCACCAGCGGAGTTTATTCAGGCCATGCGAATTGTTCATGCCGGATCGGTTTGGGCGCCGCGTCGCGTGCTCTCAATTTTTATCGAACGAGTAACCTCTTCGCCTGGACGAATCTTTCCTGCTGGCCGAGTCACCTTCACCGATCGCGAAAAAGAAGTCCTTGAGCTGCTGGTGGTGGGACGATCCAATAAGGAGATCGGTTCCGTGCTGGGGATTGAAGAGCGCACGGTAAAAGCTCACGTAGCCAAACTGATGCGCAAGGTCGGCGTGCAGAACCGCATTGCACTTTCCGTTCACGCCATCACGCATTCGCTTGTCACATCGTCAAAATAGATTTTTTCTTTTGATGAATCGCGAAAGCCCGGCAGCCACTGCCGGGCTTTTTGCTGGCGTAAAACCGTCTGGCGATGTTTACTAAATAGGTATCTCCCTGGTACATGTCCCAATCAGAGTTTTTACAGGAACCCCGGTTACTTGCCGCGAAAACAGTGCGGGTGGATACTCTACTCACCTACCACAGAACCTGGGAGACGGGGTTGGACACGGTTACGAGGGTCACCGTATCCAACCCTTTATTCATTTTCAGCATCTTCTTACCTGCTCCCACGGCTAAAATCAATTTTGAGGAATATATGAAATTAATGCTTCGCGTTGTGCTGTTTGCACTCCTGGTCACGAGTGTGGCTTTCTCGGAGACCGCAGCGGGCCGGGTTGAATCAGCGGCCACGGTCCTGAACGAGATTATGGCTACGCCGGACAAGGGTATTCCAGAAGAGATCCTCGGCTCAGCCAAATGCCTGGCTGTGGTGCCGTCGCTGCTCAAGGGCGGATTCATCGTCGGTGCCATGCACGGACGCGGCGTAGCCACCTGCCGCACGGCTTCTGGTTGGAGCGCGCCTGCGCCGTTAACAACCACAGGCGGCAGCATTGGCCTGCAGATCGGCGGCCAGGCCGTTGATCTGGTAATGGTTGTCATGAATGAGCGCGGCATGACGGCCCTGCTCACCAGCAAGTTCAAACTGGGAGCAGATGTATCTGTGGCCGCTGGACCGGTCGGACGACACGCGGAAGGCTCAACCGATTGGAAGATGCGCGCTGAAGTGCTGACTTATTCCCGCGCTCGCGGCCTGTTCGCCGGCATTACTTTCAACGGCGCCGTC
>DASRDW010000104.1:0-15019 GCA_035652415.1 Candidatus Angelobacter sp. | reverse complement strand
AGAAATGGCCTCCATTGATGAGGCTTATCTTGATATGACGGGCACGGAAAGGCTTCACGGCCCCCCGCTTCTTTCCGCCCACAAGCTGCATCAGCAGATGAAAGAGCGCACCGGCCTGAACTGCTCCATTGGGATTGGCCGCACGCGACTCATGTCAAAGATCAGCTCAGACAAAGCCAAGCCCAACGGAATTCTCTTCGTTCTTCCCGGACAGGAACAAAGTTTTCTTGCGCCGCTGGACGTAGGCAAGATTCCCGGCGTCGGCAAAGTTACCAAGGCGCGACTGAACCAGATCGGCATTATGCAAATTGGCGATTTGTTAAAAGTTGATGAAAAAATGCTGGAAGAAAATTTTGGCAAGTGGGGAACTGGCCTGGCCGGCAAAGCTCGCGGCGAAGATGCAGGCGGCTGGTTTGAAGGCGAAGTAGGAGAAGACTGGCAGGCTAAATCCATCAGCCACGAGCATACTTTCAACCAGGACACCGCTGAGCTTGCCAAGCTGGAATCCACGCTGGCCCACCTCAGTGCCAAAGCCTGCCGGCGGCTGCGTGAACAAAACTTTTCCGCGCGCACCATTCAGCTCAAGCTTCGTTATTCAGATTTCAGCACCATTACGCGAGCGCAGTCTCTAGCCAATCCCACCCAGGCGGACACGGAAGTCTTTGCCGCCATCATGGAACTTTTTCACGCGAATTGGCAGCGCGGGCGGCCCATTCGCCTCCTGGGAGTGCATACCGGAAACTTTGAAAGTACAGCAGAACAACCCGCACAGATGGACTTGCTGGAAGGCGATCGCCGGCAAAAATGGGCGCGCGCTCTGTCCGCCACCGACCGTATGCGCGACAAGTATGGTGATTCCGCTATCTTCCTGGCCAAAGCCATGGGAGGCACTTTCCGGGAAAGAGTTCAGGAGAATCCTGCCGAAAGACCCGATAAAAAGAAGTGACTCACGCGCGAATACCTCAAATCGAGAAAATCGTATATACGATTTTTGGCGAAATAAAAAGACGTCAATCAAAGCGAAAAGTGGTATTTTGATTGCATCTTTAAGACGCTTCAGACCAGGGCAGGTTTGTGAGTAGACGAATTCATACGCTTTCACTCCGGGTCAGCGAACATTTTTGATTTTCTGTGAGTGTCAGCCATCCCTTATCTGAAGCAGGATTGGTAAGCAGGCATTGAATGTCTCCGCGATTTGAGGAAGTTGTTGTTTTCGGTGTAACCAGCATTGTGGTTGCGCTGTTTGCCTGGATTTACACACGCGACCGCCAAAAACGAGTCGGCCTGTGGATGCTGGGCTGGATCGCCATCTTTATTCACTTTGCTGCTCCTGTCCTTGACGATTTCATTCCTCATCTCATGCGTTATACCGTCTGGATCAAAGTAGTTACTTTGATTGTTGCCGGGACCTGCTTCTTGCTTTCCGTTTCAGAAGTTTTCGGGAACCGTTACCGGCGCATTGCTTTTGCTCTGCTCATAAGCGGAGCAGCTACCTTGTATGCAACTGCATTATTTCTCCACGTCGGCGCCGCCTGGTTCTTTGCCAGTCTCTTGATATTGAGTTCCACGTATGGGGCTATTGAAGCAGTGCATTTCTATGGCTGGCGGAGCCTGCATCTGTATTCCGTGCTTCTCCTCGTCCCTTACGGGTTTTGGGCTGCGCGTGAAGCCCTGCTGGGACACCCTGGACACGGACTTAACTTTTATCTGTTCGGCTTTTTTTATGTTACTGGCCTAGTTTACTTCCGCCACTTCCGCAGGTTCACTCCTGGGGTGATGTTTACTTCGGCTTCGTTCATCGTTTGGGGCTGTGTTTTTCCGGTAGCATCGTTACTTGCGCCCCGCCACATTGGGCCTGGGCCGACAAGCTTTTTCTGGGACTTGCCCAAGTTCTTTGTGGCTTTCGGCATGATCTTCACCTTGTTTGAAAACCAGACTGAGGTGGCCAACACCGTTGCGCGCCAGTATCAGGTCTTATTTGAAGACAATCTGGCCGCTGTCTATGTTTCCACTTTTGAAGGCAAGCTGCTGAACTGCAACGGCGCTTTTCTCAGGATGTACGGCTTCGATAGCAAAGAAGAAGCCATGTCACGGCCGGTGGACTCTCTTTACTCGCATCCTTCAGAAAGAGATCAGTTTCTGGACGATCTGGGCCGCCGAGGCCAGATTGTGAACTATGAATGCACGCAGCGGCGCAAAGACGGGACGCTCTTCTGGATACTGGAGCGCGCAATCATTATTCCGTGCGCCCACGGTGAGCGCGTGATTGAAGGCACGGCCATTGATATAACGGAGCGCAAGCAAAATGAGATCGCGCTCAAACACTCAGAAGAGTGCTTCGCCACCATTTTCCGGGAAAGCCCGGTCGGCTGCGGCATCGTTTCCCTTGACGGCATTTTTCTTGATGCCAATGACAATCTTTTGCGAATGTTGGCATTACCAGCGGAAAAAGTCATTGGCAAAAGCTCATTGGAGCTTGGCTTCTGGGAGTCGCAACAGGAGCGCGATGAGTTCTACCAGCATCTCCGTGCTGAAGGCTCAGTGCAGAACCTTGAAATCAAGTTCAAAGATGCGGCTGGCGGCCAGCACATTGGGCTGTATTTCGCAACGATATTACGGATCGGCGATAAGGAATGCATCTTTGGCATGCAGCTTGACCAGACGGAAGAGCGAGAACTGGAAGCCAAGTTCTTGCAATCGCAAAAAATGGAAGCACTGGGACGGCTGGCCGGCGGCGTGGCCCATGATTTCAACAATCTTCTGGGCGTGATTGGCGGCTATGCCGAACTGCTGGAATCAAAAGTAGAGGGCAATGAGAACCTGGCCCGCTATTGTGCCAAGATCATTGATACCACGCAGCGCGCCAGCGGGCTTACGCGCCAGTTGCTCACTTTCAGCCGCAAAGAGATCGTCCGTCCTATTCCGCTCGAAACCACGCAGGCACTGGCCGACCTGACAGCCATTTTGCCGCGACTCATCGGTGAGGACATTGAGTTGGTGGTCGACCTTCGGGCCACGGGAACCGTGGTGATCGATAAGACCCACTTTGAGCAGATCATTTTTAATGTCGTAATCAACGCGCGTGATGCCATGCCGGGCGGCGGGCAGTTGTTCATTGCAACAGAAGACATTCTTCGGCCGGTACTGACTCCCAGCGGAAGCGTCACCATTGGCCAGTATGTTGCCATTCGCATTCGTGATACCGGCGCAGGCATGGATGAAGAAACCCAACTGCACGCATTCGAGCCGTTCTACACCACCAAAGAAGTTGGACGCGGCACCGGCCTTGGGCTTGCTACTGTGTATGGCATTGTGCAGCAGTGCCAGGGCGAAATCAGCATCCAGTCCAGCCCGCGTAAGGGCACGCAAGTCAGTATCCTGCTGCCGGTCACGGCAGCTCCAGAGTCTGCTCTAGAGGATGGCTCTTACGGCGCCATCAAGAAAGGCCAGGGCAACATCCTGCTGGTGGAAGACGAGGTTGAGTTGCGCAACGTAAACGCAGAGTTCCTAAGCGGACTAGGATATAAAGTTACCTGCGCCGGCAGCGGCCCGGAAGCGCTGCAACTGGCCGCCGAGAATGGCCAGATTGACCTGGTGATCAGCGATGTGGTCATGCCTAAGATGAGCGGGCGCGAATTTGCGGACCGCCTCATACAAATTCGTCCCAACACAAAGCTCCTCTATGTCTCCGGCTATGCTGATGATGTGGTTTTGCAGACTGGCGTTTCCACGCAAGGCATGGTCTTCCTGCAAAAGCCATATTCACTCAGGCAGCTTGCCGGAAAAGTACAATCTCTGCTCTCGGTCTCTACCGGACAGGCTTGAGCGCGGTTCTCTCTTCAGTAGTTGTCGATTGGAATTAAAACGGTTTTAGGATTGTTGTATCCCAAACCACCAATCTCTATCCTCATAATTTGCCATCCTTCGCCGAGCACACCATGCGCTCATTCGTGCCATGTTCTGCATGCGAAGGCGAAGGATCTGCTCCGCTCCGCTGCTCTTTAGGGCCGAGGGCCGCTGTTCATGCAAGCGGCCTGGATAGCCTTATGGTGCAGCGGAGCCGATTCTTCGGGCTTCGCGGAGGTTGTGTTGAAACACGTTATAGTCCGCGTGGCTCGCCCTCAGAATGGCGCGTCGTGGATGAAAGATAGATGGTAACCGCGATGTGTGTTAGTGATACAGCAACTCTAAAACTGCTCTAGCTGCAGCCCATCTTCTTCATCGCTGTTCAGCCGCTCACTTGGATTGCGAGTTTTCCGGCGGATGAGAATCTTCTTGCGGGCGCAGAACCCACTGCGCGATAAAACACATCAGCGCCAGTGCTCCCACAATCATGGCGACAATGATCCAACCCAGGCTGGCCAAATTTATATCGCCCATGCGATTGCCGATGTCAGCAGGCAGATTGCTGGCAGTGAGGTGCGGGCCTACGATTCCCAGCAACAAGCTGAGCGCCAGCAAACCCCACCCTGCCGCGCGGAGCCGCGGCCTTGTCTTGTCAGAATGAGAGTCCGGCTTGGCCGTCACGCTCACGCGCTCCGTTCCACCAACTCCGGCTCTTCAACAGTTGTTTGCGGCTTAAATTTCATGGGCAGCACTCCGCGCACCAGGATGTAAAGCACGGGAATGATGAATAGGTTAAGAAAGGTGGAAACAATCATTCCGCCAAAGACAGTAGTGCCAACAGAGTGTCTGCCCGCTGCGCCGGCGCCGCTGGCAAAGACCAGTGGCAGCACGCCCAGAATGAATGCGATTGAGGTCATCAGGATTGGGCGCAGGCGCAATCGTGCTGCTTCAATCGCTGACTCTACGAGGCTCAGCCCGCGATGCTGCAATTGCTCGGCAAATTCCACAATCAAAATTGCGTTCTTGCTGGCCAGACCAATCAACATTACCAATCCAATCTGGCAGTACACATCGTTTTGCAATCCGCGTGCTGATTGCGCCAGCAAGGCACCCAGCACGGCCATGGGTACCGCCAGCAGAATGATGAATGGCAAAACAAAACTCTCATACTGAGCTGAGAGCGTGAGATAAACCACCAGCAGGCCGAGCCCAAATAGCATGACGGTTTGAGCGCCGGACTGGATTTCTTCCAGTGAGATTCCCGTCCATTCATACGAATAACCCTGCGGCAACACCTCTTTGGAAATCTCTTCCATCGCCTTAATGGCCTGGCCGGAACTGTAGCCCGGCGCGGCGCTGCCATCGATTTCTACGCTGCGGAAGAGGTTGTAATGGTTAATCACGCTGGCGGTCGTGTTTTCTTTTACCGTGACTAGATTATCCAGCGAGATCATGTGGCCATCATCTGAGCGCACGTAAAACTGCCGCAGATCACGCGGCTGTGAGCGGTACTGCTGGTCTGCCTGCACGATGACGCGATAAGAGCGGTTATTGAAATCAAAATCGTTCACGTACAGTGAGCCCATGTAGATTTGCAGCGCTGAGGTGATCTGTGAAAAAGGAACGTTCAGGCTCTTGGCCCGTTCGCGGTCAATCTGCACCACAAACTGAGGATCGCGCGCGGTGAAGCTGGTAAACAGCGGATGCACCAACTCCGGCCGCGTATTGGCCTTGGCAATGATCTTGTGCACCACGTTTTCCAGATCGTCCAGAGTGCCGCTGCCGGTCTGCTGCAGCTCATAAGCAAAGCCGCCGAACTGCCCCAGGCCCTGGATGGCCGGCGGATCAAAGGGAATAACCATTGCATCATTAATGGTCATCAGGGGGCCGCGAATGGCGTTCAGCACGCCTTCTGCACTGTGCGCCGAGCCTTTGCGCTCACTAATGTCTTTCAGGCTGGCAAAAATAATGCCCTGGTTTGACGCGCTTCCAGTAAAGCTGAAGCCGGGCACGGAGAAGACCCCTTCCACGTCTTTGTTCGCGCTTACAATGGCAGCCGCGCGATCCATTACCTTGGTGGTGTATTCCAACGATGCTCCCGGAGGCGCTTGCACGACTACAAAGAAATATCCCTGATCTTCCTGCGGCACAAACGAACTGGGAACACGCTGATAGACAAAATAAGTTGCAGTAAGACCAAGCAGGAAGATCACTGTAACCGCGGCCTTCCAGTGGGTGAGCCGATGCAGAAATGCCTGATAGCTTGCAGTTCCTCTGCGAATGATCGAATTGATGCCGGCAAAAAAGCGGTTCTGCGGCCGGTCACGATGGCGCAACAGCAGCGCCGCCAGCGCCGGTGAGAGAGTGAGCGCGTTAAATGCGGAGAGCGCGATAGAGAAAGCAATGGTCAGCGCAAATTGTTGATACAAGCGACCTGTGCTGCCCGGAAACATTGAGACCGGAACGAATACCGCGATCAACACCAGTGAAGTTGCCACCACGGCGCCGGTAACTTCCTTCATGCCAATGCGCGTGGCCTCGCGCGGATCGCGCACTCCTTCTTCAATATGGCGCTCCACGTTCTCAATCACCACAATGGCATCGTCCACCACCAATCCGGTTGCCAGCGTGATGCCGAACAAAGTCAGGGTGTTAATGGAGAAGCCAAAGACCTTGGCAAAAATAAAAGTCCCGACCAGCGAAACGGGAATGGTGATGGCGGGAATAATCGTGCTGCGCCAGCCCTGGAGGAAGAGGAAAATCACCAAGATCACGATCAAGATTGCTTCCGCCAGCGTCTTTAGCACTTCGCGAATCGACTCGCCTACCGCACGCGTGGTGTCAAACGCCACCTGGTATTTCAATCCGGCAGGGAAGTGCTTGGCCAGCTCTTCCATCTGCGTCTGTACGTCACGGCGCACTTGCAAAGCGTTCGCGTCAGAGAGCTGCATGACGCCGAGTCCCATGGCGTCGACCCCGTTATACCGTAACTGGCCGCCGTAGCTTTCCGCGCCCAGCTCTGCGCGTCCAACGTCGCGCAACTCCACCAGTGAGCCGTCTGTAGCCCGCTTGATGATGATGTGATCAAACTCTTCAGGCGTCGTCAGCCGCCCTACAGCGCGAACGCTAATCTGATAGCCCTGGTCAGCCGGAGCGGGCGGCTGCCCTACTTCTCCTGCAGCTACCTGCACGTTCTGCTCGCGCAACGCATTGGTTACGTCAACGGCGGTAAGGTTGCGTGCTGCCAGCCGCACCGGATCAAGCCACAGGCGCATCGCGTATTTGCGTTCACCAAAAATAACTACGTTGCCAACACCCTTCACGCGCTTGATCGCGTCGCGCACGTACAGATCCAGATAGTTGCTGATAAAAAGATTGTCGTACTGATGATTGTCAGCGTAGAAGCCGTAAGCCACCACAAATGAGCCGGTGTTTTTGGTGATGCTGACGCCCGTGGTCTGCACTTCAGCAGGCAGGCGTCCCAGCGCGGTTGAGGCGCGATTCTGTACGTCCACCGCCGCCACATCAAGGTTGCGATCAAGATCAAACGTCACGCTGATAGAGCTGGTGCCGTCATTGCCGCTGGTGGAACTCATATAGCGCATGCCTTCAGCGCCGTTAATGGCCTGTTCCAGCAGCGTGGTCACGCTGGTCTCCACCGCCTGGGAGTTCGCGCCAGTGTAAAACGCGCTCACGCTCACCGTTGGCGGCGTCAGGTTAGGATACTGCGCCACCGGCAGTGTAGGAATCGCCGTTGCCCCTGCCAGAACAATCAGCAGCGAGCATACGGTTGCAAATACAGGCCTGCGAATAAAGAAATTGACCATGACGTTTTACTTTTGTCGCCTTGCTCCAACCCGCTGGAGCGTCTGGATAAACCCAAATTAGTTCTGCGCCTGTTGCAGGCGGCTCGGCGAGAACCGGGCCTCGCCGCTAAATGCTCCAACGCCAAAGACTTGATCAGCGCTCATCAGCGGAAATCAGCGGCAAAGTTTCTCACGATTGCGGCGCCACCGGCATTCCGTCGGCCAGCATCTGCACGTTGCTCACAATGACCTTGTCGCCGGCCTTAATGCCATCCAGCACAACATAATCGTTGCCAATCAAATCGCCCACCTGAATCACGCGCTGCTTCGCCACTGCTTGCTGGCCCTGGCCTTCCGCCACAAAGGCAAACATCTTTCCGCTCAGCCTTGTTACTGCGGTCAGCGGAATCACCGGGGCCTGCTTTTCTGACCAAACCACGCGCGCGTGGACCTGCTGGGCATTGCGGAAGATCCGGTTTGGATTGGGCACCTGCGTCTTCACCAGCAGAGTCTGTGAATCGGTATCCACGTGCGGTGAGATAAATGAAACCTTCGTCCGCTCCAGCGTCTTGCCGCTGTCATCCACAATGTCCACCGGCATGCCCATGCGGAGCTGCGCAGATTTTTCTGCCGGAACGTTGATGTAGGCTTCCAGCGTTCCGCCCGGATCCAGTGTCGTCAACATGGTTTGCGGGGTCACGTGATCGCCCACGTGCACCGGAATATCGCCAATGATGCCCGCTGCGGGCGCCCTTACGGTGTAGTAGTGCAACTGCACCTGCTGCTCGCGTATGGATGCCTCCGCCGCAGCTGCGTCCGCCTTGGCAGCGTCATAGGTATGCTGCGCCGTGTCTAGATCGGCCCGGGCAAGCACTCCATCAGCAAAGAGCTGTTTCTTGCGGTTCAGGTCCACCGTTGCCTGCTGCAATACCGCCTCTTTTGACCTGAGTGACGCTTCCTGGTTGTTGACCGTAGCTTCCTGCTTTCGCTGGTCAATCTCCAGCACCGGCGCGCCGGCTTCAACCCGTTGGCCAGACGTCACAAAGATCTTCATAATGTCGCCTTCCACAAAGGGCTGCAAGGTTGCGGCGTTCCTGGACTTTAACGTTGCCAGATAATCCGTGGAGAACGGCACCACCTGCGACTTCGCCGTTACCACCTTTACCGGAAAGGCCTGCGGCCCTGTGGGCGCAGCCTTGGCGCCTCCGGCACAGCCAGCCAGAAAAATTGCACACCCAATGAGGGCAATTGCTCCTATTTTCGATTTCTTGGTCATCATGAATTTATCTATATCTATGGTAACTGACTTTTTAGATACGGGCTGAGCCGCTGCCGATGCAATTTAGACGGAGGATGAGGCGTTTTGTCCCAGGGATAGTGTCTCAGTTTGGCGAAAAAATGTTTCAATCTTGTCATGTTGAGCGAAGCTCGAACGAATCCCGCGTAGCGGGAGAGCCAGGATGACGGGGGCCCCCGACAAGCCCGACTTTGGCTTGTTGGGGTAAGGAGTCGAAACATCCCGGGAGTTTCTCGTTTGCCCATGCCGCCACAGGGAGTTCTACCGAAACGCTCGCTTTCTCCGAACCGAACAAATTAGAAGGCCCGCTACCCCCCCAGGGCGATGGATTGCTTTCGCTAAATTTTCGTGTTAAATTAACACTCTCTTATCCATTATCCAATCTCCATTGGCAAGGGGGCGCGCGAATGCCGGCCCGTAAGAAGCAGATCACCAAACAGCAAATCATTCGGGCCATTCAAACGGTAGCGCGGAAGCTGGGGCGCGTTCCCATCCAGGCGGAGTTCGTGCGCATAAGCGGCGTTGAGGCTGCTGCCGTCAGGCGTCACTTTGGACAGTTCTTCAGGGCGGCGCATGCGGCGGGGCTGAAGCAGGCATGGGGGAAAGTGGATTCCGCAGACATATTGCAGGACTGGGCTGAAGTTGTAAGAAGACTGGGACACATTCCCACCTATAGGGAGTATGGCGAAGAAGGGCGGTATAGCACCAATATCGCCCAGAAACGTTTTTCGTCGCTGGTCCAGGATTCCGGAGGCATTTCTCAACTTCGCGGAGTCTGGTGGGCTCAAGCAAGACTGGGTGGAGGTAACGGAGATAGTCCGCCAGAGCATGATTGACGCCATGGAAGAAGAGGATATCTGGCCGGCTTACCAGGACCCTCGCCATAGGCGGCAGATGGTACCTATTGCGGTCGTGGGCAAGAAATGCGTGACCGCGAAAATGCTGGGCGTATTCGTGGCCGAGGTGACCGGCATCCAGTTCTGGAGCACCGGAGTCATCTTCAACCGCCGTGTGCTGCCAGACCGTCCTCTGCTGGGGCCGCCCATGCTGCGAACTAGCATGGCCTATGAGCCGGTGAATGAGATGGGCGTGATCATGCTCTTCTCCATGTGGGCGGACCGGCTGGGCTTTGTCATTGAGTTTGCTCAGGCCAAGTTTCCTGATTGCAAGGCCAAAATGGAGGTTGAGCCGGGCCGCTGGCAGGACGTGGGCATTGAATTTGAAATGTACAGCGCAAATTTCAAAGAGCACGGGCATGAAGCAAAGAAGTGCGATCTGATCATCTGCTGGAAGCACAACTGGCCGGACTGCCCGGAAGAGATCATGGTGCTGGAGATGAGCAGGGTAGTGGGGGCTGGCTCTTAGCTGCTGGTCGCTAGCTCCTGGCTGTTCGGTCAGTAATGCCCATCTGTCGCGCATGACGTCGGCTCAAACGCAAGTTTCATAAATGAATTTTAATGTATCTACACGCCAAAGACGCGGGTTTGGGAACTAGCTATTCCGTTTTTTTTGAGCATCTTAGGAGGAACTGTTCTATACTATTGCCCATTTTTATGGGCATAGGATCTCCTTCCGAAATACTTTCCAACTCTGATCCCGGTGATGACATGCAGCGTCGCCTTCGCTACCAAGCTGCATACGGAGCTATTCTCTCGTTACAAACTCTCGATTCGTCCGATGTACTGGACGTCTTTTGTGAGCACCACGAAGACTTTCTCGTTCGGAAAGCAAACGGAAAATATCTTGGTGTCCAAGTCAAGACGCGCGAACCACATCTTGGCCCATTCAAGGCTGACGACGCAGCCGTTATCAATGCTTTGCAACGGTTTGTCGAACTCGATATCCAATTTCCAAAACATTTTGAACACTTCGTTCTCGTGGCGAATTGTGATTTCTGGCAAGTGCAGAAGAGCTACAAGAACTTGTTCTATATCATTTCTTCATTCCAGGAAAAGCCAGATCTGAAACCAAGCGGAACCGTTAAGGATGTATTTGCCGCGATTCGAAGTCACTGCGGATGTGCGAACAAGGCCATCATCCCTGTAATTTGCAAACTCAGGCTGGAGGGAACAGTACCAAAATTTGAGGACATAGTGCTTAATGTTGCTAGCCACATTGGCCAGCTCCCAGGTTTCAGCGCTAGATATCTCCCGGAGTTGGTAGAGGCTGCCAAAAATCTCATCAATGTCATATTGGAGGCCTCGGCGCTTACATGCCATCTCCCGCTTCGCACGCACATAATCTTTGCCACTGATCCCGCGGATGCTCTAACCAAAGTCACGATTGAAAAAAAACGAATCACTGCGGCGCTTGTGCGCGCTGCAATCGAAACTGCATTGCAGCAAGCAGCACAACTTCAGACTGCAACTAGCGTTGATGTTTCAAACTTGCCGACTGGACAGCACGTACTTGAGAAAAAAATGGCCGCCGGTGGAATTTCATTCCAAAGCATCGATGCTGCGAAAGACCATCATAGATCTGCAGAGTTTATTCTGCAGAACTGGCTGCACAAATATGGTCTCCAGTCAGCGAATCAACGGTTTGAGCAACTGAGTGTCATAGTCAACACGCAATGCGCCGAGGCATTTGACGCCGTCTATTCCGAAACTGACCTCTTTGGTAGTCCGATGCTGACTGAGTTACGATCACGCCTAAGAGAAATAACAAAGGATGATTCGGAATCCATTTTTAAAACCCGCTATGAGCAGCTTTTGGGAATTGCGAGTATTGCGACTGAAAACTGCAAAGTCTGGTGGAGTAAAAAATTCGATCTGGAAAGCACAGAATAAATGTCTTTATTGTCACTCGTAGCAGGGATTGATGAGAGTGACTTTTTTCACTTGAGCCGTCTGCTCATTCTTGTCAGTGCGTTCGCTGGGCCAAAGCGCATCGACTCGGTAGAAGGTATCACTAAACTCGCCAAGCTGGATTTTTTACTTAGATATCCCGAGTACTTGGAGCGAGCCCTTCGAGCTCGTCACGCAAATTCGAGCTTAGCGGACGTTAAAGAGTTTGAGAGAAACAGCGTCGAATCTGCCATGGTGCGTTACAAATATGGACCTTGGGATTTCCGTTATCGCAGATTTCTCAACCTTCTAGTGGGTAAAGGCTTGGCTCATATATCGCTTGACGGGAGAACTGTTCATATAGGCATAACAGAAAGGGGTCGTGAGCTGGCTACCAAACTGGCCGAAACCGACGAGTTTACAGATATAGCCGAAAGGAGCCGTTTGCTTAAGTCGCATTTTGATCTAAGCGCCACGAACCTCGTTAAGTTCATATACCAAACATTTCCCGAAATCGGCAATTTGCGGTACGGCACCAAAATCAGTCAATGAATATCAAGTTTAGAAATCTTATTCTTCAATTTCGGAAATCACGTGAAGTGATCGAGCTGTCTCACCACGTAAGTTTCTTCCATGGTCGAATTTCGTCTGGTAAGACCTCCATCGCAAAACTGATAGACGCATGTCTTGGGGGCAGTCTTCCCCAAACGCCAGCAATGAAGCAAGAACTGGTCTCCGTTCAACTAGCAGCCCAAATAGGTGAATTTGAGGTGCTGTTTGAGCGAGCCTTTGGTTCCAATCAAGTACAAGTAAGTTGGATCGATAAAGAGCAAAAAGGGGCCAGCATTTTGGCGCCAATCGATAACTCCGAGACTCCTATCTGGGGTGACAAGATCTATGGTCTTAGTGACTTGATCTTTCAATTGGCGGGTGTGGGGCCAATGCGCGTTCGGCGCAATAAGACAGATCCAGATGCTCCTCTCATACCGCTAAGCTTTCGGGATGTAATGTGGTATTGCTACTTGGATCAGGATGAGCTTGATTCCACTTTTTATCATCTTGGAACTGATGACCCGCGGCTGCCAAAAAGCCGCGATGTCATGCGCTTTGTCCTTGGGTACTACACAGAACGATTAAATGATTTAGAACAAGCTCTTGCACGCGAGGTAGATAATCACAGAACCAAACTTGAAGCCGCTGCGCAGCTCAGGAAGTTTTTTGAGGAAATGGGATATGAATCTGAGCTGGATATCCAGGCTTCCATTCAGAAAACGGAAGCTGAGCTAACCGCCGCTTCAAAGCGCTTGATCGAACTCCGTTCCAGCCATAATGCGAATACGCATTTTGCCGACGATCTAAGGTCAGAGCTCAGGCAACTTGGTGACCGGCTTGCCAATGAGGACCAGATCTTGGCAGACCTAGAAGTCCGTATAGGCGAGGAGCAAGCTTTGCGAGCTGAAGTAATAACGACGAAATTCAAGCTGAGCCGACTGGAAACTGCCTCGACGGTTCTTGAAAATGTACATTTCGAAACGTGCCCCCAGTGCGGAGCGTCGGTTGGTGAGCGAACAAAAGACCCACAAACATGCTCGTTGTGCGGATCCGAGGCGGCAGGATCAGAGAGACCTCAGGACTTTTCTTCGACCTCAAGCCAGCGTGATCTAGACGCTCGGCTCATTGACATCGAGGCGTCTTTAAAGGAGCGTGAAAAAGCGCGCCGTAGGCAACAGCGACTCGTTCAAGATCTTAGATTTGAAAAAATGCAAAAAGACATGGAGCTTACGCGGGAGTTGACGAACTACGACTCGGCTTTTTTATCTCAATCACGGAACCTCGAGCGAACAGTCGCGACACTGGAGCAGAAGCTCACCACACTGAACCGAGACGCTCGGATTCCAGCAACTCTGGCCCGATATGAACGTGAGGCGGATCATCATTTGTCAGAGGCGGCACGTCTGCGGCGAGAAATCAACCTAGAAAAATCGAAACTCTCTGACCGAGAGTCTCGGATTGAGCAACTCGAGAATTATTTCTTCGAGGCGCTAAGAACGGTTGGCTTCCCCGGCCTTACTGATCGCGACAAGGTAAAGATTAGCAGACGCACATGGATGGTACATATTCTTCCGGATGGTAATGAAGAATTGGCTTACAATTTCTTTGGCGCCGGAAGCGGAGGAAAGAAGACGCTGTTTAACGTCTGCTATGCAATAGCCGTTCACCGGACGGCGGAAGTCTTTAATCTTCCCCTTCCTACTTTTCTAATTATCGATTCACCCATGAAAAATATTGGTAAAGACGTCAATAAAGACATTTTTATGGCACTTTACGCCTACATTTACAAGCTAGCTAAGGGTCCATTGTCAGAGACGAACCTCATTATTATCGACAGCGAATTAGCATCTCCAACGCTAGACTTGGATTTTTACGAACGCCTTATGCTGCCGGACGACAAGGACAATCCTCCCTTGATTCCCTACTATCGAGGACATTAATTGGATTAGTCTGCGCTGCCCGCTCCATCGTAAATCAGCACAACTGCCGATGAGGGGATCGCCTTAGAATTGGATTTCTTCATCGGCTTCTGCTCGTAAGTGGGCCAAATCACAGCGCAAAACCTCTGCCTTTGGGATCATTTCTTTAGCGGCGATAAGCGCTCCCGTAATCCCGGATTACTATTCCGGTTCATTTCCACGAAACACCTTATAGACACAAAGCCGGGCCTGAACAATCATGGTTTCACTCGTGTAAAGCCCTCAAACCAAAGTCACTTGCAAGTCCCCCCATAGTGACTGAAGTACCGTTTTCTGTTTTTCCGGCCCCACTTAGACTTTTGTCATCACGAAAGGCCAATGTACGAAGGGGCCACAAGTAAACAGACGCGCTGCAAGCGCTGCCCAAGGTGAAAAGCAAATTTTAGTGATGCGTGGAACATTCAACATCGGCGGATTGGAAGGATTGCTCATGATGGGCGTCCTTATGTTGTTTTGCGGCCGCGCTGTGCAAGCGCAGACCAGCTCCGGCCAGCTCACCATCACCATGAGTGTTCAGTCATCCATCAGTCTTGTTTTCAAGGACAACGCCAATGTTGGCAATCCGGGCTTCTGCCCGCTGACCAACGCAGGCACAAATAATGTTGGCCTGGATTTGGGAATAGCTTCCCATGCTGGGAATTTTCACAGCTCTACCTGCGTGAACTATCAGCACATAAGCGGTGGTTCATACGAAATCAGCAGCGCTTTTGACGTTGTGGTGAACAAGACCAACTCCAGCAGCCCGAATTATCG
>DASRDW010000103.1:0-6605 GCA_035652415.1 Candidatus Angelobacter sp. | reverse complement strand
ATGAGCGCGTTGATCTGCTCCTGGCTGGTGCCGTGGCGGCCACAGCGTTTGCCTACGTTGATGATCTGGGCTGATCTCGGGCAAAGGTCAAGGATTTCCTGCGGCACCAGATCGTCATGCAGCACAACGCGGGCTGCGCGCAGTAAGGCCGCGGCACGGAGCGTCAGAAGATCTGCCGCTCCGGGTCCCGCGCCAACAATGTAGACCTTTGCTGGCATTGCTTATGCGCTTTTCTGCCTGCTTAAAGTGCGGGCATTATTCCAATCTTCCACCGCCTCTACCAGGCGATGCAGCAACTGATCGGCACTGCCAATCATATTCAGGCCTTCATGCTGATGCTCTTTGATTGCCTGCCGTAGCCTGCTTTCTAAATCTGCTTTGCTCAAATGGTCCATTGCTCCCTCCCAGAAATTTGGTTGTTTAATATAGTTGGATTATGAGAAACGGTTATTTGGTTTGAAAGCTTTTGCGGCTTGCACAAGGCCAGTAAGTGCAGTAGTTCTTTCCGCCGGTCGTTGCGCGGCAGCAAGCTGCGGATCGCTTCACGCATGCGTCCCAGCCATGCCGTCCATGACTCATATTCTATGCCAAATTCCTGCTCCAATCCCTTACGAATATTCTGTGCCAAAGCGGGGCTGTTTCCTCCGGTGGAAATAGCAATCTGGAACTGCCCGCGGCTGACCACGGCAGGAGCATAGAAGTCGCAGTAGCCGGGATCGTCAACTGCGTTGCTCAATGCGCCAGCTTGGCGCGCTTCATCATAGACCGCGCGATTGATCTGCTCAGAGTCTGTAGCGGCAATCACCATGAAATATCCATGTGCCATACCAGAGCGAAACTTCAGACCAATGTGCTTGAGACGTCCCTGGTTCGCCCACAGACGAATGCGCGGCGTTATTTGCGGCGCGATTACCGTCACGTCAGTGGCCGAGCGGAGAACGCCTTCGAGTTTTTGTTCAGCTATAAGTCCCCCGCCGACAACCAATATCTTGTGGCCTTCAAGCTTCAGAAAAATCGGATAGAGTGCCATAATGGTCCTTATCCCTCCAACCCATGCGGAACTCTTCCCGGTGAAGGGTCGCGCAGAACCGGCGTCAGTTCCTCTCCGGCAAGAAGAGTACGTAACGCCGGTTCTGAGTGGCGCGCAAAAAACTGGCGCAGATTTTCACCGGCCCGGCGTATCTCAAGATAGTTGCGGAGCAGCCGCTCGATTGCGTCAGGCACCTCATTGGCGGGGCAGCGATATCCGATGGGCCGTGCGAAGCCAGCATGTTCTCCCACGGCGCCGCCCAGACAGAAGTAGTAAGCGTCCTGGATGCGGCCTTGAGCTTTAATCTTCTTGCCTTCCAGTCCGATATCGGCAATGCGGTGTTGGCCGCAACTGTTGGGGCAGCCGGTAATGTTGAGCTTTAATTGCTGATCAAATTCCGGCAAGCGCTCTTCCAGTTCTTCCACCAGCCAGCGCGTGAAAGCCTTGGTCTCAGTAATGGCAAGCTTGCAGAACTCGCTGCCGGTGCAGGCTATGGCTCCGCGCCAGAAAGGAGAAGCGGATACATGCAGTCCGGCAGTCTCCAGCGCCAGCGCGACGGCAGCAGTGCTTTCACGCGGCACGTTCACAATAATGAGGTTCTGCGTGTTCGTGGTTCGCAGTTCACCATTGCCGTAGCGCGTAGCCAGATCGGCGGCAATGCGCAACTGTTGCGGCGTTATCCGGCCGCGCAGCACAGACGCGCCAACGTAAAACAATCCTGTCTGCTTTTGGGGATGCACGCCAACATGGTCGCGGAAGATGTCTGCCGGAACTTGCTCAGGCACGCCGGGCGCGAGCTTGTAGCCAAGCTTGCGCTCAATTTCCTGCAGAAAAGATTCGGCAGTCCAGTTATGCTGCAGGAAGAGATATTTCAGGCGGGCGCGCTCGCGGTTTTCACGGAGAACATCGGCTTCGCGGAAAATCTCACTCACTACCTTGATAACGGGCATTACCTGCTCTCGGTGCACAAATGCGTTGAGTCGAACAGCCAGGTGAGGCTCAGTGGAAAGACCGCCGCCAACGCGAATAGAAAATCCTGCTTCTTGCCGGCCATCGGCTTCGCGCACAGCCGGAGTAAAAGCGAGATCGTTAATTTCAGGGTACGAGCACCAGTCGCGGCAGCCACTGATGCTGATCTTGTATTTCCGCGGCAGGTTATAAAACTCAGGATTATCCACCAGCATATCCACGGCTTCCTGTACCAGCGGAGAAGCGTCACAAAGCTCGTGAGCATCCAGGCCGGCAAGCGGGCAGCCGGTAATATTGCGCGTAACGTCACCGCAGGCGGCCATGGAGGTCAAACCGATAGCAAAGAGCGTTTCCAGGACATGCGGAAGGTCTTTGATGGTGATCCAATGGAGCTGGATATTTTGGCGTACAGTGATGTCGGCGGTTCCGGCGGCATACTTTTCCGCCAGATCGGCAACGGCTCGAAGTTGGTGAGCGTTGATGAACCCGTTGGAGAGGCGAATCCGCAGCATGAAATAAGGCATTGCCTTGCCTTCACCACCGCTGCCACCCAGCGCTCCAGCGCCATCGCCTTGCGTGTAAACGCCCCACCAGCGGAAGTATGTCTTGATCCACTCATCTGGAATGGCGGAGTGGCCCTGCGCGGCGAACTGGCGGATTTCAGCAAAACATTCCCAGGGATTCTTCTGCTGCTTGAGCCTCTCGGCTCGCTGGGCTTTTGTTTCCTTTACGGGTGCTACCACGGTTGCGCTCATCTCTATCACCTGAAACTTTCCTGGCCGATCAATGCGGCAAAAAGCAAAAAGCCCATCGCCTGCTCTGGCGATGGGCCTGTTTCCTAAAATTATGAAGGCTTTATTAGGTAGCAGTTTCTCCAGCCAGAGGCAGACGGGTCGTCTTGCGACAACACATACACACGTTCTGGCACATCAGCTGCATATCAGCAAAATATATGCTGTAGGACAGACTGTCAAGAAGTTACTGGAAGGATATACAGGAAAATTGCGGTGCCAAAATGAATCTTTGGTTAAAGCATTGACATCGACTTTTTTCCTGCCATCCGGCGTTTTAGCCGGGAGCGGCACCATTCGTTCATCATCGAGAGCACCAACGGTTCAAACCCAGCGCCGAATCGGTAACTATATCCTTATTATTCCTGAATGAAATTGCCTTGCTCCTGATCAAGAGCCAAGGTTAAGGTAGAGACCATGATGAACAATTCTGGGAGTTTGTGTGGCCAAGTCAATAAAAAAAAATACGTTGTCATTCTTCTTTTTCTGATTGTTACTGCATTGTCAGTTGTTGGATGTAATCTTCCTGCGGGCAGGAATTGTTTCGGCGGCGGCCCTTGTTCTTCGTCTACGCCTACACCTTCTCCCACACCTGGTCCCTCGCCGCGCCTATTGGTATCCGATAACACGACGGGCGCTGTCAATGTGGTCGACGCAAAAACTGATCTAGTTACCACTACGATTGCCGTGAATTCTCCAGGCAAGATGGTAAGCGCGGGCGGATCTACCGTCATCCAAAGCACGCTTTCCAATTCTGTAGTTATTTTTGATAATGCTACCGCGACCATCCGCTTCACCGTGCCGCTGGCAGCCCTTCCGGTTGACGTTGCCATCACACCGGATGGAAAAACAGGCTGGGTTGCAGAAAATAACGGCACCGTTGAAAGCATTGACACTGCAAGCGGAGCAATTACCGGAACTACTGCGGTGGCCGGAGTCCAGCGGTTGGTGATAGGCCCACAAGGGAATACCGTACTGGCGTTTAATGACACCTTAGCTATTACTTTCACAGTGATTACGCCAACGGGGTTCTTTCCGATCGGAAATGCAGGACTGGACCATCCAACCAATGCAGTCTTTGCGGGAGATGACAACCATTTCATTGTCCTTGACTGCGGTCCGGAATGTGGAGGAATCACGGCTGGTTCAGCGAGAGTAGTCCTGGTGCCACCCGGGTTTGGGGGGCCCGGTGTTGCCGCGCCAATACCGGTTTCTGGTGCGACAATTGGATTACTCAATGGCAGTAACACTTTATTTGTGGCAGGGAGTCCAACAGTAGGATTGAATGCTGGGACAGTGCAGGTTCTTAATCCGGCATCTACCACCGCCAACGCGGCTGTGAGCATTGCCGATGGCCGTCACAACCTGATGGCGCTTACTTCCAATGGTCGCCTTTTTATTGGGTCCACAGGCTGCACCGCAGGGCCGGTGAATGCCCAAAATCAACGCCAGGGCTGCCTGACCATCTTTGATACCACAACACAGACAGCCACTCCCGTGCTGGTTCCGGCAAACAGAGCCACCCTTGATGTGACCGGTCTGGCGCCTGTTCCTGGCCGGAATGTTATTTATGTGGTCCAGGGCGGGGTGCTCGATATTTTAGACATAACCACAAATGCTGTGAGCACAACGGCCACCCCCCCGAACATTACTGGAACAGCCTTCAGCGTCGTGCAGTTAAGTCCCTAGTCTTTAGCAGCTTAGGATGATCATTCTCCGGCTGCCTAACGTTACTCACGTTTGCAGGAGCCAAAGCTTTTCTTGACTCAGCCCACCAGCCGGGCTATAGTCCTCACTAATGCAAGTTCGCAAAAACAGCTTCGCCATGGCCATGTGTTTGACAACAACAAGCACATGTACAACCACATCCAGGCGACTAGTGGGCGAGCCGGCAGCGTAACCAAACAGCAATTATCAAGTTCCTGACCCACTCGCCAAAAGCGGTGGGTTTTTTGTTTTTGGAGAAAGACGAAAGATATGAGATCGAGTTCAGAGAATGGCTATGGCTGGCGCGTAGTTGTGCCGGCTACTTCCGCCAACCTGGGTTGCGCTTTTGATTGCGGCGGGTTGGCGCTTAAGCTTTACCTTAAGGCGCTGTTTGTGCCGTCCGATGGGAACGAGTTGAGCCTGGAATACCAGGGCAAAACTCCTGATCGCTTCCCCATGAAAAACTCAAATCTTATTTTGCATGGGCTACGTTACGCCGCAGAAAAATTGGGCGCGCCAGCCCCTGGCGGGCATGTAGTGGTGCAGAGCGATATCCCAATCGGCGTAGGTCTAGGCAGCAGCGCAGCAGCAGTAATTGCGGGACTTCTGCTGGGCGCACGGTATAGCGCCGAGGATATTGCTGCGGAGCAGATTCTGCGCTGGGCGGAAGAAATTGAAGGCCACGTTGATAACGCTGCTGCTGCTTACTATGGCGGACTGGTTTTGGCGTTATCCAACAATATGGACCACGTGACCGCGCTGAAGACCGATTTCCCCGAGAACATCCGGCTGGTTGTAGTCACTCCAAACATTACCGTTCCTACGCATGAGGCGCGCCAGGTGCTGCCAAAATCTTATGATCGCGCGGACGTATTGCACACCTTGCAACGGACGGCCTTGCTGTCCGCAACTTGTTTCTCAGGAAGGTTTGATCTCTTTCCTGCTCTGTTCGATGACCGGCTACACCAACCTTATCGCCGAAAGCTGGTTCCCGGCATGGAGCGATGTTTGGGGCTACGCCGCTCCGGTCTGCTGGGTGTGGCGATCAGCGGATCAGGCTCATCAGTAATTGCATTCACTGCCAAAGACGAAACTCGCATAGCGGAGGAGTTACAGAAGATCTTTGCCGAAGAGGGCATGCAAACCGAGGTCCTCTATACAGCGGCCGATAACAATGGCGCCGGCGTGACCCGTGAACTGGTTCCGCTGGTGGAGAGATTGGGAGCGGTATTACAGAAGTTGGTGAAACAAGAATGAGCAGCAAACGTTTACTTGTGATGAAGTTTGGCGGCACCTCCGTTGGCAATGCAGAGCGATTCCGTCAATGCGCAAACATTGTGGGCCGGGCGGCTAAGAACGACCGCGTTGTTGTGGTGGTTTCAGCCATGGCTGGAGTCACCGACCTTATCTTTAAGACCATTGACGCGGCGCGACGCGGTGAAGCGGTTGCCACCAAAACACATTTGCAGAAATTTGAAAGCGTGCATCGCGAGCTGATTGAGGACCTATTTGCTGACGCGCATAAGTCCGCGGCAGAAAGTTTTACCGCTGAAATCTCTACGCAGTTGCATAGCGCCTGCCAGGCACTGGCGGCGCTGCGTTCTGATATCTCCGCGCAGACGGCAGACTCTCTGGTAGCACTGGGCGAACTCATTTCTGCCTGGGTGCTGGCGCGGTTCCTGCAGCAGTCCAGGAGCCAGGCCGAGTTTGTGCGTTCGGAAGAGGTGATCGTCACTGACAGCAACTTTGGCAATGCCGCACCTGACATGGAAGAAACCCGCAAGAACTGTGCGCGGGTGCTGCTGCCGCTTGTGGAACGCGGAGTTGTGCCGGTTGTCGCCGGCTATAGCGGCGCTAACGCACAGGGAAAAACCACCACGCTGGGACGCGGCGGATCGGACTATTCAGCAACTATCCTTGGAGCCGCAACCAACGCAAACGAGGTGTGGATATGGACGGATGTTGACGGCGTGCTTACTGCTGATCCACGAATTTGTCCGGATGCCACCACGTTGCCGGAGATCAGTTTTGCCGAAGCCATTGAGCTAGCTTATTACGGCGCCAAGGTACTCCATCCTAAAGCGGCATATCCACCGGCGAATGCTGGC
>DASRDW010000102.1:0-11787 GCA_035652415.1 Candidatus Angelobacter sp. | reverse complement strand
AACTTCGCTCAGAAGTAAATCGAAAGGTATTAGAAGGTAAAGGCCAACCCGCCGCGCAGCGAACGCGCTGATTGCACCATGTAAACGGTGCGGCCATCCTGGCCCGTTACCGGCAGGTAGCCTTGCGCCAGCAGGTTGCGGATATCAAGCAGGGCGTCCATTTTGGCGGGGATGAAGGAGCCGCAAGGAATTGGCTGGCGGATAAAGATGCTCAGGTAGGGGTCCATCTGTCCGGGCGAGGCGTTGAAAGCATCAACGGCAGAAAGAGCGTTGCCGCTGGTCCATTTATAGGAAGCGATCCAACGGGCACCGGTAGAAGGAATGTAACCGGAAATCTTTGCGCCGACGGAATGCTGGCGGCTATTGCTGAGCGATTGAGGCAGCGTTTGCCAACTGGTGGGATCATCAGCGGCAGAGACAACCTGGCCGGTGGAGTAGTCTGCGGTGGCCGTGAGATCGTCTGAAATCTTGTGCTGCACCACCACGCGCATACCGGCAGCGCTTACGCCGGGAGCATAGCCGTAAGAAAACGTTCCAGAATAAACGTCAGGCAGAACATCGTCAGAGTAGCTGGTGGGATCGCCTGCGCCGGTAAGCACCAGGTTGTGAACGTGGTCAAGAAACGCAGCCACCTGCACGCTGTCATTGCCCATGCGCCGCGATACTGAAATCTCGTGATGACCCGCGCTCTCAACTTCCGGCGCTTCGTTGGTAAGGGCCATGCGCGGCCCGGATTCGCTCAGGTCCGCAGGGGCAGTGTCAAAGCCCTTGGCTGTGCGGGTATCCGGCTCAGAGGTGGCATAGCGGTACTCCACCACCATGTTGGGCGAAAGATGCACGTCAACCGAGCCATGAGGCCGTATGGCGGTCACGCGGTTGGCAAACTCCATGGACTGGAGATCGGCTCCGTAATTCAAATCAATAATGCCGGCGAGGTTCATGCTGTCAGAACTGCTTATCTCCATGGCGGAGTAAGGCGAATTCTGGACGGCCGCGCCAGGCGTGGCAAAATGGCGATAGGTGACGGTAAATGTCGGTCGCGAGCTATCCCCAAAATCATGCGCGTAAGAAGCGCGGAGAACGCCGGTGGGATCACCGGCAGAAGTACCAATATTGCCATTAAAGGAAAGCGTTCCGGAAGAGAACAATGACTTTTCCAAAGCGAACGCCGTGGTCATGTCTCCAGCGCTGCCAAAGCCACCGGCTTCAGACCCGGCGATGAAGGCGACACTGGCTTTCACCGGGCGGTTATCGCTTTGCTCCGAGCCCAGGCGAGAGACAACCACGAGAGAGCCTGGATCCTGGCTGTTTTTATCTTTTTCCAGCACGCGCAGAATCGGACGATTGCCGGATGAACGCAGGGTCCAATGCCAATCATCCGGCTCATCTGTATTGGTACGGCGTGGCGGCATGAGCTTGAGGGCATCAGCCAGCGTGTTGAGCGTGAGATTAATGATGAGGTGTGCACCGGAACGGAGAACAACGTCATCCCGCAGCGAAGGCAGGAAGGCGGCTGCCGTTACCTTTACCTGGTAGGTGCCGGCGGGAAGATTGCTGGCAACATAATAGCCGCGCGAATCAGTAAAGACAGTGGTACCCACTTGAGCAGCGGAGACAAAGATTTGTACCACCGCACCCATTTGCGGCGAACCCGAAGAATCCTTGACGTAACCTGCAATCGCGCCAACATTGGCTGCGTAGGCAGGCGCCCACGCCAGAAGTGCTATCAGGAGACATCCGAGTTTGCGGGTCATATCCACCACCTCAATGTGTGGAGTCCCACTTTCTGCTGATTACTGGACGACGAACTTGGCCGTTGGTGAGATCGTCTGTCGAGAAATTTGATCGTTCACCTTAATGGTTACCTGGTAAACCCCGGGATCTAACCGGCTCAATGGGAGACTCTTGGCCAGGGTCACCTGCTCGCCAATATTACCCATTTGCGCGGTCGTTTCCGTGAAGTCTACCACAGGCTTGTTCGTGGTGGTATTGACAATCTGGTATTCCACCGTGGCTGAAGGCTTGTTGGTTTTCTCGTCAACGCCGAGATTGTAAACCTGCATCCAGAAATTGACCTTGTCTTTTACCTTCTTGTCGAAAGATGCCGGCTTTCCATCTGCAGGCTGCACTTTGGGGACTACTTTGCTGGTGCCGATCACGAAGCTTCCAGTGCCGACTTCGCGCGAGGGAACAGCTTCCATCCGGTCAGCCAAAATCAGGCTGGAGGAGGAGAGCTTTTCGTCGTTGTAATTGGGCACTGTGTAGCTCTTGCTGAATACGCCGGTCTTGTCTCCATTTACGTCTTTAACAACAACGTCAAGCCGGTAGAGGCCGGGCTTCATCGGCAGGGCCTTCCAATAAAGCGAGACATTGTTGAGCTCTTTTTCCAGCAATTCTGCCGGGATATCTTTATGCAACGTGTCTTCAAAGGTCTGCACAATTTGGCCATTCAGCTTGGTTAACTGGCCGTAAACATTGATCACCGCGCGCTGGACGCCATCCTTGTTGGTGAACACAAGATTGCGCAGCGGCACCTGCAAAGTAACCGGGACCAGCACCGTATCCGGATCGAGTTTTACAAAATCAACCTGCACATCGAACGGCAGCAGGTTGGTGCGGAAGCGGTGAGTAACAATTTCGTTTTGCAGGTCGTTGTATTTGATATCAGGAGCGCGGTTCAACTTGGCAAAGGTTTCCAGACGATCAAATTGCTTGGTCTGATTGTTCTGGTTGAAGAAGCCTTGTCCAAGATTTTCCAGCCCTCCATTAAACCGATCCGCCTTGGTTGTGAGGCCCATTTCTTCCATTTCAGTAAGGCCGGCATTGGGGACATGCAGAAGAGCGTCTTTCTTGGAGCGGTCAAGAGTCATTTCATAGGCCCCGCAACCGCAATCGTCAACAAACTCGATTTCAATTTCCTGGCCTATGCCTTCCAGGTAGCGATAACGCCAGACCTCAAAAGGATAGGTTTCAGTTTGTCCGCCGCCTTCTTCTTCAGAGCGCTGGTACGGTCCGCCCATGGGATGAGAATCAATCGAAGTGGGCGGTCCAAACATGATATAAATTCGTCCGCGATCAGTTTTCCAGCCCGGCAGGCCGGCGGCAAAGTGTTCATTGGCGTAAGCAATGCGCCGATAGTGTTCTTCCTTGTACTCGTTCTCCGCGGTGTCAGGGGTAGGATCGCGACGCTGCCAGAAGGCCTCAATGAACTGGTCTCTTTCCGCGTTAGTGGTCAGCTTTTTGAAGGCGGAAAGCTCTTCATCTGTGATGATCCAGCGGACGTCTTCATCCAGCCACTTTTTGTACACGCCGCCCAGCTTTTCGATGTTTGCTGCTTTTTCATCTTTGTTGCGGGGACGTTTTAAAGGATCTTGTTGTGCTTGAGCACCTGGCTGGCTCTGGGTACTGGGAGTTGCCGCCGGGGCTTTCTGGTCTGTTGCCTGGGCCGGAGATTTCTGGTCCTTTGCCTGATCAGATTCCTGTGCCTGAACAAAGAAACACCCACTAATTACGAAAATAACCAGCAGAAAAAAGTAATGAAAACGGGAATAATGGTACGACACCAGAGTACCTCCTTTAGGAGTACAGGTATTTAGATTTTAAGTCTTTTTTGCTGGTAGAAGCAAGGGACCGTAAGACGACTTTAATGGCTTTATTTTCTTAATATAAGCCATAAACTAAGCACTTTTTATAATTGAATGCAGCCATTTTCCTGCCACAATAAGATGTGGCGTGAAGAAACTACTTCTCGTTATAATCACAGGCAGGTACACACCAACACAGTAAGAGCTGTAAGTCATCCTGCCCGAACATGGAACTTTCCTGGCCCTGCTGGCGTATACAAGGTGTGTGCGGATGGCCCGGGTGTGCCGGAAGGTAATTGAATGAACGCGAAGAAAATTGTCATTATCGTGGGAGTGATAGTTTTACTGGGTGCAATTGTCGGCTTCACCGTCAATCAAAGCCAGAAAAATGTGGTCACGGTGCAAAGCGGCAAAGTTGCCAAACAGGATATCTCTTCTCAAGTCACCGCTTCCGGCCAGATCAAGCCCAAGACCCTTGTGAACGTGGGCGCCAACGCCATGGGCCGCATTGTCCACTTGTACGTGAAGGAAGGCGACAAGGTAAAGAAAGGCCAGGTGCTGGCGCAGTTGGAAAGCGTACAGTCCGCGGCTGATGTCGCAATGAACAAAGCTTCACTGGAGAGCTCAAAGACTGATGCTCTTGCCGCTGAAGCTGCGCTCACCACGGCGCAAGCCCAGCTCAAAAGCAGCACGGCCGATCTTGCCCGCGCCAAGCTTGATTATGAGCGCGCAGAAGGCCTGTATAAAGACCAGCTCATTGCAAAGTCCGACTATGACACCAAGAAAGCCGCTTATGAAGTTGCTGAAGCGGTTCGCGCGCAGGATGTAGCGCGTGTCGCTCAGAGCAAAGCGCAGGTGGATTCCGCTGAAGGCCGTGTAGGCCAGGCCAACGCCTCACTCACGCGCGTAAAAGACATTCTGAGCAAGACCACCTATGAAGCTCCATTTAACGGCACAGTCACCAACCTTCCTGTGCATGAAGGTGAAACCGTGGTCATGGGCATTCAGAACTCTCCCGGCAGCACGCTGATGACCGTGGCAGATATGTCTGTGATTACGGCGGAAGTCCAGGTGGATGAAACCGATATTATTAACGTAGGTCTTGGCCAAGATGCTGAAGTTACTATTGATGCCATTCCCAACCAAACCTTCAAAGGCAAAGTCACTGAAATCGGCGATAACGCCATCATCCGCTCTACCGGTGTCTCCACTTCACAGAGCACTGGTGATACGCAGGAAGCCAAGGATTTCAAAGTAGTGGTAACGCTCACCGATCCTCCAGCGAACCTGCGGCCAGGACTTTCTGCTACTGCCAGGATCACTACCGGCACCGCGCATGACGCTCTGGCCATTCCTATCCAGGCAATTACCGTGCGCGACAAGAGCGACCTGGAAGCTCAAAACAGCAACAGCAAAAAGGCGAAGGTCGATAAGACTGCTCCCGCTGCTCCCATGACCAAGAAAGAGAACGAGGAAATTCAGGGCGTTTTCGTCATTAAGAACAACAAGGCTGAGTTCCGCAAGGTTGAAACCGGCCTGACCGGAGCTACGGAAATCCAGGTAAAAAGCGGCCTTGAAGATGGTGACGTCATTATTACCGGCAGTTATAAGGTCTTAAAGACTATTCGCAACGGTACCGGCGTAAAAATCGATAACTCTTTGGCCAATAAAATCGATGAGTCGTAAACTCCCGCGCGTTTTCAACGTCTAATAAAATAAGTAAGGGTTGGTTTGGCTAGCGAGCAGGAGAGAAGAATGGCAACACAAGTCGCTGATATTTCCACCAACGTGGGCGCGCCTCCGCAGGATTGCATCATCTGCACGGAAAACCTCTGGAAGACCTACCAGATGGGTGCGGAGCAGGTGCACGCGCTGCGCGGGGTGAACCTGCGCATCAATCGCGGCGAATACGTTGCCATCATGGGCCCCTCAGGCTCCGGCAAGTCCACGCTCATGAACCTGATCGGCTGCCTTGATACGCCAACCCAGGGCCGTTACTGGCTCAATGGCAATCTGGTCAGCGAGCTTGACGATGACGAGCTTGCGCGCATTCGCAATAAAGAAATCGGCTTCGTCTTCCAGACATTCAATCTGCTGGCCCGTGCTACCGCTCTGCACAACGTTGAGCTGCCGTTGATCTATAGCGGCACGCCTTCAGAGGAGCGCATTGCCCGTGCTAAGACCGCGCTTCAAGCCGTTGACCTGGGCGAACGCATGAACCACAAGCCCAATGAGCTTTCCGGCGGACAGCGCCAGCGCGTCGCCATTGCTCGTGCCCTGGTCAATAATCCTTCCATAATCCTGGCAGACGAGCCTACCGGCAACCTCGACTCCCAGACTGGCAATGAAATTATGCGGCTCATGGAAGACCTGCATCGCAAGGGCAACACCATTGTGCTGGTCACCCATGAAGCCGATATCGCCGAGCACGCCTACCGCGTGATCCATATCAAAGACGGAGTTGTCGCCAGCGACGAACGCAGAGATAAGTAAACCTTTTACGTTGATCCAAATTCTTATTACATCGCGACAAGTATCCGAATCTTCGCGCGGGCCGTTTTGAGGGAGGCGCAGTAGACAGCTAAGGGCCAAAAGCCAATGGCCAATAGCTGCACTTTTCGCGTATCCTTTCTATAGAGAGGACGAGTTATGTTGAAGTTTGATTTCCTCAAGACCATTGCCTCGCGCGAGCACCGCAAAGCCTGGTTTGTCGCCATTATTGCTGACGCGATTCAGATTGTTGCTATGCCGCTCTTCGGCTTGGGTGGAATCACACCCGCCGATACCGCTCTTGATTTGCTGACCGGCGTAATTCTTACCCAGATTTTGGGCTGGCACTGGGCTTTTGTGCCAACTTTTGCTGCGGAACTTGTCCCTGGTCTTGACCTTTTCCCCACCTGGACAGCCGCTGTCTTCTTTGTGACCCGCAGCCAGGTGCGCACCATTGAGCCGGAGATTCTTGCGCCTGGCCCCGCGCCATCAAAGCGAGCGTAAATATTCCGGATATCGGCACGCCAAGCCGCGGTTTCAACAACATTTGATTCGCGCTCCTAAGCCAGCCTCGTGCCGTGCGCCAAAAAACGCCAACGCTCCACGAAAAGATTCCCGTCTTCGCCATTGATCGTCGTTAAAACCGCGTTGATATCTGCCTAGCTGTAAACACCTCAGCCTCTATGCTCATCTATTGATATAGGAGAACCGGAAACTTTTCCGGAAGATAGAAACCATGCGCAGTCAGCCAAAGTCATGGCCTCAGCCCAAACCAAAAGCAACATTGCATACCATGCCCGCGCCGGCGGCTGCGCCAAGCTGGTTTGAGCGGCTCTTTCAGGAACTGAATGTCCCTGGTGAAATCAAACTGCCCAATGGGCGGATTGTTGCCACCGGTGAAGGCATTCCTCGTTTTCGCATCACCGTGCATAGCAATCAATTGTTGCGTCATGCCGTTGATGAACTGGCCCTGGGCGAGGCTTACATCAACGGCGATCTTGATCTTGACGGCGATATGCTGGCCATTCTTGACGTGCGCAAGCAATTTGCCGAGCGGATGCGCCTGGTTTCGCGGCTGCATTTTTTTAGCGACCTGTTTCTTACTCCCATCTCTCGCGCGCACAAAAAAGTCATCGATCGCCACTACACGTTTGGCAATGATTTCTACTTTTACTTTCTTGATTCCTATGCGCGGTTCTACTCGCACTGTTTGTTCGATCACGACGATGAACTTCTGGAGAAGGCAGCCGAGCGCAAGCTGGAAAAAACTTTTCAGGCGCTGGAATTGCGTCCTGGCATGCGCCTGCTGGATATCGGCGCAGGATGGGGTGGAACGTTTGAACACTTCTGTCCGCGCGGCGTGAGGGTCACAGGCGTGACGCTGTTCCAGAACTCGTTCGACTACGTACAGGAACTGATCCAGCGCAAAAAACTGGATGCCACCATCATTCTGGAAGATTTTTTTACCTACAAGCCAGCTGAACCTTTTGATGCCATTGTGACCTATGGTGTGATTGAGCACATGCCGGAATATCGAAGGTTCTTTGAGCGGGCATGGAAATGCCTGAAGCCAGGTGGACTGATCTACCTTGATGGATCTGCGAGCAAGGAAAAATACTCGCTCGCCGAGTTCACGCGACGTTACATCTGGCAGGGCGCCCATAGTTGCATGTGCCTGCAAGATGTAGTCAAGGAAGGCCTCAACTACGGTTTCAACATTGTTGAGGTCAAGGAAGAATCGCACGACTACGAACTCACCATGCTCAATTGGGCGCGGCGGCTTGATCTCCATCGCAAAGAAATTGTTGAGCGCTGGGGTGAAAAGCTCTACCGCATCTTCCGCTTGTTCCTGTGGGGCGGCGTACCTGCGTTTCATGACGACCAGTTGCAGGCTTATCATCTGGTGGCGCGCCGCGGTGAAGACCCAGGGCTAAGACCGGGGCTGGGGCGCAGGATATCTGAGTTCGTCAAGGAGATGGCATCGTCTTAAGATCGCCTGCCGATCTCATCGTGCATGTATCACGTTCGATAACTTTCTCAGGCCGCTACACCCGCTGCTAAAGCCACTGGACGAACCAGAGCGGCAATTGCAGGCGGTGTAGCGCATTGATTTTTGCCGGCCTTCGGAATGCGGGCAGGCAAGGGTCGCGCGGCTGACGGCAGACTTTTTCCTCCCCGCTTTACAAACTCCTTCTTTGCCCGATACAGAAGAAGTCGCAGGTAGTTGCGATTTACTCTGTAACGCCGGCAAATGTCATCTTTGTTCTGCTCGTCCATTACTACTGCCTGCAGGATGCCTTTCTCGTTCTTAGCCAGACGTGAGAGCACTTGCCGTACTCCATTTTTTGTTTCTTGTGCAAGAACCAGAGCATAGGCGCTGGGAAAGTCTCCCGGCACATCCATATCCAGTGGCTGCATGAAGGCTGCTCGACGCTGTTTCCGCCAGTGCTCATGCAGAACGTGGCTGCAGACGCCCAGCACGTAAATCTCAAACCTCTCCGGCTTGCGTATGCCGCGGCAGGAACGTACGGCCATCAGGACCCGCAGAAACGTTTCCTGCCGCAGGTCTTCCGCCAGGCACGGCGTTCGCAGGCTGCGGCGCAATTTTCTGAGCAGAATGGGGCTGAAGTGATTTACGAAATGCGTTTCAGTTGCAGGGTCGCACTTCCTGAGTGCGTTTATATAGGCGGCGTTGAATACTTGTGGCGCTGGGGACATAGGGAACGGTCCTTATTTCTTTGTTCTCTCGCCGCGCAGGACCGCGCGTTGCCAGGATATTCCCGGCAAACCAGGCCATGCTGGAGGGAAAGAATTTGTTTGTCACTGGAGATAACGTCCTTCAGGTAGCTTTCCCGTAATGTTGAGCAGTTAATTTTTTCGGTATCTAAAGAGGAAATAGCTTTGTACTGATAAAAGCTTTGTTTATCTGCTTTGAATAGAGCCGATTGATCGGGGCTTCCGTCTCTTTTTGTTTTTTAGGGAGTCTAAATAGTTTCTAATAATTTATTCTTAGAATGGTTACTAGTTTAAAGAAGGGAAAATATGCCGCGAAAGCTCTTGACACTCTTCCTTATCCTGTTCCAGCATATCCAGCTATGAAAGCTAAGTACGTTTTATGCATGGCAATTGTTGCTGTGGCTTGTACGGCGCAGCAGTCAACCAATAGCTCTTCTTCGGTGCTGCAACTTTCACCGGCGGAGGCCGATAAGCTGCTCGTCGAAAGAGCGGTCCCGCAATACCCTGAAACAGGCATTACAAATCAGATTCAGAACAATGAACTCGTCAGCCTGCAGGTTGATGAACAGGGCAATGTAACGGACGCAAAGGTAAAGATGGGCCATCCCGCCTTTGCTCAGCCATCGCTAGATGCGGTGAAACAGTGGAAATACCGCCCCTATCTTGTGAATGACTCTCCTGTTCGCTTTGAGACCACCGCGCTGATTGCCTATCGGTTTTTTGGCTCGAACAATTTTCCTTCCATCAAAGGGCCGATCAGCGTAGTTGCCATGCTGCCGGCTACGGGCGTGCCTGAATCCAGGCCGCCTCAGGTGGGCAGCTACCAGCTCGAAGGACTGCTCGTGAACCGGGTCGACCCGCAATATCCTGAAACGGCAAAGAGCCAGCGCATTCAGGGTGACGTTGTGCTCTATGTCTCTGTGGACGAGCAAGGCCATGTGACGAATGTAGATGCTGTAAGCGGGCGTAGCGCACTGCTTCCAGCAGCCATCAATGCCGTAAAGCAGTGGACGTATAAGCCGTTTGAGGCGGGTGGCAAGCCAGTGGAAGTAGAAGGCACAGTCCTGGTGCCATTCCGGTTGGATGAGAACGCGGACAAGCAACAAAGCGAAAAGCAATAAAAGGGCTGCTTACCTAGTCTTGATCGCGATCACATGATAATTGCGAATGCTTAACAGGCCTTCCCAACCTGCAACAGCAAACGGCATCATGCGTTCCAGCTTGTGATGATGTGTGCGATGCGCCATGTACATGCTTGCCGCCACCAGGCCCAGGCTTCCAGCTGTATATACGGCTGCGCCGGTACGGGTCTGGACAAAAGGCCGCGCCAGCGGGTTCATCTCATAAAACCCCGGATATGCCAGCCCTTTCTGCGTGGAAAGCGCATCTGCCGTAAGTGAAACTGCCGCAGCGCTGAGCGCGAACGTGTTCCTCATGTCAAAGAATTTGTGTGTTTCAGGACGCTGCTTTAACTTGATGAGAGCGCTGGGCGCAGCAGGCAAGGCTGCCGGCGCTGGACTTATTGCGTTTACAGGCGCTGCCGGCAGGAATGAAGCCGATGGTTGCTCGCGATTCTCTGCAGTAGCGGCTTTGGCAGCCACATCAGGCGAAGCCGGCACAGGACGCTCGTCAGCCGCAAAGCCAGACACCGCTAAAACTGCCACAACCATCACGCAAGCAATGCCGTGCTTCACGCTGTGACTCCTCCCTTGCCTCATTGCCATAGAAGCAGGGCTTCCCTGAGAGATTGTTTGAGAAATTTATCTGAGATTCTTTGCTGAATCAGTTTTTAAGTGAATAAGGTTCTTAACTCAGTTCTAAGGGATTAGGGCCTTACTGAAGTTGCCGGGATAGCCGAATCGCGTGAAAAAATCGACCCTAAATTCTTACCACGGATAAACACGGATGGCACGGATTTCTTGGCCGATTCGTAGACAGTCCTCTTCAGGCCTGCCTGTTCAAGCGCATTTCTTTATTTGAGCGCCGCCGCTTCCGGTCTGTTAGATATGATCCCAGATCGCAAGGACGAAAAAACCAGCTTCCTTCTGAAACGTTTTGTATACAATCGTCACAACATAAAGAAAGCACAGCTCTTGCTTACCCAGATCTTGCTTACCCAGAGATAAATACGCCTGGTATCGTTAGGCACAACATAATCTGGTATGAGGTAATTTATGTTTGACGGCTTCTATCTATTTGAATGGATTCTGATGGGCCTGGGAGTCATTCTGTTCATCGCTCTGGTGATTGGCTTTTTTTACCAATTGACGCACAAACGGAGCATCGTTGGTCTGCTGGCGTTCTTTGTGCTCGATGTTCTCATGATCGGATATCCTAGCGTACAGAGCTTCCAAATCAACAACGGCGTGATCAGCGTTGAAAAGCAGACAGACGCCGTCCTGTCCAACCCATCGAATACCAAGGCCAGGCAAGACCTGCAGCAACAGGTGGAGAAGCTACAAAACCGCCAATTCTCTGACCCGGCCATACTGGCAAGTCTCTCCAAGGCGGAATATGTCCTGGGAAATGATCAAGCGGCGAAAGAAACTCTGAGCAAGGCCGTGCAGAAAAACCCAGAGCTGCCCGCAGCCAAAGACTTGCAGACTAAAATGGATGATGTTGCTCAATTGGATTCGTTGACCGCCAGAGTGAAAAACAATCCCGCCGACGAACAAGCCAAGGCCCAGCTCAGCCAGGCCCTCAATACGGTAGCTCAGCAGCGCGTGGCCAATCCTTCCGCCTTGCTCACGATAGCGCGAGCCCAAGCCGCATTAGGCGATCACGCAAACGCTGAAAAAACCACAGCGGTTGTACAGAAAATCAATCCCAAGCTGGCGAAGACTATACCGCACTAAACTAGAAAGCATCGCCGCAGTCATTATTCGAACTGTCTTTTAAACTCGGCCATCTGCTGCTTCAGCTCGGCGACTTCCTTCTGCAACGCCGAAACCTGCTCTTCCAGCTGAATAATGCGCTC
>DASRDW010000101.1:0-16204 GCA_035652415.1 Candidatus Angelobacter sp. | reverse complement strand
GCGAAACGGACAAACCTGAAGGCGCGTATTCCACGGAGACCCTTGCCGACGATGTTGCCGCGTTCATGCGAGCGATAGGAATCAGCAAGGCGCATATCGCAGGGCTGTCACTGGGCGGGGCAGTGGGCCTGTGGCTGGCGGCAAAGTATCCCGGCAACGTCCAGTCATTATCAGTGCATTGTAGCTGGCCAAAAACGGACCCGTTTCTCAAAACCGTGGTCCAGGGCTGGCAGGCATTTGCCAAAACGGCGCAGAGCGTTCAGGAAATGGTGATTGCCGGAATTTTTCCGTGGTGTTTTACACCGGAGCTGTATGCCGCCAAGCCGGACTATATTCAATCGCTGGCAGATTTTGTTCGCAGCCGGCCGCCCCAGACTGTGGATGCGTTTCTGCAACAATCGAACGCAGTGATTGCTCATGACGTAACAGCGCAGCTCGGCAGGATCACAGCCCCAACGCTCATCACATGCGGCGACAAGGACCAGTTGACCTATCGCTTTACGGAGCCAATGAAGAACAGCATTCGCAATTCAGAACTCCAGATCTTTGCCGGATGCGCGCACGCTCCGATTTATGAAAAGGTGGATGAGTTCAACCAAAAGACCTTACGGTTTTTGCAGGCGAAGTTAGGAGCAGGCGCGGGGTAGGGGATCATTCGTTCCACAATACCGCTTAAATTTCCAGTCCTTGCGATTGTCACCACTGCTAAAACCTCGTTGCGCTGGACATCCTCCTCTCAACCCGCTATAAAAGTTCGTCTTATCCGAAGGAGCTTCCATGCGTCGATCTGCTCATCTTCTTATTATTGCGCTTTGTTTTGCTACTGCAATTGCCGGTCTCTCCCACGGGCAATCAGCCCAGGAGCAAAAGCGTTCCATCACTGAGAAAGATATTTTCCAGTTCAATTGGATTGGCGATCCGCAGATTTCACCTGATGGCCAGCGCGTGGCCTTTGTAAAGGTGACGGTGGATGAAAAGAAGACCGGATACGACACTTCCATCTGGAGCATAGCTATTGACGGCAATGAGCGGGTACGGCGCATGACCGATGGCAAGCATGATTCTTCTCCGCGCTGGTCGCCGGACGGCAAGATGCTGGTCTTTGTGCGCGTGCCTGAGCCGAGCAGTTCTGCCGGTGGTGGAGCGGGCGCGGGGTCTGCGGGCGAACACGCAGAGCCGCAACTTTATATGCTTCCGGTGGGTGGTGGCGGCGAATCATGGAAGATTACTGATCTGCCGCGAGGGGCGAGCAATCCGGTATGGTCGCCGGACGGCACGATGATTGCTTTCGAGAGCGATACATCTCCGGAAGATATTGCCAAGCAACACAAACGCGAAGCAGCGGCCAGAGAAAAAGCTGAGAGCAAAGCTGACGAGAAGAGCAGTGCCAACAGTGCTGGAGAAAAATCGGAAGCGGGAGCCGCGAGCAAAATTGATTCAGCCGATGCCGACCATGTGAGCGACGTGCGGGTGATTACGCGGTCCGTCTATCGCCTTAACGGCGCAGGCTACCTTGATTATAAGCACCCGCAGCACATCTGGGTGGTGGCTGCGCCGCAAAGCTCAGAAGATGAGGTAAAGCCAAAGCAGCTTACCAGCGGCAAATATCAAGAAGGAAACATCATGTGGTCGAAGGATTCAAGCACCGTTTACTTCACCACAACCAAAGTTGAGGATCCTTCTTATGAGCAGCCTCATGCTGACGTGTATTCTGTGGCGGCGACCGGAGGCGAGCCGCAGAAGATCGTAACCATTGATATGGAGCCGCGCGAGCTATCGCTCAGTCCGGACGGCAAGCGGCTGGCTTTCTGTGCTTCAGTGAATGAGCCGGTGAGGTCTTTTACGCAGCCTGACCTATGGGTGATGGACCTGGCGCCCAATGCCAAGCCGCGCAACCTGACTGCGAACTATGACTATGACGTGTGCGGCGGCGTAGGCGGCGACCAGGGCACACCGCGCGCGAATGGGAGCAACCATATTTTATGGACACCCGATGGTAGTTTGGTTACGACCGTTGCGCGGGAAGGCCGGGCAAATCTGGTGGACTTTGATTCATCGGGAAAGAGGCAGCCCATAGAGATTACGCAGGGCAACCAGGCGGTGGAGCATTTCAGCATGAGCGCTGATAGATCACGGCTGGTGGTGCAGATCTCCACGCCCACGTCGATTGGCGATCTATTCCTGATGACACACGGCGTGCGTGAGCGTCGGCAGATTACACATATTAATGACAAGTTGTTTTCTCAACTCAACCTGACCGAACCGGAAGAGATCTGGTACACAAGCTTTGATGGCAAGAAGATCCAGGGCTGGCTGCAGAAGCCCCCGGACTTTGACGCAAAGAAGAAATATCCATTTATCCTTAACATCCACGGCGGGCCGCACGCGGCCTACGGTTACATTTTTGATCATGAAATTCAATGGATGGCAGCCAAAGGCTACGTGGTGTTGTATCCCAACCCGCGCGGCAGCACGTCATACGGGCAAGAGTTCGGCAACATTATTCAGTATCACTATCCCGGTGATGATTTTAAAGACTTGATGGTCGGCGTGGATGAAGTGTTGAAGCGTGGCTATGTCGATCCTAAGAAGCTGGGCGTGACCGGCGGCAGCGGCGGCGGGCTTATGACTGATTGGGTGGTAGGGCACACGAACCGCTTTGCCGCAGCCGTGGCGCAGCGCGATATTGCCAGTTGGGCCGCGTGGTGGTATTCGGCGGACTTCACTTTGTTCCAGCCTTCATGGTTCAAAGCGCCGCCGTTCCAAGACCCGCAGGATTATGTGAATCGCTCGCCGATTACTTACATTCAGAATGTGCACACGCCGCTGATGCTGGTGTTGGGAGAGGCTGACTTTCGCACGCCGCCGGGCGCGGGCGGAGAAGAGATGTTCCGCGCGCTTAAGTTCCTGAAACGTCCAGTGATCATGGTGCGTTTTCCCGGAGAATCGCATGAGCTTTCACGATCCGGCCAGCCGTGGCACCGCGTTGAAAGATTGGAGCACATTGTTGGCTGGTTTGATAAATATCTGCAAGGCATACCCAAGCCGGAATATGATGACGTTGGTCCTGGCGAGGTCAGCGTGAAACCAAATGAACTGCCGGGCAGGCATAACCCGAACCAGCCTCCAGAGCCAACGCCGCCACAAAAGCCGAAGAATAAATAATGGCGAAATTGGTGGAGTTTTACGAGCGCTCGCTGCCAGCGATGACTACTTGAGCGCTTGTTCCGGCTTGCTGACGTAAACGGAGTCCCAGATGGTCTGCCAGCTTTTTTGACCGTCATTGGATTGCTCGGCCATCTGGCGCACTTTGCCAGGAGAAATTACATACCAGGTCCAGCGGAATACGGGAGAAATTTTTCCGTCGCTGACCAGGACCATTTTATTGTCAATGAGATTGCCCGCCATGGGCGGAAACGCTCCGGCATTGCCGGAGTTGCTGATGTAAAGCTGATGCCACTTCTTGTCGTTAATGTCGTAGTAATTGAAGCTGGTGCCAGTTTCAACACCGAGAGCGCTCTTCCAATGCTCCACCAGAAGACAGCCCTCCTGCTCACGCGTCACCTGGTTCTCGCCGAGCCGCTGGCCCGCAGGATTCTGGACCGCCCAGTCTCCGACCCAAAAGTCAAAGGAATGGAACTCCGCCGCCTGGCATGGGCGCAGCGACTGCATTACCTCCTTGTATTCAGGAAGGCCAGCCAACTTTTGCAGTTCAATGGCGCCGGAAATGTATCCACGCAAGCCAGCCGCCTTGCCCGTGGCGGCCACTTCATTGAGCATGGAGATTGCTTGCGAAGTTTCTCCCGCTGCTGCGTACGCGCGGGCGACATTCACCTTATTCAGCAGCGGCCGGAAGTTTTGCCCGGCAGCGCTGCTGAATGCCTGCTGCGCCTGGTTAAACCTGCTGAGGCGCAGATAACATTCGCCGAGATTCTGCCACGCCAGGCCATTCGCCGGCTCTTTCGCCGTAATCTGCGCGTATGCTTGCGCAGCCTGCTCCCATTTGGATTGAGCGAACAGTTCGTCCGCAGCCTGCATGGCAGCCGTTTGCTGCCCCGCAGCATAAGACGCTAAGAAAGTTGTGATGAACAACAGCAGAATGATTTGCCAGCGTTGCGCAATCGCCAGAGTCATGCAGAGCACCTCAGGATTGTGAGTGTCTTCGGTGGTTTGACAGCGCTGTACACGTTTTGGTGAGCAGAATAGCGGGGTGGGCCGCTTGTCCTGGGAATATTTCTTCTAAACTACAGGGCAGCGCCCTTGAAACCCACGAGGTGAGATTTGGAAATCAGGATTCGCCAACGAAAGAACCGGACATTCTTTCAACGCCATGGCTTGACCATCATCACCAGCACAGTGCTTGTTCTCTGGATTGTGCTTTACAGCGTGAGCGATGAGAAGCGGCATCTCGGCTCGTTCTTTGGCAACGCGATCGCGGATTGGACCGGCGTTGTGGTGATGCTGCTGGGAACCAAGTATCTGTATGAGCGCGGATCGCAAGAGAGCAAACAGCCGCGTCATAAGTGGCACAATCGGCTGCGTGAGATCTTGCATGAACATTCGCTGACGATTTTTCTGGTAATCACCGGCGTGGGCTGGGTGCTGCTGTTTGCGCACTCTGATTCAGAGTCAAAGTGGGGGCAGGTTGTGGGCAATATTGTTTCTGAATGGACGCAGATTCTTGGCGTGGTGCTGCTGACGAAAAAGCTGGTGGAAGTTGGGTCGAAGGAAAGCAAAGGCGGTAAGTGACAGGTGTTAATTTCCTGGCTGTCATCAGGAGACAGGCGGCTTGCTTCGGATCCCGGGCCATGACTTCCAGATGGTAGATCGCGCCGCTTTTGCGTGGGATGGACGGGAAGGTTGTCGGAGGTTTCCGGACCGCGCTTTTACGTGGGATTGGGGAGGGAGGCGCCTGCTTTTTGAAAGGTCGCATCATTCCTGTCGCTCTCGCCATCTACTCTTTCATGGCGCCCACCCAGACCTCACTCTTCCCGTTTTCAGACCTTCCTGAAGGCCTTCTTTATCATCCTGACTTCCTCACGGAAAACGAAGAGACCAGGTTAATTCGGACTTTCCGAACTCTGCCCTTTGATACCCTTGATTTTCAGGGTTACACCGCCCGCCGCCGCGTGCTTGAATTTGGCCTGGAGTATGACTTCACCACGCGTAAGGCTACTCCCGCAGAAAACTTTCCCGAATTTCTTGCTCCTATTCGTGAGCGCGCCGCGAACTTTGCCGGCCTCGCACCGGACGCGCTGGTGGAAGGCATGGTGATCGAGTATCCACCCGGAGCGCCCATCGGATGGCACCGCGATGCTCCGCAGTTCGGCATCGTGATCGGCATTTCGCTGGCCAGCGAGTCGCGTATGCGCTTTAAGCCTTACAAAGCGAAAGGCAAACCGATCTCGCTAACGCTGGAGCGGCGTTCTATCTACCTGATGCGCGGTCCTGCGCGCTGGCGCTTCCAGCACAGCATTCCCGCAGTCAAAGAGCTGCGCTATTCCATTACCTTTAGGACATTACGTAGTGAAAGACAAGCCGAAGTAGTCTGAGAGCGTACTTGTTTTTTTGCGATTCGGCGATGACGGCGATTGTGCGCTATTGTGGCGATTTCCTATACGTGGCCCTTCATTACCCACACCAGCACCGCGATCCCAATAATGATGCGATAAATCGCAAACAGCGTGAACCCGCGTTTGCGTACCCAGTGCATGAACCACGCCACCACACCTAGCGCAACTATAAACGAGACGACAAAGCCGATGATCAATACGATCCATTCCTGATTGTTGGCGGGCATGCGCCCCAAGGGTTCGCCGTGTTTGGGGTGCATGGTTTTAAGCAGATCATAACCGGTGGCTGCGATCATCGTTGGCAGAGAAAGGAAGAAAGAAAATTCCAGCGCCGAGCTGCGGGACATTCCTGCGACTTGTCCGGCAGCGATGGTTGACATGGATCTAGAGGTCCCCGGAAATACCGCTGATGCCACCTGGCAAATGCCGATCCAGATTGCCTGAAACAATGAAACGTCTTCTGTGCGCTCAGTCATGTGGCGGCTGCCTGGGCGCGGCGTGCCAAACATAGCATCCACAATCCACATAACTATGCCGCCCACCAGCAGTGAAACGCCCATCACGGTCAGGCTCTCAAGATGTTTGCCGATTACCTTGGTCAGCAGCAGTGACGGAACCGCGGTAAAAACAAACGCAATCAATACCAGCGTAATCGGATGCGTCAAAGCTGTGCGATCATTGCGTTCGCCGTGCGGGAAGGTGGAAAAGAAGCGCGCAATGCGCTGCCGGAAATAGATCGGCAGGCAGAGAATCGCGCCCAACTGGATCACGATGGAGTACATCTTCCAGAAGCCGTTGCCCAGATCGATCCCCAGCAGCGCTTCAGCAATGCGCAGATGAGCCGTGGAACTGACCGGCAAAAATTCTGTAAGACCTTCAACAATTCCCAGGAAGACAGAGAGCAGATAACCGTGCAAAATTCCTCCGCATGACGCCGGATATTTTCAGGCATTTTCTCACACAGGCAAAGCAGGCATTTGCAGAACCGCCAGCTTAGCTGCTGAGGTGTGAAATCTTTTAAGTAAGAAGCTGTATTAGCTTACAGGTTTTTTGGTTTCCACGTCGTACGTGGGAAGGCCGTGCTCCAGCGCGTACATCAATTCCATGGCCAGCTGTTTCCAGTCGCCTTCAGCATACTGGGTGGCAATCTGCTGTGCCAGTTCCGTGCTTTTTTTACGCGCCTTCTCGCTTTTGTCGCGGTCCTTTGCGGCTTTGTACATATCTACCAGCACTGCCTGCCGCCAGGCGGCATCATAGAGCGCCTCCGCGGCTTTAGGTGACTGCGGATGCTCGCGCGCGTATTTTTCGTAGATCTCAGATTCCTTCTCTGGACACTTGGTCTCGCCTTGCCACGAGCCGCACAACTTATTATCGATCAAGTCGAACGACGCCAGGTCAGCCCACTTGGTATGAGGAAATTTTTTGATCAACTCCTTCATGTTCTGCTCGTCCATGCCTTCGCGCACGCTGGGATCCATCTCGCGCGAGGAGGGCCGTCGCATCACATCCTGTTTCTCCAGTTGCCAGCGAATGTCGGCCGCGTGCCACAGCGCTTCGCCTGCCAGAGGAGAGCTGGGAAAATACTCATACACGCGATAGTAGAGCCGCATGGCGTCTTGCGCCGCGCTTCTTCGCCCACCTTGCTGCTGCAACTGTTTTTCTGAATCTACAGCTTCGCCATAGATGATCTGATCGCCGTTGCGAGTGGCCGTGGTTACCAGGTACGTATTCGGAATCCATCCGGAAATCTGCCGTGCCGTCTCCTGTTCAAGATTTACGTCCACCACTACCAACACGTGCGCCCAGACTTTTCCTGAGAGCGTAGTGCGGTCCATCACCAGAATCACGTCGCGGCCGCGTGTTGCTTTGGCCAGCTTCTGGGCCGTTGTATCGGGAGACACGTACATATCCACATCGCTAATGACAGTGCCCTGTTCTTTCTCCTGGCCAAATGCGCTTGCCATGGCCAGAACCAGCCAAAGAGCCAGCAAAGTGCGCGCTAGTGTGGGCATATTGGACCTCATTCCGTCGCCGACCCGTAAACAGGAATCTTCTTTTCCAGTTTATAAAGCAAAGCCTGTGCGCGCGGTTTCCAGTCGTCTTCTGCGTACTGGCTCACAATCTGCTGGGCCAGAGCCGTGGCCTTCTTGCGTGCGGCATCGCTCTTGCTGTTGTCATTATCAATACGATAGATATCGGTCAGCGCTGCCTGCCGCCACGCCGCGTTGTAAAGCGCTTCCGCCGCTTTGGGCGATTTCGGGTTCTCCTTGGCATATTGCTCATAGATCGCCGATTCTTTTTCCGGGCAGTCCGGCAGGCCGCGCCATTCCGGGCAAAGCTTTCCTTCCAGCAGTTCAAAGGCGGCAAGCTGCGCCTGCTTGGTCTGCGGATATTTAGTCACTACCTGCTGCAGATATTTTTCGTCCATCTGCGTTCCGGAGCGCAGAAAATCGGCTTTTGCCAGTTGCCAGCGGATATCGGCTGAGCGCCACGCTCCTTCTGCCGCCAGCGGAGAGCTGGGAAAAAGTTCAGGCACGCGGGCATAGAGCCGCATGGCGTCCATGGCAGCGTTTTTGCGCCCTCCGCGTTCTTCCGCCTGATGTTCAGAAGCCACCGCCTGGCCAAAAACAACCTCATCGCCGTTTGCTGTGGAGGCAGTTGCTACAGCAACGCTGGGTATCCAGCCGCTGACCTCTTTGGTGATCTGCGCAGTTGGATCTGACGCCATTGAGACGTTGAACCACGGTTGGCCGTCAGCGTCTTTGCGGCCAAGGATGGTCAGATCACGGCCGCGCTCCACCTGCCCTGTCTTCTGTGAGTTCGTTCCGGGCGCACCATAGAGTGAGGATTCGCGAAGAATCGTCGCCTTCTCATTGTCGGCGGCGCTAGCCAGCGCTGCCGCAAGCAAGATCAGGAGCGGCACTCGAATTTTTTTCCAGTGCTTCACCATCTTCACCTTACACGGTTTTCCAGCAGTACGTCAGAGAAAAGCTGGGGCTCAACGTTGCCGCCGGTCACGATTGCGACAATTTTTTTGGCGGGCGGCAGCTCCTCTGCATGGAACATGGCTGCAGCCGTGGTCACAGCGCCGCTGGGCTCGGCCAGCACTCGCGCGGAAAATAACAGACGGTGCATGGCCCGGCGAATGTCTTCTTCCGTCACGGTCACAATGTCATCCACATATTTTTTGATGTGTTCAAAGTTGATCTCGCCAACGCTTTGTGAGCGCAGCCCATCCGCCGCGGTGCGCGCCGCTGCTTCGCCGGAAACTGATTGTATCTTGCCTGAGCGCAGGCTCGCTTGCGCATCCGCGGCAAACTCCGGCTCCACGCCAATCACCTTTGCCCTGGGGTTCGATTCCTTGATGGCCGTTGCTGTCCCGCTGATCAATCCGCCGCCGCCAATCGGCGCCAGCACCAGATCAACGTCAGAGAGGTCGTCCAGAATCTCCAGCCCAATCGTTCCCTGGCCGGCGATGATCTTTTCATCGTTGTATGGAGGCACTGGAACCAGCCCATGCTCTTTCTCCAGTTCCTCCGCTTTCTTGATCCGATCTTCACTGGCCGGTCCCACCAGTACGATCTCCGCTCCCAGGGCGCGCGTGGCCTCCAGCTTTACTCGTGGCGCGGTCTTGGGCATTACGATGGTTGCTTTTACGCCCAACGCTCGCGCGGCAAACGCCACGCCCTGCGCGTGATTGCCGCTGGAGTGCGCCACCACGCCGCGGGCGCGCTGCTCCGGCGTAAGCGATGAAATTTTGTTGTATGCGCCACGCAGTTTGAAAGAGCCAATCGGTTGCAGGTTCTCCGGCTTCACGTAAATCTGTCGGTCGTCACCCAGTCGGCACAACACCAGCGGGGTACGCACAGCAACTTTGTTAAGCAGGGAGCGGGCCTGTTGAATATCCTGGAGGGTCACCATAGATGGGTCAAAATCTCAGCTCTTATGGTAAATGAGCCGGACGAATAGTGTGTCTATTCTCGCTTTTCAACGCGCATTGGTAGCACGCTTTGCGGTATGTCCTTTGGCAGAACAGAGCGCCACTCTACCTGAAAGTGCCCGTTATAGCCAAAAAGAGGTCCCCAGGCGCGATTGCTGACCGCAACTTTAATGCAGAATCGCTTTAGTGTCTCATCGTACCATTCGCAAACATCTGCAATGCCGGAGAAGATCATCGGGAATGAGAAGCCAATCAGACCTTCATAAAAACGCTGAGCGCCGGACCGGAGCCGCAATCCTCCATTGGGCTTAACCTTAATATCTATGTCCACTGCCAGATGCTGGTGGGTTCCAAGGTAGTCCACAATACAATTGCGTTGCTTGCTGTGAATCATATAAGCATCAAAAGCGGCGTGGTCGCTTGGTCTGAAAGGTCCTGATCCATGTGACCGTCTCCCGTCCGAGCGGGTCAACATAGGCATAGTTCGCGATCTCAAACGGAATATTTGCGCCGCTTTCAGGGAACATGATGCGGCGCCAGGAGCCAAGATACAAGAAAGGCAGGGTGTAGGCGGGGCCGTGCCAGATCTTTTCCATCGCCCCGGTTCCGATGGCGGCAAGATTATCCTGGCTGGAAAATCCAAACCGCCGCTGGATTTCCGGATGCAAACGGGAGAAATCCGGGCCCAGCACCTCTTCATAGATTGATCTCATGGTTCTTTCCTTGACGGCTGTCGCAGGCATCGCGAAGCTGTTGGAAGTTCTGACGATGCGACGTAGCCCGTCAGCGAAAGCAATATCATTGCAACATTTAGCGTGACTGGATTGAACGCGGCAACCAGATAACCTGGGCTGGCAAAAGCAACAGCGATGAGGGCCGCAAGCATGAGGAGCGCATTCCAGAGAAACCACTGCCGCCATCGCCAGAAGACAAGTGTGATTGCGGCGAAAATTATTTCCGTAACGCCAATCAGAGGCACCAAGGTCACTGAAAGCCCCGCTGCCGCAAACATCAATCGCTCATCTATGCTGGGGAAGAGTAGTTTGGGAAATAATCCCTGCCACGCCCAAATGAAGGCCACGCCAAAGCGCGCACAGGCATGAATTATTGCCATGCGCATGCTGACCTGAGGCAGAATGCCGCGTTCGCTTCAGAGACGCAGCCGGTCAAAACTCCACGCGGTCGCCCAGCCCAGGAGCGGGCGAAACAGTATTCGATCGATGATCCGGCCAAGGGCTCCGAAGCGGGTTCGATAGTCATACCAGGTCAAAAAACGGACGTTGCTGCCCGATGGAATGTACTGCCAGTACCCCGATCCCTCCTTGATCAGCGATTTTGGATCGGTAGACCAGAACTTCAGCGCCGATGTACGCTGCCCGGTGGCATCCCCCCGTGTCCCTGTGCTTTCACCATCGCCATGGATATTCAGCCCAAAGCCAATACGAGTGGAATAGCGGAACTTTTGCGGTTCATCGTCTGAATTTTTAGGCAGGTACTTGATTCCTGTAAAACGTAAGTCCCAAAGCTGATGAAGTTCCGGGGTTTGCGTCAGACGCCAGATCTCATCCACGCTGGAATCGATTGGAATTTCAACGTAGATTCCTCCATTGCTGGACATGCGGCAACCATAGCATTTTCATTGGCACACCGGACAGTAACGAAGGTTATGCCTTATAGCGCTTCAGATGTAATTGGGCCGATCCCGGCTGGTGGCATGCGCCTTGTGATATTCAGCCAATGTATGGTCAGCAAAGATCGAGGGTCAGGGCCGCTCTGTTACCGGCTTTCCTCTGCCTCCCGGCAAAGGCGCTTTCTTGCCTCCTGAAGGTTCCGCTTGCAAGAGGGCATTGATGTCTGGATACGCGTAGATGGTTGGCGCCTGGTTCTGCATCAGGCCTCCGGTATCGGCTGTAGGACCGTAGTTGCTGTGAAGGTCTCGACCCAGCATACGCAGCATGGCCATCTGCTGCCCGCGATGGTGTGAGGTATGCGCGATGCGCCGTACCATTACCCAGGCACGCGACCGCTTTACGTTAAAGAACGTAGTCTCACCTTCAAACCATGCGTCATCTTTGCTTTCGAGCGCAGTAAGACGCTTGCCGCTGTCTTCCGCGTAGCGCTGGATGAACCCCAACCGCGTCTCCGGCGAGGGCAATGGCTGCGCGCTTACATCAATGCCCAGCATGTTCTTGAACCACAGATTTTCGCTCACGCATTGGTGGACCATCTGTTCATGCACGCTGCGCCCGCGTGGATCTTTCGCATTTGGCCGGAACGGCAGGTCCTCATCGTGGAACTCGCTCCATACGCTCACCACTTTGATTCGTTCGGTCGCGTAGGTTTCAACCAGAAAGTCGTATCGCATTGCGCCTCCGGAAAAATTATGTAGGCCATCAATTCAAAGCTTACCGGTAATTCCATTCGATGTTTGCTGAACGTTCGCAAGGCACTAAAATTCTACGCCGGGAATTGCTATTTCATAGAGAATCCATCCATTTCCCAAGATAAAGAATAGGATTCTTCGATAACAAGTAGAGGTCCTGTTCTTGATTTGGAGTAGAATTTAGCCGTCTTTATGCCCGCAGGCCCTAAAGTCCATCGCTTCCTGTTGTTGTTGTCATTGGCAGGTTATGCGATCTTCTGCAAGCAAGCCTGGCCTACCGATAAACGACCATCTACAGGCGCGAATCCCTCGATCCAGCAAAAGTCCGATGAAGGTGCGCTTGCTGAGGCGGCGCGTCTTTACTCAGAATCGCAAGATCTTTACCGCGAAGGAGCCTATGAGAAAGCTCAGCAATCGGCTGAACGCGCACTGCAACTTCGTGAGCAATTGCTCGGACAGGACAATCCCGAAGTTGCTGCCTGTCTGACATTGCTTGGACGGATTGCCGATGGCAGAGGTGATTATCCTCGTGGAGCTACCTTATATAAGCAAGCACTTGCCATCGATGAAAAGGCGCTTGGCCAGAACAGCCTTGAAGAGGTCGACGCACTGGATGGCCAGGCCAGAAATTTCACAGCAATGGCAAGGTATCAGGAAGCGGAAGAGGCAGGCAAACATGCTCTGCATGTTCGCGAAGAAAAACTTCAGCCCAATGACATATTGATTGCGAAATCGTTGGAGACGCTGGCAGATCTCTATAAAGAAAAAGGCAGCTATGCCACTGCGGCAACTGAGGCCAGCAGAGCTTTAGAAATTGTTCAAAAAACTTATGGCCCAGATGATCTCCCTTATGCCGATGCGGAAAGCACGCTGGGGAGAATTGAAATAGGGCAGACGAACTATGCGCGGGCAGAAGAACTGCTGACGCATGCTTCCAAAATCAAGCTGGCGGCCGGTGGTAAAACCAGCCTGATTTATGCGGAATCAGTTGCCGATCTGAGCTCCGTTTACTTGATGAAGCGGGACAATGTGCGGGCGGAAGAGCTGTCATCACAGGCGCAGTCGCTGGAGGAAAAGCTGCTCGGCCCCGATCACTTGAAAGTCGCGTTGATGTTGCACAATCGCGGCCTCATTGCCTACCGGCGTCGTGATTTTGGTACTTCAGAGAAGTTTTACCAGCGTTCGCTTGCGATCAAAGAAAAGGTGCTGGGACCGGTCCATCCGTGGGATGGGATAACGCTCAACAACCTGGGTCTTCTTTATTGGCGCCAGGACGAGAACGCCAAGGCTGCTGAATACTTCCGCCGGTCTGAAGCCATCTTTGAAAAGTTCGATGGGCCTGAGAGTTTGCCGGTTGCGCAGACGCTGAGCAACCTGGGCATCATGTCCAAGCACATGGGAGACTACAAGAGCGCCGAAGAATACGAGGAGCGCTCCCTGGCCATCCTGGAAAAGCTGTTTGGGCCCAATAGTCTTCAGCTTGAAGTAACCGTAGAGAGCCTGGGCATTCTATATAACGATTCGGGCAATTATGCCAAAGCGGAGCCCTTGCTTCTTCGCGCCTTGCAAATCACCAAAGACTCTCGTGGTCCAGAACACCCGGAAGTAGGCCGGATTTTACGCAATCTCTCCAAGCTGTATTCCGCGTCCGGCAATCCGGCTCGGGCCCGCGAATGTTGGCAAGAATCAGCCGCCATTGAGGAAAAGGATCTGCCGTTAAATCTGGCAATCGGCTCAGAACGACAAAAGCTGGATTACTTTGATCCCTACCTGAACACGCTCAACAATGTCATTTCCTTCCAGCTGCGGCTCGATCCTGGGAGCAATGATTCGCGCAAACTGGCCGCAACCATGCTGCTGCAACGCAAAGGCCGGATACTTGATGCCTTGGCGGACAATCTTGAAGGCCTGCGCAGCCGCTCCAATGCTGAAGATCGAGCGCAGTTGGATAAGTTAAAAGAGGTAACTTCGAACCTTGCCAATCTTGTTTTGAACGGGCCGGGTAAAACTTCGCTTTCTGAGCACCTGCAACAGATTAAAACTCTCACCGAGCAGAGAGACGCTCTGGAAAGCGAGATTGGAAAGCGCAGTGCAGGCTATTATCAGTCTTCTGCTGGAGTAACGCTGAATGCAGTGCAGGCTGCCATACCGGCTGACGCTGCCTTGGTTGAGTATGCAGTGTACCAGCCTTACGATCCAAAGCAGCCGCTTGAGAGCGATACAGATCTCGGTCCACCCAGGTATGCGGCTTACGTCATTACCAGCAATGACGTGCGTTCAATAGATTTAGGCGACGCAAAAATCATCGATACTGCCATCAGTGCTCTGCGCAAGTCATTGCGAGATCCTGAATCGCGCAATGTAAAAAAATTAGCGCGTACCGTTGATGAGAAAATTATGCGTCCTGTGCGTGCACTTGCCGGTAACCCACGGCACCTGCTCATTGCGCCGGACGGACAGCTCGATCTCATTCCTTTTGAAGCCCTGGTCGATGAAAACGGCCATTACCTGGTGGAGCAGTATCTGTTCACCTATCTAAGCACCGGGCGCGATTTGCTTCATATGCAAACACCGCGTGCAAGCAAAACTGAGGTCGCTGTAGTGGCTGATCCCGATTTTGGCGAGCCGAAGGCCCGGGAAGTGAACAGCGTGCCAGGCGTACTAAAACAACCGGCAACGCGGGGCATCAGCCGCGGCAAGAATTCTGATATCTACTTTGCGCCGCTGGATGGGACCAAACTGGAAGCGCAAGCCATTCAATCTCTTTTTCCCAAAGCGCATGTGTTCATCGGAGCGCAGGCAACAAAAGCTGCGCTGTTGAAGCTTGAGGCTCCGAGCATCCTGCATATCGCGACGCACGGATTTTTTCTTGAGGACCCCCATGCAGGCAAAAAAGATTCAGCAAATGCCGGAAGCTCAACGAACGATGCGCGTGGAGGTTCGCCGGAGGAAGACCCAGAGAATCCTTTGTTGCGTTCAGGGCTGGCCCTTACGGGCGCCAATTTAAACCGGCGAGGCGGGGATAGCGGTATTCTGACCGCCCTGGAAGCGGCCAATCTCAATCTTTGGGGGACCAAACTTGTTACGCTCTCCGCATGCGATACCGGCATTGGAGAAGTTCGTGTGGGTGAAGGTGTTTACGGATTGCGCCGCGCCTTTGTGCTCTCCGGGGCAGAGAGCCTGGTTATGAGTCTTTGGCCCGTGAACGATTACGTGACCCGGCAAATGATCACTACCTATTACACCGGGCTAAAGAATGGTCGAGGGCGTGGCTATGCTCTCCATCAGGCAGAGCTTTCCATGCTGAAACGCAAAGGCCGCGAGCACCCTTTTTACTGGGCCAGCTTCATTGAGTCTGGCGAGTGGGCCAACCTGAATGGCCATCGCTAATGCCATCGGCTTGAGATACTCTTTGTCTCCAAGATAAAGTATTTTGGGAATCCGCTCAGGCTGCTCCCGATTATCTGCAAAAGGGCAGGATTTGAAAGGTCAATCTTTGGCGCTCTGGAATCGAATCGCTCTCATCATGTTTTGCTGGCTGGTCTCAGCCAGCTCGCTTGCCGCGCAGATCAGCGGCACCGTCACCAATGGAACCATGAACAAGCCTGCATCCAGCAATGAAGTTGTGCTGCTTTCGCTTGAGGGCGGGATGAATGAAGTTTCGCGCACCACAACCGACAGCAGCGGGCACTTCAGCATTGATGTGCCGGATTCGAGCGCGCCGCACCTGTTGCGCGTGAATCATCAAGGAGTGAATTACTTCACCAGCGTGCCGCCCGGCGCCGGCGCTACGGACATAACAATTTACAACGCCGCTAAAAAAGTGGAAGGCATTGCTGAGGTGGCGCGCGTTTTTCGCATGCAGGCAGCGCAGGGGCAACTTGAAGTATCGGTGGGATACACGCTGCGCAATGAGTCACAGCCCCCGCGGACCATGATGGATACCCAGACTTTCTCTGTTGATCTGCCTGAAGGAGCGCAGTTGGTTGAAACCACGGCAACCAGCGCTGGTGGAATGCCGACAACCATCTCGCCGATATCAACCGGCAAAAAGAACAACTATGCCATGGGTTTTCCCCTGCGCCCAGGAGAAACGCGTTTTCAGGTGACTTACAAGCTGCCATACAGCGGCGCGTATGAGTTCAACTTTGTGCCTGATTCGCAGCTTTCAGAAGTTGGAGTGCTGCTGCCCAAGAGTATGCAGTTTAACGGAATTAGCCGCACTTTCTCCCAGGATTCTGATGAAGCCGGGCTTGCGGTGTTCTACATAAAGGATGCTCCTGCGCATGAGCAAGTAAGGTTTTCGGT
>DASRDW010000100.1:0-13010 GCA_035652415.1 Candidatus Angelobacter sp. | reverse complement strand
GAGAAAGTCGCCCATCTCCAGCGCCTGCTGGATGGCCTGGCGCAAAGCATCAAGCGTGTGCTCATCCATTTGCTGGAAGTACATTGAGTCGCTCTGAAATCCCGACTCCAGCAGATAGTCGGAGAGCGCGTTCAGCAGGTCCTCCATGCTCATCTCGTCTGCAAGGTCGGCAACGTATTTGGTGTACTTCGTGTATTTCATTAAATTTTTGCGACTTCGTTTTTCTAAAATCCCGAGCGAAGCGAGGGAACCGTCTTTACAATTTCAACCCTGCTATCCATATCCGGAGTAGGGAACCCTCACGCGCAAACCCGTCGCGTTCGGGATTTAGAAAAATCTCTATACCAGATTGCAAGAAATCTAGTTGTAAGGCCTTCGGTTCCGCATCACCGGAGGCTCATCATCGCCCCGCTCAAACGGACGCTCAGCGCGTTTGGGTTGTTTTTCTGCGCTGAAGACACGTTCTTCGGTCCGTCCGATGCGCCGATGCGCGTGCAGGCCCTCCAGCACAAACTCAGCGGCAGAGACCAACACCTCAGGCTTCTCTTTGGGTTTGATGCCCACAGGTGCAAGCTTTTCCGTGAGGCCCTGAATGTTCTTAAGGCCTTCAAGGATTTCCTGTGCGCTTGCAGTATCGGCCAGTTTGATCTCGCCACCCAGCTCAAACCACTGCACCACCTGTTGCATGTTCAGATCTTTGAAATAGGTATCGTAAGTTTTGGCAACGGCGGTGCGGATAAGCTCACGCGCCACGGTATCTGCGCCGCGCATCTCGCCTTCATATTCCAGTTCTAGCTTGCCGGTAATGGAAGGCAGGGCCGCGTAAACGTCGCCAATGCGTGGAACAATTGTCTTCTCATTGCTGCGCAGGGCGCGCCGTTCGGCATTGGAGATCACATTTTCCAGCACGCTGATGGGCAAACGCTGGCTTACGCCGGAGCGCTTGTCGATCTTCTTATCTTCGCGCGCCAGGAAGGCCACTCGCTCCACCACTTCACGCACGTATTTGGGAACGTGTAGCTCAAGGCCATCGCGCCGAAGCCATGCTTCCTGCTGCGTGATGCTGATGCCCTCTTCCAGCGTGCCGGGATAATGCGTGCGAATCTCTGAGCCAATGCGGTCTTTGAGTGGCGTAACAATTTTGCCGCGCGCCGTGTAATCCTCAGGGTTGGCAGTGAAAACCAGAGCAACATCCAGCGGCAGGCGCAGCGGATAGCCTTTAATCTGCACATCGCCTTCCTGCATGATGTTGAAAAGCCCGACCTGAATTTTTCCGGCGAGATCAGGCAGCTCATTAATGGCAAAGATGCCGCGATTCGCGCGTGGCAGCAGACCATAATGCACGGTCATCTCGCTGGAGAGATCGTGGCCGCCTCGCGCTGCCTTGATGGGATCAACGTCGCCAATCAAATCAGCGATCGTCACATCCGGCGTGGCCAGCTTTTCCACATAGCGATCTTCATGTGTGAGATAGGCGATAGGAGTGTTGTCGCCTTCGCGGGCAATCAGTTCGCGGCAGCGCTTGCAGATCGGGTCATACGGATTATCGTGAATCTCACAGCCTGCAACGTAGGGCAGATGCTCATCCAGCAGCGCCGTAAGTGCGCGCAGAATGCGGCTCTTGGCTTGTCCGCGCAGGCCAAGCAGAATAAAGTTATGCCGTGAGAGCACGGCGTTCACTAACTGGGGAACAACTGTATCGTCATAACCAATGATGCCGGGAAAAATCGACTCGCTTCCGCGCAGCCGGGCTATCAGGTTTTCCCGGAGTTCGTCTTTTACCTTGCGCGTGCGCAGTCTCTGCTCAGAAAAAGAACTTTTTCTGAGTTCGCCCAGAGTACGGGGAAGATTCATGAAGGGCCTCTGAAAAGCATTATACGCCGCAGGCAAAAAGTATTACTGCACGTGGCCGTTGCCGCTGGCGCGCTGGCGCGCGAGCAATGTCTTTTCCACTTTGGGAATGGTGGCGCGATAATACTCGGTAAGGGTCTCAACCCGCTCTGCCTCTGATTTCATCTCCAGCAGCGACTGCTTAAAATCCAGGTCAACGGGGAGTTCGCTGGCCAGATGGAATGAGAGTGAAGGAGCCTCCTTCTCAATTTCAACATTTTGTCCCAGGATGGCAAAAAGCTGCTCGTGCAATTCAATCAGCGTTTCCCGCGATCCTTTTTCCACTTGCGATGGCTCATCGTCAAAGTAAGTGACTTCTCCCTGAAGAAATGAGCGTTCCTGGTTCAAGGTTTCAATCTCAAAGCGCCTCTGGCCTTCCGCCGCAATGTCCAGCCGCCCGTCATCGTATTTCTTGATCACGTTGAGGACGGTGGCCGAGCACCCGATTGAAGCAAGAGCATTCTCTTTCACCCGCACCATGCCGAACGCGCGCTTCTGCTCCAGGCACTCGGCAATCATCTCTTTATAGCGAGGCTCAAAGATGTGGAGCGGCAACGGTGTCCCGGGGAAGAGCACAATTTCCAGCGGAAATAGCGGCAAGAGCGGCACAGGTTCATTCTATAGCAGAGAGAAGCAATCGGGGCATTGGGACATTGAGTAATCAGGACATCCCATGCGATTGGGGATTTGAATTTTCTTTGATGATCCGTGGCTTCCTCTCAGCGAAGTATGTTTGTCTGCTAGCTTGACTTAAATACGCTTACAAACTACAAAACTCGCATGAAACTCCAAGACAAAGTAGCAGTAATTACCGGCGCTTCCATGGGTATTGGTGAAGCCATTGCCAAGCTGTTTCTTGCAGAAGGCGCTAAGGTGGTGCTGTGCGCCCGTGATCTGGCGCGGACGAAAGCGGCAGAGCAGCGCATCGGGGGCCGAAGCGGCAACACGCTAAGTGCTTCCTGTGATGTCAGCAAGCGCCAGGAGATTGATGCGCTGGTCCAGACCGTAATCGCCAAGTTTGGCCGCATTGATATTTTTGTAAATAATGCCGGCTTCGGTCTGAACGATGCGGTAGCTGATATGAATATGGCCGAGTTGCGGAAGATGTTTGATACAAATTTGTTCGGCGCTATTGAGTGCATGCAGGCCGTGATTCCGGTCATGAAGAAGCAGGGCGGCGGCGATATTGTGAATATCTCATCGGTTTCAGGGCACATCTCCACGCCTTATATGTCCGGCTATGCAGCCACCAAACACGCTATGAATGCCATCGGTAAAGCTGCGCGCATGGAGCTGCTGCGGCACAACATCAACGTGCTGACGGTTTGTCCGGGCTACATCGCCACGGATTTTGTGAAGAACATGGTTAAAGGCAGGCACGCGGAGCGCGTCGGCTCGTCAGTGAAGTATTCGGTGGGGCCGGTGGTGGTGGCGCAAGCCACGCTGCAAGGCTTGCTCAAGCGCAAAAGGGAAGTGGTGACTCCGCGAATTTATTCGCTGTTTATCAGCATGTATCACACGCTGCCCGGCGTAGTGGAGCGCAGGATCCGTAAAGCGCTCAAGCCGACTTCGCAAGTGATGAGCGAGGTAGCGAAGAAAAGCAATTAGCAACCGGCAATTGGTTAGCTTGTTCGATGCCGCTGTCCGGCGAGTACGCCCGGATGGAGTGAGGATTCTATGGATACTCGGGAAAGAAACCAGCCTCTGCTCTGGTTCAATATTATTGGCTTAGTGTTATCGCTTACAGCCGCTGCCACTGCGTTCCTTCCTATAGCGCTCTACACTTCGCCATGGGACGCTGTAAGGCTCAGGGTTCCGGGAAATCAGGGCAACTGGTGGCACTTTCTTATCGGATCGCCATTTTTTCTGGCATTCCCAATGGTTTGGCTTCACCTACGTTCCCTGTTCTCAACGCGGCCCTCCACGCGGTTGGGACGACGCGTGATCTGGATGCTTGTGGCCCTTTCGCTTTGCGGGACGATAGCGGTGACTGTGCCATTCCTGTTGCGGCTTGGAAATCTTGCTCACATGAAAGAATCGCGATGGCTTTCAATACTTGGCCCAACACTCGGCATCATCATCGCGAGCGGAGCAATGTTATTCGTGAGACGCCGCGACATCGTCGCGACCAGCGCCTGCCTGGCTGGTCTTTACACGGCTTATCTCGCCAATGCGGCATTCTGCGTGGCGGTTTATGCTCCAATGCCCGGCACAGCAGGTTCAAGGGCCGGTTCGATTACGACGCTGGTCATCCTGTGGCCCATGCTCCTGGAGATGGCTTGGATTTTTGTCCGCAGCTTTAAAAACGCGGCCCTGAAGAAACGAAATACTGCAACGGCGACCCCTTGAATTAGAACGGCTAAGAACCCGCTGATTATCGCAATGAACAATTGCGACCGGCTATACCACAAATGGTTGCCCAACCGATGCAGGGCGGCTAATCACGCCATCTTTGCCAATAGATGGCAACGTATAGCTGCAAGAACTCACTGAACATGCGTTCTCCTCCATGGGTGCAAAAGGGAGTTGGAGCGAATTTGGCCTACTCATGGCGTTGGCAGTTGCCGTGATGGTCTTCAATAAGCTCACAGTTTGTTCATGGGTGCGGCGGCGAAATCCAGCAGCTACGATTTCGGTTGTCGGTGGATGGCTGGGAGCAGTCGCCTGCGGATTAAGCCCCCCTGCAATGTTAAACAAACTATGGTGGGCACCGATGGTGCTCGACGTTATTGGAGTGCCCTATCTATTGATATTTGCTTGGACAGGAATTCGGGAAATCATGAGTGCAGAAGATGTAGTGTGATGGCAAAGACAGCTTTTCTGAATCCCGAGCGCAGCGAGGGATCCATATTCCCTTAAGAAATGCCATCGGGAGATTTCGGGACGAAAAACTAGACCAAAATCGTGGTCTACAAAATTTTGCAGCAGATAGGGTTCCCTCGCTTCGCTTCGGGATTTTAGATAAAGCTGCTTAATCTCAGAAAGAGCCAATCAGCTCAGCTCATCCAACATTCCCGCCATCTCTGAAAGCGCGTGCTTATTGCCGGTACGCTTTGCTGCTTCTACACCTTTTTCCAGCATCTTCTTTGCTTCATCCGTGCGGCCGTTACGCTCCAAGGTTTGCGCGGCCATAAAGTAGCCGTTGGTGTAATCAGGGTGCAGTTCTAAAAGCTTGCCAAACTCAGCCAGCGCCTGCTCGGTTTGTCCAGCTTTGGAATATTCCATGGCAAGGCCATAACGGGCAAAAGCGTCGCCGGGATTTTGTTGCAGGAACTCTGTCAGCATCTGCAGGCGATTCGGTTCAGGCATGGAAAAAATCTATCATAGACAAGTGCTTGAGGTGGAATGGCTTTGTAATTTTCAATGCCGCTTGGCAGAGAGAACGGTTCACATAATCGTATGATTTCCACAGGCAGCTTACGATTCGTCTTTACTCTGTCCAGGCTTAAAGCTACTATCGCTTTGCTGTGACCTGCCCGTATTTCTTCCCCACTGATCGCATTTCCCTTGGCTGGCCGTTTCCTGCCCGCTTGCCGTTAGGTGCGGGTTTTGCCGGAACCTGCCACGCGGGTGCGGAAGAAACTACGCCCACGGAAACCGAGCTGCACGATTTCTGTAACCTGGGCAATGCTCTCGGCTGTTCTCGGATGCCGAACGCCCGCCATGCTGATGGCGTGCGCTTTGCTGTGGCCCGCGATGAAGGCCTGCGCGTAATACTCCATTATGTAAGCGAATGCGGCCATGAGCCAGTGGAGTACGGTCGTTTGGAGTATGACTGCACAGAACGCAAATGGCCGGTCCCTTTGCGCGATGCATGTCTGCAGCGCCAAGCCGAATGTTATTTGGCCGTCTATCTTGAGCGGCGTCCGCGAAAGCCCTAGATACAGAGACAGTGTTGTTCCATTCAGGCCGCCAATCGACAACCAAAACATCTCCTTAAGTCTGATAGTCTTTAGTTGATCGATTTTTACCAGTGTCTCTTGGGCGCTGGGTGCAAAAATTAAAATATGAGTTCTTCACATACACACGATGGTCAGCACCACGGAGTAGGTGGATTGCCTCCACGGACAGTGCAAGAGTCGCAGTCGCAAATGGCAGAGGTAGTCCTGCCCAATGACGCCAATCCTCTGGGAAACCTGCTGGGCGGACGCCTTATGCACATGATTGATATTGCCGGCGCTCTCGCAGCCCATCGGCACTCGCATAGCCACGTGGTCACGGCGTCCATGGACCATATTGATTTCCGTCAGCCCGTGCACATTGGCGATCTACTGATTCTGAAATCTTCCGTCAATCGAGCGTTCAATACGTCATTGGAAGTCGGCGTGAAGTGCTGGGTGGAAAACTACATTGCCGGCACCACGCGGCATGTGGCTTCAGCGTACCTGACATTTGTTGCCGTCGATAAGCATGGCAGGCACAAATCTGTGCCGCACGTGATCCCGGAGACCGACGAAGAAAAGCGGCGCTATGAGGATGCAGGACGGCGGCGCGATCTGAGAAAGTGGGAACTCGGGAGCAGGACCAAAGCGAAGGAATAATCCTGATCCACGCTAAACCCGTATAATAAAAGTTTACCTATGGCTCACGGACATCCACATGCAGCGCCGCAGCAGGGACCAACTCCGCTTCCCGGTGTCACCAACATTATTGCTATCGGCTCAGGCAAGGGCGGGGTCGGCAAAACCACGGTTGCAGTGAACCTGGCCGTAGCGCTGGCCAAGATGGGCCATAAAACAGGTCTCCTCGACGCAGATATTTATGGTCCTAACGTCCCGCTGATGATGAGCACCAGCCAGCAGCCGCGCGTGCTCACAGAGAACCGCATTGAGCCGCTGCAGAATTTTGGCGTGAAGGTGATCTCTGTCGGACTGCTGAATCCTGGCGACAAGCCTCTGGTATGGCGCGGCCCTATGCTGCATTCCATCATTCGGCAGTTTCTGCAGCAGGTGGAGTGGGGCGAACTGGATTATCTGGTAGTCGACCTGCCTCCCGGCACCGGCGACGTGGTGATCTCACTGTTTCAGACCGTACCGCTCACCGGAGCAGTTGTGGTCTCAACGCCGTCTGACGTTTCGCTGCAGGATGGGCGCAAGGCCATTGAGATGTTTCGCACTGCACGCGTCGATATCCTGGGCTTGGTGGAGAATATGAGCCACTTCGTTTGCCCGCACTGCCATCAGGAGATCGATATCTTCTCCAAAGGCGGCGTGGCGCGGACGGCGCAGCAGTTCGGCGTGCCTTTCCTGGGATCGATTGAGCTTGATCCTGATATCCGCAAAGGCGGCGATACGGGCAAACCCGCAGTTTTGGAAGGCGAAAACTCTCCTCACGCCAAGTCACTTTATGACTTCGCCAAGCAGGTGGTTATGCGCGTAGCCGAAGTAAAGAGCAGCGGCGCGCCGGGCGATGTGATTCAAGTGCAGTAATAGCTTATGGCATAATATTCAGTACTAACGGCGAGGCCTGGCAAGATGTGAAAGAGAGGGCCGCCTGATGCAAAAGCTTAAAAGCTTTTTGGAATACCATTCAATTCTGGGCGTGCTGCCCGGCGCTTCTTCCGCGGAAATCCGGCGCACATATATAAGGCTGGTCAAGCAGTGGCATCCAGACCGCTTCACACACGACCGGCGCTCTCAACTCATTGCTGAAGAGAAACTCAAAGAGATTAACGAAGCTTATGCGGTCTTGCGCACGGTTACTCCCGAGCCTAGTAGTAACCAAACCTGGCCCGCAGGTTCTTACGGCAGACCTGCTAGCTCCCGCAGCACCTCAAATACAAGCTCACGTTCGCAATATCAATACGGCTCTACAAGGTCGGGATTTACAGGATCGACAGCCAATAGGCAGCAAACAGCCTCTTCTGGCGCGCGCAGCTACCAGCACTACAGGGCCAGTGCAGGCCGAGAACAGTATGCTTATCCGCCTCCGAAGCAGTCAGAGAAAAGAAAACAGGCATGGGCTCTTTATTGGTTAGTCGTACTAATCTCTTCGTTGACGAACATGAGCAGCTATTTGCCGCAAACGCCGCTTCAGCAACCATCTGCACAATCAGTTCCAATCAACGTCACGCCACAAGTTAGCTATGCCGGTTTGCAGGAACAAGCTGGAAAGCGAAAATTGTCAAAACCTCTCATTATTGATCAATTACGCCAGATGCCTAAGCCGCCGGCCGTTCCAATCGAAATTGATCTGTCCGCCTCTCAGCCATCCACAATCCCGTTGGGGAGGCGAGTCGCAGTTCCTGCGGAAGTGCCTGCTCCTGCGCAAAGCGTAGCTGAGAAGACAAGGCCGACAACAACAACTGCATCAGGCAGGGTATTTCCTGTTCCAAAGACTGAATCGCCTGGATTTACGCCGCGATCAGGCAAATGAGAGAAGCACAAATTTATGAAGCAGATTGGATTGTTTAGGGCATTCTAGCTTTTACCCGCCACTAATACAGAAGAGCTTATCTGGCTTAAAATCACTCGGGCTAAATTAAACGATGAAAATGATCAAACTGGGGCGCGATATAAGGTTCGTTATGCAAAATAAGACCAGTCAGCCGTTCTAAGAATTGCAGAGCAACATGACAAAACAGAAAAAGCTCCAACATTGGCGGCTAGTGCTAGGGGTGGTGATTATTTTGTCCCTGGTTGGGATGCTGATGCAGCTCTTTTTCAGAGCAAAAATGAGCGGCCCGTCGACACCCCATGCTTCAAATCTTCGGACCATCAACACTGCAGAAGTCACCTACGCAACCAATTATGAAAAGATTGGCTTTGCCCCAAACCTTCCTGTACTCGGACCTGCCCCTACTACGCGAGACTGTGGTCCAGAGCACGCATGCTTGCTCGACAACGTGGTGGCTTGCCCCGACGGAATCGGCCAAGGATGGTGCGTCAAGAGCGGCTATCGCTACAACGTGCAGAGCAGCTCAACCGAGCCGCCGTATAAAGATTACTGGATTACTGCTACGCCGATCAAAGCGGATCCGAAACTCAAGAATTACTTGCTCAACTGAGGATGCAGTGGCCCGCATAGAATCGGGTACGCCCCTCTATCGACCTTATACCCGAGGTGAATGCCTTGCAATGCCACCTGATCCAGACGGCTACCATCCCTAATTGGCACTCTTCCCCCCAAAGTGCCATCTTGACAATAATCCACTAACATTCCTACAATCTAAGCTGTGGAAGGTGTCACTTTTATTTACATTAAGTTATTGTAAATAAATGACTTATTTGTTTCAAGTTATGCCAAACCCAGGATCAATCGGGCCGCGTGAGCGGGAAATCCTCACCGCCATTGTTGAAACCTATATATCAACCGGTGAGCCGGTAGGATCGCGTACGCTCTCGCGTCTGAATAAAGATGGGCTGAGCCCGGCGACCATCCGCAATGTAATGGCCGATCTGGTCGATACCGGGTTCCTGGAGCAGCCCCATACTTCGGCTGGACGGGTGCCTACGCCGCAGGCGTACCGCTACTACGTTGACCAGATCTCTGGGCGCGCGACGATTTCCGCGGCTGACCAGACGCTGATTTCAGACACGTTACAGGGCACGGTGGATGTACAGGAGTTTCTGGAGAGGACCTCACACGTGCTTTCACTGGTATCCAGCGGCGTGGGAGTGGCCATTGGGAATGCCGGGCCAAAGAACTCGCTGGAGCATGTTTATTTCTCGCGCCAGGGCAATAATCGCGTGCTGGCTGTGGTGGTGATGAAGTCAGGCGTGGTGCATGACCGCATGATGCGTCTGGAACGCGATCTGAATCAGGATGACCTGAACACTGCGGCCAACTACATTAACCAAAATTTCCGGGGCTGGGTGCTGAGCAACGTAAAAGCAGAGCTGATCCGGCGTATTGACCAGGAACGCAGCGAGTATGACCGGCTGATGAAAAGTTTAGAAGAGCTTTATAAAAGCGGGGCGCTGGCAGCCGATGAGCCCACTAAGAACATCTTTGTGGAAGGTGTAGCCAATCTTGTGGGCAATGATCAGGATCGTGAGCGCCTGCGTGAGCTGGTGAAGACGCTGGAAGAAAAAGAGCGGGTCGCCAGCCTGCTGGCCGCTTACCTGGATACACGCCAGGAAGCGGTGCGCGTGGTGATCGGCCTGGAAGAGGCAGTGCCAGAGATGCGCAACTTCGTTTTAATCGGCGCTCCGGCGCGGGTAGGCGACGAAATGCGCGGCTCGCTGGCGGTAATCGGGCCAACCCGCATGGATTATCAACATACAATCACGGCTGTCTCATACATTGCGCGGCTTTTTGACAAGCTGCTGAATGAGAATGCGTGAAAATTCCAATTAAAAGACCAGGTGCTGTAATGGGCAAGACAAATGGAAAGGCCGATGTCGGCCTCGAAGATCGATTAAAAGACGAGCAATTGAAAGACGAACAATTGAGAGACGAGCAGGAAAAGCAGGTTCCAGAGAACGAGCTTCCAGCCGCTGATCCAGCGGATGGTTTCGAAGAGAAGGCAAGTTCCGGCGACGGCCAGAATCCCACTGCGGCTAAAGCTGAAGGTGAGCTGCAAAAGCTCCGCACCGAGCGCGATAACCTGTTTGATCGGCTGGCGCGGCTGCAGGCTGAATTTGATAACTATCGCAAGCGCGCAGCGAAAGAGAAGGATGATTTCCGTGACTTTGCCGTCTCGGATGCAGCTCGCAACCTGCTGCCGGTGTTAGATAGCTTCAACCTCGCCATGAAGAATGCTTCCGCCAGGCCGGAAGACTTGCGCAAGGGTATAGAGCTGATCCATAAGCAACTCCAGGATGTGTTGCAAAAGCTGAATGTGCAGCGCATACCGGCCCAGGGTGAGCCATTTGATCCGCGCGTGCATGAGGCCATTGAAGTGGTGGAGAGCAATGAAGTGCCGGACCATCACGTGCTTGAAGAGCTGCAGCCGGGGTATCGCATTAGGGAAAGGTTGTTGCGCCCGGCGATGGTGAGGGTCGCGAAGAAAGTAGAGTAGCAACGGACCCTTGTTGTCGAGAGTCGAGCGATGGCCCGAACTGCTTAGAGCCATCATCATTGCAAGAGGTGAAAGGCTTCAGCGGATGTCTTGACGACATCTAGAGATCTCTTGAGCTTTTTCAAATAGCTCACGCATCAAAAACTGGGGCGGAGGAAAGACTTTGGTGACGGAAGCAAGGCGCGATTATTACGAAGTCCTCGGTGTGGGCAGAGACGCGACGCAAGACGACATCAGAAGAGCTTTTGAGCATCTAGCCGGCGCATTCAAGGCTGCCGGCAAACCCCGAAACATTGACGATGTAGAAGAGATACGCGCGATCGCCACGGCCTACCGAGTACTCTCCGATGGAGAAAAGAGGTCTCATTATGACCAGCTCGGCGCAGCGTTTACCGAAGATGCAGACGACAGCCTTGCTCGCACTGATCAAAGGTTTAACGAGTTATTCCGGCGGCTTGATGAGCGGGCGTAAGTAATACAGCAGACTTTATCTGGTAATCGAGGGACATTTGGCAACGCAGGCAAAACGTGATTATTACGAAGTTCTAAGCGTGACCCGTACGGCCACGGAGCAGGAGATCAAGAGTTCCTATCGCAAGCTGGCCATGCAGTACCATCCTGACCGCAATCCGGGGAATGCTGAGGCGGAAGAAAAGTTCAAGGAATGCACTGAGGCGTACAGCGTCTTGATGGATGCGGACAAGCGAGCCCGCTATGACCAATTCGGCCATGCCGGAGTGAACGGCGCCGGCGGATTTAGCGGTTTTGATCCGGCAAACTTTGCCGATTTCAATGACATTTTTGGCGACATCTTCAGCAACTTTTTTGGCGGGAACGTTGGCGGTGGAAGGCGCAGCCGCGCACAGCGTGGCGGCGATGCTCGCGGCGACATTACGCTGACCTTTGAGGAAGCGGCTTTTGGCAAGAAGACCGAACTTAAGGTCCGTAGATACGAGCCGTGCGAGCAGTGCCACGGCAACGGATCGGCTGCGGGAAAAGGGCCTACTACGTGCCAAACCTGCAAAGGTCATGGCCAGGTACGCTACCAGCAGTCAATGTTCAGCATTGCCCGCACCTGCCCTACCTGCCAGGGAACGGGACGCGTGATCTCTGATCCGTGCAGCAAGTGCAAAGGCGAATCGCGCGTGATGAAAGAGCGCACCGTTGACGTGAACGTCCCGGCGGGCGTGGAAGATGGGACCAGGATTCGTTATCAGGAGCAGGGCGACGCAGGAGTGAATGGCGGCCCGGCCGGCGATCTTTACATAGTGCTGAAGGTGAAGCCGCATCCGTTCTTTGAGCGTGAAGAGAAAGACCTGCACTGCTCTGTGCCTGTCTCATTCACGCAGGCAGCGCTGGGCGCGGAGATCATGGTTCCCACGCTGGAAGGCGGTGAGCACAAGCTCAAAGTGCCGGAAGGGACGCAATCCGGCGCGGTATTTCGCGTTCGCGGCAAGGGGATACCGGCGCTGCAAAGTTCCGGCAAAGGCGATATGTACGTGCACGTAAGAGTTCAAACCCCGGCCAAGCTCAGCAAACACCAGCGTGAATTGCTGACGGAACTGGGGGAGACGTTTGATATTGAAAACAAGCCGGAGCCACGCAGCCTTCTGGAAAAGATGAAGGACATCTTTGGCTAAGTTCTACATCTGGTTCGTTGTAATCGTGGCTGGGCTGGCTGGCCTGATTCGTGTCGTGCTGCCCCGCCGCTTCGCAGAACTCCAGGTGGAACGCTTTAAAGCAGTCAATGCGCTGAAGCGTGCGCGCTGGCGCAGCCTTATCTTTGTGATCATGGGTCTTGTCTTCGGCTCGCTTTACTTTCTGCCCTGGGGACACCAAAGCTGGATCGTCATTGGCACCATTTTTTCCCTGCTGGGCGCCGCAGAAACTTTTTTCCAGGCGCAATTTCCCAGCCTGGATGCTCTGATTTTCCAGAGCCGGTTGCTGGGGATTCTCTATCTTGGTCTGGCAGCCGCTTCTTACGTGATATTGGCGCGCACATGACCCGCCGCCGCTGGATTGCCGACCGCGTGGAAGGCGACCACGCTTTTCTGCTGGGGCCGAACGCAACGCATCTCTTTCGCGTGCTTCGTGCCAAAGCCGGGCAACAGTTTGATATTGCCGCCAACGGCGTACTGCGCCATGGGACCATTGTGCA